>NZ_JASCAN010000014.1:0-176762 GCF_029967775.1 Enterobacter sp. V89_11 | reverse complement strand
CTCGTCGGGCTCATAACCCGAAGGTCGTCGGTTCAAATCCGGCCCCCGCAACCAACACTTCTAAAAACAATAAACACCCTTCAGGGTGTTTTTTTGTATCTGCGGTGTGTGAAACTGCCGGGCGTTTACCCGGCGCACTCAACTACCCAAGCCTTGCCAGCGTCGCCCCATCTGAGAAATACGCCCGGATCCCTGCCAGAATCGACTCTGCCACTTCCTGCTGGAATTTTGCCGTCCTGAGCTTACGCTCTTCTTCCACGTTACTGATAAACGCGGTCTCGACCAGAATCGACGGAATATCCGGGGCCTTCAGCACCGCGAACCCGGCCTGTTCAACGCTGTTTTTGTGCAGCTTATTAACATTGCCTAGCTTGCCCAGCACCGCTTTACCAAATTTCAGGCTGTCGGTGATGGTCAGCGACTGCACCATATCAAACATGGTGTGGTCGACATAGCGGTCGCCACTTTTGCTCACGCCGCCAATCAGGTCCGAGGCGTTCTGAGAGTCAGCCAGGAATCTTGCGGCGGTGCTGGTTGCCCCTTTAGTCGAGAGCGCAAACACCGACGAACCGCTCGGCTGGCGGCTGGTAAACGCATCGGCATGAATCGAGACGAACAAGTCTGCACGCTGCTTCTGGGCTTTCGCCACGCGGACTTTCAGTGGAATAAAGACATCTTCGTTTCGCGTCATGTAGGCGCGCATATTGCCTTCTTTATCGATCAGCGCCTTCAGCCGGCGGGCGATTTGCAGCACCACATCTTTTTCCCGGGTACGATATTTCCCCACTGCGCCCGAGTCTTCGCCGCCATGGCCAGGATCTAGCATGATCACAATCGGGCGATCGCGCCCTGCTTTTCCGGGCTGCGGACCGCTCTGGGCCGGTGGCACCTGCTTCTCCAGGTTGCCCTGGTTGTAGTCTTCCAGTAATGCCAGCAGCGGATCCTGAATATCCGTCGCATTCGCCGGATAGAGATCCATGACCAGACGCTCTTTGAACGTCGCAACAGGCGCCAGGGCAAACAGCTGCGGTTTAACGTTTTGCTTCAGCTCGAACACCATGCGCACGGTTTGCGGATCAAACTGACCCACGCGCGCCGATTTGATAAACGGATCGTCGCCGCGGATCTGCGCCGCCATTCCCTTAAGCACAGAGTTGAGGTTAACACCTTCGAGATCCACCACCACACGCTCAGGATTGCTGAGAGCAAATTGCTTATATTTCAGCACCCGATTGGATTCTACCGTGACGCGTGTATAGGTCGACGACGGCCAGACGCGCACCGCCACCACCTGACTGGTGGCGGCAAGACCCACCTGGCTGACGCTAAGCAACCACATCGCCCCTGCCCCTTTTAACAACCGGCGGCGGCTTATTGCTGAATTGGATCCCGACATGCTTCTCCCGAGCAAGAAAAGTGATTGATTTACAAAATCGCTAAATTGACCGAAAACTTTAACGAATGACGCATAAACTGTCATCTATAAAAGGGTAAACATTCATACGCTAACGCACGGATTACTTATCAATTTCTGTGGGTCGCAGAAAATTTAGGCTTGCACACACGGCCACAATCGAATAAAAATACAGAAATTACGAATAAACATTCATTAAGGGTTGTGTCATGGTGAAGGAACGTAGAACCGAACTGGTCCAGGGATTCCGCCATTCTGTTCCCTATATCAACGCCCATCGGGGAAAAACGTTTGTCATCATGCTCGGCGGCGAAGCCATTGAGCATGAAAACTTTTCCAGCATCGTCAATGACATTGGCCTGCTGCACAGCCTCGGGATCCGCCTGGTTGTGGTGTATGGCGCGCGCCCGCAGATTGATGCCAACCTGGCCGCGCATCACCACGAGCCGATTTACCATAAACATACCCGCGTCACGGATGCGAAAACCCTTGAGCTGGTGAAACAGGCGGCGGGTCTGCTGCAGCTGGATATCACCGCTCGCCTGTCGATGAGCCTTAACAACACACCGCTGCAGGGCGCGCACATCAACGTTGTGAGCGGCAATTTTATCATCGCTCAGCCTCTCGGCGTGGACGATGGCGTGGACTATTGCCATAGCGGACGTATTCGTCGTATCGATGAAGAGGCCATTCACCGCCAGCTGGACAGCGGTGCCATCGTGCTGATGGGGCCTGTGGCAGTGTCCGTAACCGGTGAAAGCTTTAATCTCACCTCAGAAGAGATTGCCACTCAGTTGGCCATCAAGCTGAAGGCGGAGAAAATGATTGGGTTTTGCTCTTCCCAGGGCGTCGTGAATGATGAAGGGGTGATTGTGCCAGAGCTCTTCCCGAATGAGGCCCAGGCTCGCGTAGAAGCGCTGGAAGCCGAGGGGGATTACCACTCGGGTACCGTGCGTTTTTTGCGCGGTGCCGTGAAGGCCTGCCGCAGTGGCGTGCGTCGTAGCCACCTGATCAGCTATCAGGAAGACGGTGCCCTGCTGCAGGAACTGTTCTCCCGCGATGGTATCGGCACCCAGATTGTGATGGAGAGCGCGGAGCAGATCCGTCGCGCCACCATCAATGATATTGGCGGAATTCTGGAGCTGATTCGCCCACTGGAACAGCAGGGCATTCTGGTTCGGCGCTCCCGCGAACAGCTGGAGATGGAGATCGACAAATTCACCATTATTCAGCGCGATAACCTGACCATTGCCTGCGCCGCTCTCTACCCGTTCCCGGAAGAGCAGATCGGAGAAATGGCCTGCGTGGCGGTGCATCCTGACTACCGGAGCTCTTCACGGGGTGAAATGCTGCTTGAGCGCGTGGCGGCTCAGGCGCGTCAGATGGGGCTGAACAAGCTGTTCGTGCTGACTACGCGCAGCATTCACTGGTTCCAGGAGCGCGGATTTACACCGGTGGACATTGAATCACTGCCGGAGAGTAAGAAAGAGATGTACAACTATCAGCGCCGGTCAAAAGTGCTGATGGCCGATCTGGGATAATACGAAGCCCTCACCACCCGGTGGGGGCTATCGCTTAAAGGGATTCAAATATCGCGCTCAGGCCGCTTCGACGTTCCGTGCGGGTGGCAATCGCCTGTAGCAGTACGCGCTCATCGGCATACAGCGACAGGCGCTGACGCGCGCGCGTAATGGCGGTATAAATCAGTTCGCGGGTAATAACGGGCGAAAGCTGTGTCGGCAGGATCAGCGCCGCATGGTTGAACTCGGAGCCCTGAGACTTATGCACCGTCATTGCCCAGGCCGTTTCATGTTCAGGCAGACGGCTGGGCTGAACGGACTTCACGCTTCCATCCGGCATCTGGAACCAGACGCGCAGCCCCAGTCCACGATCGAGGGCAATCCCGATATCCCCGTTAAACAACCCCAGCGCGCTATCGTTGCGGGCGATCATCACCGGGCGTCCCTCATACCAGCGCGAGTGCGGGGTGCGGTGGATTTTGCGTTTCTGGCCCAGCAGCTGTTCGAACCTGTCGTTCAGACCGCTTACGCCAAATGGCCCTTCCCTCAGTGCGCACAGTAGCTGATACTCGCCAAAGGCGGCGAGCGCCTGTGCGGGCGTGCATTGCTGTTGTACACCCGTCAGGAAATGCTGATACCCCTGCAGGGCGTCATCAAGCATCGCCTGATACTCTTCCCCGGTTTGCAGCGATTTTTTCTCGATATCGGTGAATTGACCGTCAAATACCGCACAGGTCATCTGCCGGTCGCCTCTGTTCACAGCCGAAGCCAGCTGACCGATGCCCGAGTCGCTGCCGAAACGGTAGCTTTTTTGCAGCAGGCACAGGCTGTCGCGCAGCGCCCCCGCCAGGGAATGGTTTTCACTGGCGAGCGAACAGCCGGTCAGACGGGACAGCTCCTCAGCGCGTTCAGCGGTATATCCCAGGCTTGCATAAGTGCAGATATCTCCCAGCACCGCCCCGGCTTCCACCGAGGCAAGCTGGTCGCGATCGCCCAGGAAAATGACGCGGGCGTGCGCTGGCAGAGCATCAATCAACCGCGCCATCATCGTCAGGTCGATCATTGACGCCTCATCCACCACCAGCACATCCAGGTGCAACGGGTTACCGGCGTGATAACGCAGACGCTGGCTTCCCGGCTGAGCACCCAGCAGCCGGTGCAGCGTGCTGGCTTCGTTTGGGAAAAGGGCAAGCTGCTCCCCGGTGAGTGGCAACTTCTGCAGCGCACCACCTAACGACTCGGTCAGGCGTGCCGCCGCTTTGCCGGTAGGGGCCGCCAGACGAATACGGCACTTTTGCTCACCCGATAACTGAATCAGGGCGGCAAGCAGTTTGGCCACGGTGGTAGTTTTACCGGTTCCCGGGCCGCCAGAGATGACGGAGATCCGCCGTGTTAAGGCCACGGCCGCCGCCACTTTCTGCCAGTCTGTCGCCTCAACAGAGGTAAACAAGGTATCCAGCGTTTGCCGCAGTTGGTCTTCATCGCAGGGAAGAGGCGCATTGGTCTCGCTGAAAAAACGCGCGACCGCCAGTTCATTACGCCACAGTCGGTTGAGATACAAACGATCGCCCGTCAGGATCATGGGTGTCTGGCTATCGGCTGCGCTGACGGCAGGCGAACGGTGCAACACCGTCGGCCAGTCCACGGATTCTCCCAGCAGTGCAAAACAGGACTGCAGGGCCGCGGGCATTTTCTCATCCATCGCCAGACGCGAAAGCGGCAGGCAAACGTGCCCTTCCCCTGCGTCTTTACTCAGGATGGCAGCGGCGAGCATCACGGCAGGCTCATCACCGGACACCATCATGGCGAACTGTACGTCCAGGTGGCGCAGTAGTCGCTGTTCTACCGCTTCCAGCAACAATTCCTGCATCGTCATGCCACTTCCTCCGTGTTTGCTGCAAATAAGTTATCCATTTTCTCAATCAGTGCCGCATGCGGGCGTGTGCTAAAGATGCCTGAACGCGGGTCAGCCGCATCCACACCGCGCAGGAAAAGGTAAATCACCCCACCAAAGTGCTCTTCGTAACGGTAGTCAGCAATGCGATGGCGCAGATAACGATGCAGCGCCAGAGTATAGAGCTGGTACTGCAGATCGTAGCGATGCATTTGCATGGCGGATGCCATCGCCTGCTGGGTGTAGGCTTCGCTGTTCTCACCCAGCCAGTTTGATTTGTAATCCAGCAGGTAGTAGCGCCCTTCGTGACGGAAAACCAGGTCGATAAAGCCTTTTAACATCCCCTGCACCTGGCGGAAGTTCAGCGGCGGGCAACCGGCGGACAACGGGTCATACTCGCGGATCACCGCATCAAGCACGTCAGCCCGCAGCGGGCTGGCGATGGGAAGGTAAAACTCCATCTCCACCTGTTTATCTTTGGCGGTCAACTGGCTGAGAGAGAGGCCCTCTGCCGTGAGCGGGGCGTGCAGAATAGCGCGGATCCACTCGGTGAGGACCGGCTGCCATTGTGCATCATAGCCCCCACTCTGTAACATCTTCAGGACCCATTCGTCAGAGACAGGATGGGTAAAATCCAGCTCTTCAAACAGGCTATGCAAAAAGGTTCCCGGTGACGCGCCGCGTGGAAATTGATGCGGCGTAAGCGCAGGCTCAACCGGCACGCTACCGGCTCCGGCGGCATCAATATCCAGCTTTGGCATCAGGTCCTGCGCAATGCTCTGCCCGTGCTGCTGTAACCCGGAGTAGCTGGTAACGCGCCAGTCGTCGGCAATGGTGCGCAGAATCTGCCGGGCTTCCAGTTCAGATTCCCGCCAGTCCGGCATCTGCCAGCGGCTGTTATCGGGTGGCGACGGAATGTGCAGGGCAACATGCTCGCCGCACAGCGACTCGATGCACTGGCGCAGCCCGGCAGCATCTTTGGGCTCGCCGAGCTGAATGAGTCGCCCCAGCGCGCTCAGGTGGAAATCGCTCTCCCCCGACTTGTCGCCACGACGGCGAAACAGCGGCGCCACGCCCAGGCTGCAGTGCCAGACCGAACGGGTCAATGCCACGTAGAGCAGGCGTAAATCTTCCGCCAGACGTTCGGCCTCGGCCAGCTCAACGCTGGACTCCGCTTTACTGAGATCGAGCACCGCGTCGAACGACTCGCGATCGTGGTAAAAGGCCTGATCCTGCACGCGGTAATTGGCGATAAACGGCAGCCAGACCAGCGGATACTCCAGGCCTTTCGACTTGTGAATCGTGACGATCTGTACCAGATGTTTATCACTCTCAAGACGCATCTGCTGGCTGGAGGCGTTGCTGTTTGGGTCGGCAATCTGTTGCGCCAGCCAGCGCACCAGAGCATGTTCGCTTTCAAGCTGCGTGCCCGCCTCCTGCAACAGCTCACTGATATGTAAAATGTCGGTCAGACGGCGTTCACCGCCTGCTGTCGCGAGCATATTCTCCGCAAGGTGTCGCTTCGCCATGAGCTCACGCACCATCGCCATCACACCGCGCTTCTGCCATCGTTCACGGTAGTGAACAAACTCTTCGACGACCGCATCCCATGCGGCTTCGTCATTATTGAGTGCATCAATGTCACGGGCGTTCAGACCGAGCATGGCGCTGGCTAGTGCACTGCGAAGCGTACTTTCGCGCTCCGGGGACAGCACGGCCTGAAGCAGCCACAACATCTCCTGTGCTTCCAGAGTTTCAAAAACGCTGTCACGGTTTGAGAGGTAAACGGACGGGATGTTCAGCAGGGTAAGCGCATCGCGGATCAGCGACGCCTCCTGACGACTGCGCACCAGCACCGTGATATCAGAAGCCTTCACGGGGGCTGACTCATTTTCCTTCCACAACAGCGCCTCGCCACGCGCACCAGCGCTGAGCCAGTCACGGATCTGCGCGGCACAATGCTGGGCCATGGCATTTTGATAGTCCGCGACGCCACAGCCTTCACCGTCAAGCAGCCAGAAGTTCATGGCGGGCTGCGTCACCCCGTTGAATTCGAAACGCAGCGAGCTGTTTTTTGCGGCAAACTTTACCGGCTGAAAGGGGATCTCACGGAACATAAACGCCGTATCCATGCGGCTAAACAGCGCATTGACGCTTTGCACTATGCCCGGGGAAGAGCGCCAGTTGGTATCCAGCGTATAGTGCGCCTCTACCTCACTGCGGGCCTTCATGTAGGTGAAAATATCCGCACCGCGGAAGGCGTAAATGGCCTGTTTCGGATCGCCGATTAACAACAGCGCAGTGTCGGGCTGTTGTCGCCAGATGCGGCGGAAAATACGGTACTGCTGAGGGTCCGTATCCTGAAATTCGTCAATCATCGCTACCGGGAATCGGGTGCGGATCGCGCAGGCAAGGGCTTCGCCGTTTTCACTGCACAGCGCCGCATCAAGGCGGCTCAGCATATCGTCAAAACCCAGTTCGCCACGGCGACGTTTCTCACGTGATACGGCTTCGCGAATTTCCGTCATGGCGCGGGTGATCATCAGGTCATTGAGCGTGAGTGGCTCAGCGAGCAGCGATTCAATCGCAACAAACAGAGGATGCTCAGGCACAATGCCGTCGGCTTTAGTCCGCTCAATCAAAAAACGCTGCGAGAATTTCTCCAGTGCGTCCGGAAGCTGATAACCGCGCGTCTCTTCCTGCGCCCAGGCGCTGATCTTCTCGATCCATTTACCCTGGTTGCCGCGGTTAAATTTACGTCTGTCGATCCCGGAGTTTTCGATGATTGCCTCAATCTCACCGACGGACGCATTCCATTGTTGCTTGAGCGCAGCAATTTTTCCGACGATCTTTTCATGACGTGAAGCCAGCGTTTCGTCTGCAGGTGGCGGGGATTTGATAACCGGCGCTTCGCCCTGAAGATAACGGTCGATAGCGCGAAGAAGCTCTTCGGGACCTTTCCACAACGCATGGACCGCTTCAGCGATATCGCGCGATAAAGGGTAACAGTGGCGACGCCAGAAATCCGCACAGGCCTGATAGCGAAGCACAGATTCATCTTCAATGAGCTGCTGTTCAAACAGCATTCCGGATTCAAACGCATTCAGGCTCAGCATGCGCTGACAAAAACCATGAATGGTGAAAACGGACGCTTCGTCCATCTGCCGTTCCGCCAACAGCAGCCACTGGGCGGCCTGTTGCTTATCTGCAATCTCTTCAAGAAGGTTGGCGTAGAGAGGGTTATCCGTGGTCTGGCGCAGGCAGGCGATGCGCAGCTCATGAATATTGGCACGAATACGACCGCGCAGCTCAGCGGTAGCGGCCTCGGTGAAGGTGACCACCAGCAGCTCTTCCACGCTTAACGGACGTGGAAAAGCGGCGTTACCACCAAGCCCTAACAGAAGACGCAGATAGAGCGCGGCGATGGTGAAGGTTTTTCCCGTTCCCGCTGAGGCTTCAATCAATCGTTCACCCTGTAGAGGTAAACGTAAGGGATTAAGGGGCTCAGCGGTATCGGTCATTCTTTCTTACTCCAGGGCATAGATTGCTGCAGCGCGCTGACGCTCTTCCAGATCGTCCAGCCTTTGGGGTTAACGTAGTCCGTTTTCCCGTTCTGACTACCGGAAACCTGCGACAGAATCGCCATTCCCTGCGGTTTAACCACCGCCTGGTGGAAGAAATCAGCAACCTTCTGCGGCGTCAGCTGTTTTATCTCGGCCACTACTTTATCACGCGAATCAAATTTCAGATTACCGCGATCAAAATCTTTGCTCAGTTGTGATGCTTCTTCACCCAGCGTCTGCGGCGGCTGCATCACCTGAGCGATGACGGCCTGCTGAATCTGAGCAAACTCCTCCGGCTTCATCGCCCGCAGCTTCGCTTCCGCCTGTGGGAAGAATGCCTGATAACGCTGCCAGAGATAAGCAGGCTGTTTATCACTGCTTTGCAGCAGGAAGCCCAGCCCCCACTGGCGACCCACGTTCATGGAGAAGGCAAAGACCGCGTAACCAAGCTGCTCTTCTGTACGCAGCTGGTTGTAGAACCACGGCTGAATAATCTGCCCCAGCACCGCACTCTGCGCGGTACTGGTGAATTCATCATAACCCGTGGGTACAAACACAGCGGCCAGGGCTGAATCCGTGCTGTTACCCGCCTTTTCAAAAATCACATTCTGTTTTTTCTCAACCAGTACGTCCTGGTTGCGGCACCACTCGTCGCCTTTCGAACCAAGCTGCGTACGGACATTTTCTGCCAGTGTTTTGGCCTGTACGTCACTCATGTTTCCGACGATAAGGAACTCCGGACGCGTGTTCGTTTTCAGCGCATCACGATACGCCAGCACATCTTTTAAGGTGATAGAGGGCAGCAGCGCCCGGCGATCTTCGCGCTGGAAATAGGGAATTTGCGAAAGCATTTGCGTCGGCATGAGCGCCAGGTCATACGCTTTACCCTTCTCGGCAGAATCCATCATCTGCGCATACCAGGATTTGGCCTGCTCAAGTTGCTCTTCCGTCGGGGTATAGCTGAAATAACCTTCCAGTAACGCCTGGAACAGCTGCGGCAGACGCTGGGTGTAGCCGTTGGCATTGACCATCAGACCGTTATTGGCGTTGGTCGAGAAGCTTATCCCGCCGACGGCCGCCTGATTGCTAAGCTGATCGAGTGCGATACCGGCAAGATAGTCATTGAGCGCAAACATCACCTGATTTTTAGCGCTGTTCATTGCTTTTGGGTTACGCAGAACCACGCTCACATCGGCTTTCGGTTCACTCGCGAAATAGCGGCTTGGCGTATACACCACGCGCAGCGTCGGCTCGTCAACGATAAGTTCCGGGTGCGGATAGGCTTTCGTGGTTTTAATCAGCGAGAAATCATCCGGAATGTAGGGGTTCAGCTCCGGCAATTTAAGCGCGATCTCACCGGCCTTTTTCTGCCAGTCGGCGAAGGTCTGGTCACTGATTTTATCCACCTGGTAAGGGGCATCGACAAAATAGGCCATTTTGTTATGCGGTTCGTTCGGGCTGATATACCAGACGCGGGCATTCTGCGGCGTCATCATCGCCAGACGGGCTTTTACCGCGTCGGCGTCATACTGGTCGGCAATATTGACCGCGTCGAGGGTATGTTCCACCGGCACACGGATCATGGTATCGGCCAGCCATTCAACGTAATCCATGTCGCGGGTAATGGACGGATAACGGAAATCGAGATCCAGCACGTGCGCCAGTTCATCAAAGTAACGTTTATCGACGCCTTTATCGCGCAGCAAAGAGAGGTAGCTGAAGATAGCCGCCACGACGTCATCACGGTGAGCCAGACCTTTGTCAGTCAGGGTGGCGGAGATCGCCAGCACGCCGCTGTTGCCGTTCACAACCGGATCGGAGTCGGCACGGATACCTTCCACCAGCCCTTGTTTTTGCAGCCAGTCAGAAAGTGTTCCCGGGCTACGGTTGCCAATCAGGTAGGTGACCAGTTCATCGGTTTTGCTGCGAAACTGCGCCGTATTGTTATCAATGCGGAACTCAACGCGTAACACTTTACGCGGCAGTGCAGGAACGTAGTGGATAACGATCCCTTTTTGCGCGTCCGTGACCACAGGAACGTTTATCTGCGGCAGGTCGATATTTTTATTCGGTACCCGGCCAAACGTCTGTGCCGCCATGCTTGCCAGCTCAGGCAACGGTTTGTTGCTGTAGATGACCGCTTTCATCAGATTGGCGGAGTAGTATTTATCGCGAAAGGCATGCAGGGCATCCAGCACCGGGCTGTTCGGTTTATCGCTCAGCGTCTCCAGATTACCACCGGAAAAACGCGATCCCGGGTGCGCCGGGTTAATGGTTTCTGCACTCACCTGCGCCATACGCATCCCGTCTCGCGTACGGGCAAGGGTCAGTTCAGCATTAACGGCATTGCGTTCGCGGTCAGCGTATTTTTTATCCAGCAGGGGAGCCGCGATAGAATCCGCCAGACGATCCACTGCACCTCCCAGCGCATCATTCTCAACTTCGAGATAGAAGGCTGTACGGTACGGCGCCGTGCTGGCGTTGTGGCTGCCGCCATGCATTTTGAGAAATTCGGACAGGCTATCTGGCTGGGGGTATTTTTTGGAACCCATAAGCGTCATATGTTCCAGATAGTGTGCAAGCCCAGGGTGGGCTTCCGGATCTTCCAGCGACCCAACCGGCACCACCAGTGCCGACAGGGATTTCACCGCCTGCGGATCGGAAACCAGCAGCACAGTCATCCCGTTATCAAGGCGAATAGCCTGATACTGACGGGTATCTTTTTCGCTCTTACGGATAGTTTCCTGAATGGGTTGCCAACCGGAGCCTGCCTGAGTGAAAGGTGCCCAAAGGGCGACAAACAAAACAAACGCTTTGAACAAGGTGCTGCCTGGCATTACGACCTCTTTATCACGGCTACATCATTAACAAACTGCGTGCTGGACTCACCAACATCTCTTTCTTTGGGTACATCAGTCCGTGATAAGAAGTGCATCATAAATGAACACCCCATGCTGCGCAATTTTTATACAGCACTCAGGACTGATTAAATTTGAACAACGGTAACAGGTAGCGTTGTGCTTCTTCCGTGATAGCCTCGAAGTATTCAGGCTCAAGCGTTCGCCATAAACGTTGATACCAGACATCCTCACCTTCGCCGCGCACCATCATGTTACCTTCATACACCTGCATGAATTTACTCCGTGCTTTTTGCAGTGAAGCGTCATCCGTTAACATGGCATCATTCTGTGCGTCATAACAGGCTTTTATCCAGGCACCACCGCTCTCGGGCAGTAGCAGGAGCGGTTTATTCATTCCCCGCAGGTAGCCTTCAACGTACAAGGATAAATAACGTAACGCCTGCTCTGCGTCCATCGGCGGAAAGCGCCATTCGCCCTCTTTGCGGACAAAAATACGGCTTTCGCCTTTATGGCCGCCAGCACTGTAGACAAGATGTTCGAGCCAGAGTTGCAAACCTTGTGAAACGCTAAGCATGGAAGGACGCCAGCGCAGGAGCCCATCCGGCTGTACCTGAGTTAGCCAGCCCGTGAGCTGCACACCCTGGCAGTTGAGATCGATTTCAAGACTGGTTCCGGGTTGCCGGCATTCCCTCACGCGTTCTGCCAGAGCTTCCATCTCCTGGCGCTGCGCCTCCCAGACAATTTCTCCGAACGCCCCGTAGGGTAACTGCCCCGCAGCACGGTAGCGGCGGTAAAGCTTGTCGGCATCTTCCTCTTCAACCAGCGCGTTCAGCAACTGCAGGTTTAACTGATACCGCTCCAGCCCTTCCAGCGTAAACGGCTCTGCATCAGGAATTTCACTCTCTTCAGAACGGAAATTGACCTGCAACCGTTGCTGGAAGAAAGCGCGTACCGGATGCCCCCAAAACCGCTGAAGCTGTTCAAAGGTCAGGGTGTCTATCGGGCGAGGATCAAGCTCCTGAATGAAATCGGTATGCGCTCTCCCCTCTTTTTTCGCCGCAGGCAGCCATTCGTGGGCATAGCTCTGATGATCGCTGACCACGTAGTTCACCGGGTCAAACGGCATGCGGCTATGGAAGCGGGTGATATGCGCTTTCACTCGCTGCGCACTTTCATCACAGTTACGGGCTTCATCCCCCGCCAGATAGTGGCTCTGCCCGATATAATCCACCAGTTCCTGCACCAGAACAGAAGGAAAGCGCTCGCTGTTGTCCTGGATAGAGCGGCCGATATAGCTGATATACAGCTGACGTTGAGCCGAAATGAGCGCCTCAAGGAAGAGATAGCGGTCATCGTCACGACGGCTACGATCGCCCCGCTTTGGATTCGCACTCATCAGATCAAAACCAAGCGGCGCCAGGGCGCGTGGATAAATACCGTCATTCATTCCGAGCAGGCACACCACTTTGAACGGGATAGAACGCATTGGCATCAGGGTGCAAATATTGATTGGGCCTGCCAGGAAACGCTGGCTAATTCGCTCCTGATCGAGCCGTTGCGTCAGCTCATCGCGCAGCAATGACAACGGGATAGCCTCGTTATAGTGGGAACTCACGCCCTCTTCGACGATTGCCTGCCACTGCGTTTCAATGAGCGCCATAGCGGCTTCGGTATCACTGTCCGGCAGGAAGAAATCATTGAGCAATGCCCTGCAAACCGGGAGCCACGCATCCAGCGGACGCGGCTGCATCAACTCAAGCCGCCAGCGGTTAAGTTGCATCAGCAGGGAAGCTAAATGACCAACCAGCTCAGCGATCAACCCGCTGGACTCATCGTAGGGCAGGACTTCATTCCACTCGCCCTGGCTGCTTTCCATCGCATAGCCCAGCAGCATACGCGTCAGGCCAAACCGCCAGGTGTGCTGGCCGGTAGGAGGAAGCTCGAACGCCTGAACGTTGTCATCATCAATGCCCCAGCGTACGCCGGACTCGTTAACCCACTGACGAAGGTAGCGCAGCCCCTCTTCATTGATATTGAAACGTGCGGCCAGGACTGGGACATCCAGTAATGCCAGGACATCTTCGGAGATAAACCGGCTATCCGGTAATGAAAGCAAAGTAATAAAGGCCTGCAAGGCCGGATGAGACTGGCGGGCCCGTCGGTCAGAAATGGCGTACGGCAGGTAGCGTTCACCCGTCGCACTCCCAAAAACAGCCTGAATAAAGGGACTGTAACTGTCGATATCCGCCACCATCACCACAATGTCACGTGGCGTCAGCTCAGGATCGTCCTGCAGCATCGCCAGCAGTTGATCGTGAAGGACTTCAACCTCGCGCTGCGGGCTGTGGCAAACGTGGATCGTGACGCTGCGATCGTCGCCGTCCAGCTTGCGCTTACTGTCGCTGCGTTCAAATTCTTTCGCCGTAACGCCCATGACGGCGCGGTTTTCGAGATCCAGAATGTCGAGCTGGATATTATGCAGCAGGCTATCCGGAGCGATCTCGACGAAGGCATCCACATCCCCTTCGCCTGACGACGTGATGTCTGAGAGCATGTGAATGTAGTCACGGCCCAGCTTTCCCCAGGAGGCAAGCAGCGGGTTCGGCAGATTTTGAATGCCGTGCTCATCAAATAGCTGTGCGGCAGACGCGCTGTCTTTAAACAGTGGCACGGTACGCTCTTCAAACAGGCGTCGTCTCTGGCGAGACACCAGTCGCGAAAGCCAGCGTTCATCCTGAATGTCGCCCCAGTACTGGCGACACGGATTGGTAAAGAGGATATGTATGTCGATGTGTTTACCCAGCGCACTCAGCGCCTGCAAATACACCGGTGGCAGCGCCGAGATGCCGCAGATAAACACGCGAGAGGGCAGCCGGCCTGGTCGCTCAGCACTGTTTTCCAGTATGGAGATAAACCGCTGGTAGAGGTTTGCACGGTGCCACTTCGGCTGGCCAAGTTTCTCAGTGTGTTCCACCAGCGCTTTCCAGAGCGGTGCCTGCCAGACTTGCGCCTCCGGTAACCCATCGACCCGCTCGCCCGCTTCCCAGCGAGTCAGCCATTCCGGGCGATACACCAGATACTGGTCATAGAGATCGGCGGTGCGCGATGCCAGCTGGAACAGCTTGCGTTTATCGGTGTCGTCATTGAGGTAGTGGCGTAGCATGACGAATTCATCATGCTGCAGCATGTCCGGCAACAATGCCATCAGCTTCCAGCTCATGCTTTGCTTGTTGAAGGCACTCTGCTCCGGGATATCCGGCAACACGCGGACAAACATCTCCCAGATAAAACTTGCGGGCAGCGGGAAATCGATATTTGCGGCAATGCCGAATTTACGCGAAAGCGACATCTGCAGCCACTGCGCCATACCGGTGCTCTGCACCAGCACCATTTCTGGCTCAAAAGGATCGTCAAGCCGCTCGCGCTCAACGATAAATTCCATCAGCGCTTCCAGCACATCCAGACGATTTGAGTGGTAGACCCTTAACATAGACGCTCCCGACTACTGGCTAACCGGGCAATGCAGACGCGTCATCTCGCCGCGCCGCCCCAGAGGAGAAATAAGTGTAACCGTGATGCTGACACATCCAGAGAGTGTTGTCTGCCCCCGACTGACCTGCCAGCCTGCCGGGAGAGCAATTGTTGAAAGCTGAGACTGATTCCAGGCATGGTGCCAGAGCTGACGATACTGATTAAACATGGAGAACCGCGTCGCCAGTGCCCGCTGATAACCCGACAGTGCCGTGACGATCATCACCAGCAGCATCATCGCCAGTAATACCTCAACCATGCTAAAGCCTTTTTCTCTGCTCACGGCAGCTGGCATAACGCATTCTCCTTAAGCGGACAAAAATCACTCCAGCCGTGTGGCGAGAAATGGATCTTACCGTCGATGATTTCGCCTCTGCGCCATAGCAGCAGGTCATCACTCCCGGCGATAAGCAGCACACGCGCTTCATTCAGTAGTCGCAGGCAAACTCGCCACGCCGATACCTTTTTGCACTGGATCTCAGGCTCAGATAACCAGCTCTGAACGCGTCCCCATTCAAGCGCTGACTGCACGGATGCCTGCTGTTGAACCGAGCGGCTCTCACCGCCCACCAGTGCGCTAAACGTGGCCAGCTGCTGATTGAGGCCGGTGAGGATCAGCGTGCCCAACACCAGTAAAAGTAATACCAGCGCCAGCGAGGACATTCCGCGCTGCCGGTTCACAGGTTGTACCCCGTGACGCCATAAAAAGCCTGACAGGGGGCCCCCTGCTCGCCCTGACGAAGGGCAGTCATTTCAATATTCAGCTGGGGGGTAAACCCCGCATGCTCAACTTGACTCACCACAAAGTGCTGGATGAGAAGCCTGTTGGGGTCAGTGAGTTTCTCCCATCCTTTACCCTCACACGAGGTCGCCCCATGCAGGGTCTCCAGTGCACCTGATTCCAGACGAAAACCTGTGCTGTCGTTTTCCGAAGACGAGCTATCCCAGTTACCGTTACTGTTTGCATCCCACCGTACAATGACACAGCGACCTTGCCTGCCAATCGTCAGTCCCTGCCCCGCACAGTTTCCGGCGCAATATCCCGCACGCTGAAGCTGTTTGCCGAGGGAAAAAAGGCGTTGCCACACCTCCTCCTCAAGCTCCCGCTGACCGGACTGCTGTAAAACAGCCCGCTGCAAGCCCGGTAAAAAGCGCGAGGCGCTTATCAGTAACAGACTGCTGATCGCCGTGGCAATCAGAACTTCCATCAGTGAGAAACCCTGCTGGTTTAGGGACATGAACCTTCTCCTGTGACATTGCACATCCTGATTCGCCCTCCATTCGAGACAATGACGAGCCATTCTCCTGCACGACTTTGCAGGCGTATTCGCCCTGCCCATGCCGTATCCCTGAGTCCATAGAAGCCAAATAACGGCGTTATTTCACTTACCGTGACCTCCGGCCACAGGGGAATAAATACAAACGAACTGCCCTTATCACAGCCCTGCACGAATGCGCTCATCAGACAGGTGACGCCCCTGTCGCGCCGCAGTGTGACCTGGTGGTCACGGTTGTGCCGGTTTGCGTCATTACGCAGAAATACCAGGTAATCACGCACCTGTCCGGCGGTTTGCCAGAGCCGTTGCTGTCGTTGCCAGTTGTCCCAGCCGTATAGCCCGGAGGCGCTGAGAATGACCACCAGCGAGATAGCCACCAGGGTTTCGATAAGCGTAAAACCGTTCTCTTTTTTCATGCCGGGAGTGTGGCGAAATGGCCTGGAATTGACGAGCAACGGATGACCGTTTTACGAGCCCTTATCAAGGAAAGTTAAACGGTTGCAGCGCGTTGCATACGTTCTGGATAACGCGTCGGAAAGCGGGAAGAAGGCGAAAAAAAAACCGGCGCTAAACAGCACCGGTTATGTCACGATTGACGGCCTCAGATAGCGACGGGCGCTTTGATGCCTGGATGAGGGTCATAACCCTCAATCTCAAAATCGTCAAAGCGGTAATCAAAAATGGATTCCGGTTTGCGTTTGATAATCAGCTTAGGCAAGGCGCGCGGTTCGCGAGTCAGCTGGAGATGCGTCTGTTCCATATGGTTGCTGTAGAGGTGGGTATCCCCACCGGTCCAGACGAAATCGCCCACTTCCAGATCGCACTGCTGCGCCATCATATGCACTAACAACGCATAGCTGGCAATGTTGAACGGCAGGCCGAGGAACACGTCGCAGGAGCGCTGATAGAGCTGACAGGAGAGCTTGCCGTCTGCCACATAGAACTGGAAGAACGCATGGCACGGTGCCAGTGCCATTTTATCCAGCTCGCCGACGTTCCAGGCGGAAACGATAATACGGCGCGAGTCCGGATCGTTTTTCAGCTGGTTCATCACAGTGGTGATCTGGTCAATATGGCGGCCATCCGGCGTAGGCCATGCGCGCCACTGCTTACCGTACACCGGGCCCAGGTTGCCGTTTTCATCTGCCCATTCGTCCCAGATAGAGACGTTGTTTTCATGCAGATACGCAACGTTGGTATCGCCTTGCAGGAACCAGAGCAGTTCATGAATGATCGAGCGCAGGTGGCAGCGCTTTGTCGTCACCAGCGGAAAACCTTCCTGCAGATTGAAGCGCATCTGGTGGCCAAAAATGGAGAGCGTGCCGGTACCGGTACGGTCATTTTTCGGCGTGCCCTCATCGAGCACTTTTTTCATCAGTTCAAGATACTGTTTCATGGTTCCTCAGGAAAGTTGTTGCTGTGGACGACGACGATACGCCCAAATCATCATAATGACACCCGCGACAATCATCGGAATGGAGAGGATCTGCCCCATGCTGATGTACTGTACCCATTCGCCGGTGAACTGTGCATCCGGCTGGCGGAAGAACTCGACGATGATACGGAATGCACCGTAGCCAATCAGGAACAGACCGGAGACAGACCCCATCGGACGCGGTTTACGGATAAACAGATTCAGGATGATAAACAGCACCACGCCTTCCAGCGCCAGCTCGTAAAGCTGAGACATGTGGCGCGGCAGAACACCGTAAGTATCGAACAGGGATTGCCACTCAGGATGAGACGGCAGCAGCGCCATGTCCTCTGCACGCGAGCCCGGGAACAGCATGGTAAAGGAGACACTCGGGTCGACACGTCCCCAGAGCTCGCCATTGATAAAGTTGCCCAGACGTCCTGCTCCCAGACCAAACGGGATCAGTGGCGCGATAAAATCTGACACCTGGAAGAAGTTGCGTTTGGTGCGTTTGGCAAAAATCACCATCACCAGGATCACACCAATCAGCCCGCCGTGGAAGGACATGCCGCCATCCCATACTCGGAACAGGTAGAGTGGATCGTTCAGGAATACCGGGAGGTTATAGAACAGAACATACCCAATACGGCCGCCCAGGAACACGCCAAGGAAGCCTGCATACAGCAGGTTCTCGACTTCGTTTTTGGTCCAGCCACTGCCGGGACGACTGGCGCGACGGCCAGCAAGCCACATGGCAAAAATGAAGCCGACCAGGTACATCAGACCGTACCAGTGAAGCGAAACAGGTCCTATTGAGAAAATGACCGGATCGAATTCCGGAAAATGCAGATAACCACTGTTCATCTGTCACCACAAGATGTTGTTATTCCGCTGAAAGTGGACAGCGGTAGAAATGCGATTCTGCTGTTAGCAGAGGCTCCAAAGTTGCGAATCATAGCATAAGGCGGACGCGGAGGATGCGCCAGAGATGTAAAAGATGTGTATAGAGGAGTGTGTTATATCCTCACCGCCGCCCTGTCACAAAGGACGAGGACGGAGTGAGGTGAAAAGTACGTATTAGCGACCGCCGCGAATCAGGCCGCCCATACCGCGTCGTTCCATGAAAGCAGCCACCTGATGACGCACTTCAGCGGCCAGCTGCGCTTCAAGACTGCGTTCAGCCAGCTCGCGGGCATCCTCAATATCGATATGCCGCAGCAGGTACTTCACGCGGGCAACCGCACGGCCGTTCATGGAGAGGTGGCGGTACCCCAGCCCAATCAGGATTGCTACGCACATCGAATCCCCGGCCATTTCACCACACAGGCGCAAATCAATATCGTGCTGTTCGGCTTCTCGCGCGATCATCGCTAACGCCCGGATCATCGCAGGGTGCAGGCTGTCATAAATGCTGGCAACACGCGTGTTGTTACGGTCGACGGCCAGAATATACTGCGTCAGGTCATTGGTACCGACCGAGATAAAGTCGACACGGTTAGCCAGCTGCGGCAGCATAAAGACCATTGACGGCACTTCAAGCATCACCCCAATTCGTGGTTTAGGGATCGCATAGCCAATCATCTCTTCGACTTCACGGCCGGCACGCTCAATCAGACGCCGCGCCTCGTCAATCTCATCAATGCTGGTGACCATCGGCAGTAAAATGCTAAGGTTACCCGTCGCCGCATTCGCGCGCAGCATGGCACGCACCTGGATCAGGAAGATCTCAGGCTGATCGAGCGTAATGCGTATCCCACGCCAGCCCAGGCACGGGTTTTCTTCACTGATCGGCATGTACGGCAGCTGTTTATCTGCCCCGACATCAAGGGTGCGCAGGGTGACCGGTTTGTCGTTAAACATCTGCAGCATGCCCTGATACTGCGCGACCTGCTCCTCTTCAGAAGGAAAGCCACTTTGCAGCATGAACGGGATTTCGGTGCGGTATAAGCCGATACCGTCGATGCGGCTGCCGAGCTTCTCTTCATGCTCGGGGCTTAAACCTGCGTTGAGCATGACTTTGATTCGCTCGCCGCTTTTGAGCTGCGCGGGCAGATTAACGTCATCCTCTGCCAGCTTGCTTAATTCATTCTCTTCGCTGATAAGGCGCTGGTATTCCTGAAGCAGAACCGGCTCAGGATCAACCAACAGCTCACCGCGATAACCGTCGACCACCAGGGTGCGTCGGTGCAGCACCGATGGCTGGATATCCGCCCCCATAACGGTGGGAATTCCCAGCGCACGCACCATAATGGCCGCGTGCGAGTTCGCCGCGCCATCGCGTACCACTACGCCCGCCAGGCGGTCATGAGGCAGTTCAGCCAGCGTTGTCGCGGAGAGTTCATCGGCAACCAGCACAAAACGTTTTGGCCAGGCATTCGCGCCCTGAATAGTGTCATCAAGATGGAACAGTAAACGCTGCCCCAGGGCGCGTAAATCACCGGCCCGCTCTTTCAGGTAACCGTCGGTCAGTGCCGCAAACTGCTCGGCAAATTTTTCGATGACCTTTTTAACCGCCCACTCCGCAACCGCACCTTTGTCGACTTCGTCAAAAAGCTCGCGGCGCAGACGTGCATCGGAGAGAAGGTGCGAGTAGAGGTCAAAAATGGCCGCCGTCTCTTTTTGCGCCCCAGCGGCAAAGCGCTTGCTGTAGCGACGAAACTCATTCGACGCCTCTTCCAGCGCGGCGGTGAGACGCTCACGCTCAAGCGCTTCATCAAGCGTTGAGGCTTCGTACACCTGTTCCATCAACGGCAGAGTGGCGTCCATCCAGCCTTCGGCGATAGCGACGCCCGGCGACGCCGGAAGCGCGCGAATACGCGTATGACGATACTGACCAAACAGTGCCGTCAACTGGGACTGGGAGAGGATCGCGGCCATCTGCGTGGCCAGCGTGACGAGGAAAGACTCTTCGCTTTCATCGTACTGACGCAACTCACGCTGCTGTACCACCAGCACACCAAGCAGCTGACGGCGCTGAATAATCGGCACGCCCAGGAAGGCGCGGAAACGATCTTCTTTTACGGAGGGGATATATTTAAAGCTGGGGTGTTTTTGCGCGTCGGCAAGGTTGATAGGTTCGGCGAGTCGCCCAACCAGACCAACAATACCTTCATCAAACGCGAGCGTTACGGTGCGTCCACGTGGCTTTTTCAAACCACGGGTCGCCATCAGGTAATAGCAACGCCGATCGTGGTCGGCCAGATACACCGAACAGACTTCGGTCTCCATCGCAAGACAGATGTCGGTAACCAGAATGTTCAGCGCCTCATTCAGACGCGGCGCACTGGCCACCTTCTCGACTATTTCTCGCAAGCGGGTGAGCATGATTTGCGTAGCTTAACCTCTTTTACGTCGCCAGGCAGGTGCGCTCTGCGGCTTAGGCGGGATCTCCTGAAGCTGCATGACAACACTTGCGAACTCTTTCATCACCCTACGGTAAACATCGCGTTTAAATGACACGACCTGACGAACAGGATACCAATAGCTCACCCAACGCCAGCCATCAAACTCCGGCGTACTGCTGGTTTGCATATTGATATCTGAATCGTTGCCCACCAACTGCAGTAGAAACCATTTTTGTTTCTGGCCGATACAAACCGGCTTTGTGTCCCAACGCACCAAACGTTTCGGTAACTTGTAACGCAACCAGTTGCGGGTCGAAGCCAGGATGCGAACATCTTTTCGGCTTAAACCAACCTCTTCAAACAGCTCCCGGTACATCGCTTGTTCTGGGGACTCTCCCGGGTTGATCCCGCCTTGCGGGAACTGCCAGGAGTGCTGACCATATCGACGGGCCCACATCACCTGGCCCTGACGATTACAAATTACTATTCCTACGTTCGGGCGGTAGCCATCGTCATCAATCACCGGACTACCCCAAACTAAACCTTATATATGAATGATTGTTTCACACTACAGGGAGGCGGTAAACCACTCTCTTACAGGGCTGCAACCTAATAACATTTGAATAACTCACAAATACAGGCAGAGTTATAAACAGATGAGCGGCTCTGAGGGGAATTTTATTCACCTTTTCTGTGGATATAGTTGTGAAGAAGTGTCTGATTACCGATGAACAACCTCAGCCGCCGTCAATCTCCCTCCATTACCAATAAAAAATAAAATCATTATTTTCATAAAGTTAATAACCATAAAACCAACCCACACCGCTTAATCGTGACGATCGTCACATCAGGGATCGTTGTGCTGATGAAAGATCGAACAGCGTCGGTTTTATCCACAGATTGTGCCAATAAGTTAGGCACAATTTGTTTGAAAATTGGATTTTCGTCCCACGTCAAGGCTGTAAATTGAAACAGTAGTCAGGGTTATGCCCAGTTATCCCACTTTTCTGTGGATAACATGGTGTAAGATCCTGTTCATTGTCAGTGACCAGAATTGAACAACCGAATTTTTGTCCTTCGCCATCCATTTTTAGCGTACTAAAAAAACCTATAAATCATACACATGGCATATTCGTACAGAAAAAGTTAAACTCTATCCACAGGGGACAATTTCTTAGTGTATTTTTTAATCAAAAGGTTACCTTCATGCATTCGCTTTTACCCTTGCTTTCACCGCCGTCCAGCGAAACCCAGTTGCTACAGCAGGCGCAGCGTCTGGCTGGCTTTTCGCTTGGCGAGCTGGCGGCAATGGCTGGCCTGCCGATCCCTCAGGATCTGAAGCGGGATAAAGGCTGGATCGGCATGCTGCTGGAGCTGTGGTTGGGTGCAAGCGCAGGGAGTAAACCGGAGCAGGATTTCGCCGCCCTGGGCGTAGAGTTAAAAACCATTCCCATCGATAGCCTTGGTAAGCCCCTGGAAACGACATTTGTCTGCGTTGCACCGTTAACCGGGAATACCGGTGTGACGTGGGAAACCAGTCACGTTCGCCATAAACTGAAGCGCGTACTTTGGGTCCCCGTAGAAGGAGAACGTCAGATCCCGCTGGCTGAACGCCGGGTTGGCGCACCGCTGCTGTGGAGTCCGGATGAAGATGAAGAGCATCAGCTGCGTCTGGACTGGGAAGAGCTGATGGATATGATTGTCCTCGGTCAGGTTGAGCGCATCACCGCCCGACACGGAGAGGTGTTACAGCTGCGGCCAAAGGCGGCGAACAGTAAAGCGCTCACGGAAGCAATCGGTGCCCGGGGCGAGCCGATACTGACATTGCCACGCGGTTTTTATCTCAAAAAGAACTTTACCGGGGCGCTGCTTGCTCGCCATTTCTTACTCAAAACGTAGTTTTTTACTTATTTTGAGAGCTCTCAAACATAATCACCTGGTTTTTAAGATTTTACCGCTTCCTCCTGTCGAAATATCGGGTTATTACTACACTATGATTTGATACGAGCCAGGTGAGGACGATAACGATGAAAAAATGGGCAGTGTTAATTTCAGCAGTCGGATTAGCGTTTGCAGTATCGGGCTGTAGCAGCGATTACGTGATGGCGACAAAAGATGGCCGGATGATCCTGACAGACGGCAAGCCGGAAGTCGATGATGACACCGGTCTGGTCAGCTACCGCGATCAGTCCGGGAATAAAATGCAGATCAATCGCGACGAAGTCTCGCAAATTATCGAGCGATAAACAGAGAGAGGTCAGTACCTTGCTGGCCTTTTTGATTTTTTTCTTCCCCTTTTGCTTCCCCTCTGCCATGTTTATATTCCTTTGTCGGGAGGTTCCTGACGCGGTCTACATGTCTATTGAAGGAAGCCGGCTATGCATTATCACCGTATCCCCCACAGCTCTCTGGAAATAAGCCAACTGGGGTTGGGCACGATGACATTTGGTGAACAAAACAGCGAAGCCGATGCCCATGCACAACTCGATTATGCCGTCAGCCAGGGCATTAACCTGATTGATGTCGCAGAGATGTACCCTGTTCCTCCACGCCCGGAAACGCAGGGGCTTACCGAAACCTACGTCGGCAACTGGCTGGCAAAACGCGGCAACCGAGAAAAATTGGTTATCGCCTCGAAAGTCAGCGGCCCTGCGCGTAACAGCGATGCCGGGATCCGCCCAAACCAGATCCTCGATCGCAAGAATATCCGTGCCGCGCTGGATGCCAGCCTGAAGCGCCTGCAAACCGATTATCTTGATCTCTACCAGGTACACTGGCCGCAGCGTCCAACCAACTGCTTTGGTAAGCTCGGCTACAGCTGGAACGAAAGTGCTCCCGCCGTTACGCTGCTTGAAACGCTGGAAGCACTGACCGAATGCCAGCGAGCGGGCAAAATCCGCTACATCGGCGTGTCTAACGAAACGGCTTTTGGCGTTATGCGCTACCTGCACCTGGCTGATAAACACGATCTGCCGCGCATTGTCACCATCCAGAACCCCTACAGCCTGCTCAACCGCAGTTACGAAGTGGGTCTGGCCGAAGTGACGCAATATGAAGAGGTTGAGCTGCTCGCCTATTCCTGCCTGGGCTTTGGTACGCTGACGGGTAAATACCTGAACGGTGCGAAGCCAGCCGGCGCGCGTAATACGCTCTTCAGCCGCTTTACCCGCTATAGCGGCGAGCAGACGCAGAAAGCCGTCGCGGCCTACGTTGATATTGCGAAGCGTCACGGGCTCGATCCTGCCCAGATGGCACTGGCCTTCGTACGCCGTCAGCCGTTTGTGGCCAGCACCCTGCTGGGCGCAACGACGATGGAACAGTTGAAAACCAACATTGAGAGTTTCCATCTGGACCTGAGCGAGGACGTGCTGGCGGAGATTGACGCGGTGCATCAGGTTTATACCTATCCGGCACCGTAAAAAAACAAAACGGCAACCTCTGTTGCCGTTTTTAATGTTTGCACCCGCTTGTGAAAAGGCGCTGAAGACGATCCGAATCAGCGGCGGCGCTGCCAGACCCACAAGCCGGCAATCGCCAGCGCGAACAGTCCACCGAACCCGACGCCAATCCCTACCACAGGCGCACCGGCTTTAACCGCCAGCGAATACAGGCCCAGCATCAGCAGCATCGCCAGGTTTTCACCGAGGTTTTGCACCGCAATAGCATTGCCCGCCCCGACCGTCTGCTTGCCACGCTCCTGCAAAAGCGCATTCAGCGGCACCACGAAGAAGCCCCCCAGAATACCAATCAGGATCAGCAGTACGTAGGCTGGCAATAACGCGTGTTGCAGCGCGAAAAAAAGCACCGCAACGCCAATCAGGATCCCTGCCGGCATGCAGCGAGCAACGGTGTCGAGCGTCACCAGTTTTGCCGCTGCCCCCGCGCCCACCACAATCCCGATCGCTACCATTGCATTAAGGTAGGTTGGCGTCGCGTTGTCCGTGATCCCCAGCGCCACCGGCACCCACAGCACCAGCAGGAAGCGCAGCGTAACGCCAGCGCCCCAGAACATACTGGTGCCCATCAGAGAGAATCGCGTTTCACCGTTACGCCACAGTACGCGGCAGGCATTGAAGAAGCTGCCGGTCATCGGCTTAAAGCGCCAGGATTGCCCCGGACGCGCCACCGGCAGTTTCGGAATAAACAGGTTAGCGACTACCGCGCCACCGTACACCACAGCACACACGCCGAGGGCCGCCAGCACGTGCCAGTCAGCGAGGACACCGCCTGCGACGGAGCCAAGCAGGATTGCCGCAATGGTAGAGGACTCCATCAGCCCATTGGCTTTCACCAGCTTATCACCGGTGGTCAGCTCCCCGAGGATGCCATACTTCGCCGGGGAGTAGGCTGCCGCGCCAATGCCGACCAGCGTATAGCCAATAAACGGATTGAAACCAAAACAAATGCTGGCGGCTCCCAGCAATTTCAGGCCGTTGGCAAACATCATTACCCGGCCTTTCGGGAAGCTGTCCGCAACCTGTCCGACAAACGGTGCAAAGATAATGTAAGCGCCCACAAACACCATTTGCAGAACCGGCTGACTCCAGTCGGGGTAAAACTCAGCCTTGAGCAGTGCCAGCGTGGCAAACAGCAGCGCGTTATCGCCAAAGGCGGAAAGGAACTGGGCGGCAATCACCGCCATCATGCCTTTTGAGCGCAGAGAGGTGTTAGTGTGTACTGACTTACGCATTATGTTGTTCCGCCTGTTCAACCATGCCCTTGAGGGTCACGAAGTCGGGCTTACCGCTGCCGAGCACCGGAAGCTGTTTCAGGTAGCGAATATCACGAGGTACCGCCAGCTCCGGAATGCCGTGCTCGCGGGCATAGCTCAGTAACTGGTCGCGCTTAAGCTCGCTGTCGGTGGTGAACAGCACCAGCGCCTCGCCTTTACTTGCATCACTCTTTACAACCGTGGCATGCATCTTGTCGGCAGAGACGCCCGATGCCAGCTGTTCAACCATCTCAAGAGAGACCATTTCACCCGCAATCTTGGCAAAGCGTTTTGCACGCCCCTGGATCTGCACAAAGCCTTGCTCATCGAAACGTACAATATCGCCGGTGTCGTACCAGCCCGTTTCAATCTCGCCATTAACGTTTTCTGCGGTCGGTGCTTCCAGCACGCCGGGGTTTTCCACGCGCAGATAGCCGTTCATCACGTTTGGCCCTTTCAGCTGCAGACGTCCACCGTCTTCAATGCCAGGCACCGCCAGCAGACGAGCATCCAGCCCAGGCAGAATTCGGCCTACTGTCCCCGGTTTCGCCGCCATTGGCACGTTGATAGAGACCACCGGCGCACACTCTGTCACGCCATACCCCTCGAGGATGCGCAGACCAAATTTGTCCTGCCAGATCTGTCGCGTGCTCTCCTGCAGTTTTTCCGCGCCAGCAACCACATAGCGCACACGGAAGAAGTCATACGGGTTGGCGAAACGCGCGTAGTTCCCGAGGAAGGTTGAGGTTCCAAACAACACGGTACAGTTACGGTCATACACCAGCTCCGGCACAATGCGGTAATGCAACGGGCTTGGATAAAGGAAGACTTCGGCACCGGTCAGCAACGGCGTGAAAAGCC
This sequence comes from Enterobacter sp. V89_11, assembly GCF_029967775.1. Lineage (NCBI taxonomy): Bacteria > Pseudomonadati > Pseudomonadota > Gammaproteobacteria > Enterobacterales > Enterobacteriaceae > Enterobacter > Enterobacter sp. V89_11. The sequence continues at coordinate 150,372 of NZ_JASCAN010000014.1, read as the reverse complement.
CCACCGTCAGACCAAAAGAGTGGAACAGCGGCAGCGCTGACATAAACCGGTCTTTCGCGGTAAAGTCGGCAATGCTTTTGATCTGCTCAACGTTCGCCAGAATACTCTTGTGACTGTGGACGACACCTTTCGGGTTGCCTTCAGAGCCAGAGGTGAAGAGGATAATCGCGTCGTCTTCCGGCTGCTGTTTCACCTGGGCCAGACGCGGCATCAGCAGATGAGCAAAAATCCACAGTTTGTCGCCTGTCGTCACGTCCGCTTTAAGATCTTCCAGGAAGACCCAGCGTACCTGGGTAAGCTGTTCAGGAAGATGCCACAGTTTGCCTTTGTCGAGGAACTGGCGGGAGGTAAAGACGGTTTTGATTTGCGCTGCCGTGATGGCGCTGGTCAGCCCTTTCACGCCCGCCGTGTAGTTCATCATCGCCGGAATACGGCCACGGGAAACGGCTCCAAAAATCACCGCCGCACTGATGCCTGCGTTGGGCAGCATCAGGCCAATCTTTTCGCCCTGCTGACTGTACTTCTCAAGAATACGGCCCACGAACAATGTTTTGGTCAGCAGCTTGCGATAGGTATCCGGGGTAAAGTTGATGTCTTCGATGCAGTTTTTCTTCGCGCCGTAACGGTGCTGTGCCGACAGCAGGGATTCATACAGCGTCTCGCGCGGGCGGACCGCCATACGCGCTTCCATCATAATCTGGTGCAGCATCTCTCCGGCAATTTTACGGCGATCGCGTGCACGGGGCGCGTCAGGCATCGGTAACGACGTTGGCGGCAGGATATGCAACGTAATTTTTGGGAACACGCGCTGCTTTACCAGCCCTTTCAGACGGCTGAAATAGGAGCGCTCCGCCCCTTCAATACGCAGTGGCACCACGGTTGCTTTTGACTTCGCCGCGACAAACCCGGCGCCGTCGTAGATTTTCATCAGTGAACCGGTCACCGAGATGCGCCCTTCCGGGAAAATAACCACCGGACGCCCCTGCTCCACCAGACGCACCAGATGTTTAATCATCATCGGTTTGGTCGGGTCGAGCGGCACAAAATCAATCAGCGGCGTGAGCCAGCGCATGTACCACTGCTGGCTGATGGAGGTATAAACCGCAAACACCGGACGCACGGGCAGAAATAGTGCCAGCAGAATGCCGTCGATAAAGGAAACATGGTTTGGTGTGATAAGAACGCGTTCGCCGCGAAGCGCCTGAGCATCGCCAGTGACGCGAATGCGAAAGAGAATACGGAAGAGTGTACGGAAGAACCCAAAAAGCATCTCAACTCCCTTTGCCAGCCAGTGTGAAGGGTTGATAGTAAATGGTGGCAGATTACACGAGAAGTGATACGGGAGCGACTGCAAAGTTGAGGCGAAAAAAAACCTGCGCATCCGCGCAGGTTGGTGCAAGAGAAGAGTACGAAACCGTACTAAGAATTCTCACCAATCAATACCTCTGGGATCTCGACTCTATCAATCTCCCCCTCATCCTCGCCATCGGACAATCGCAACAGCCTGAGGCAAAGTGTAACTAAAGGTTCAGATTGACATTATTCAGACATGACTGGCCGTGTAACGATTACACGGCCAGGGTTGTGCTGCGTCACGTTTGTGGAGGGCGAAACCCCGCGCCCCTTGAATGCACGGCGCTTTTCCGCAACACTATTTCGTGTGTAAACGCTTACCCCCACTAAGAAGGTATGTAATGGCGACAATAAAGGATGTGGCCCGTCTGGCTGGTGTTTCCGTGGCGACCGTCTCGCGCGTGATTAACGACTCCCCTAAAGCCAGTGACGCATCACGCCAGGCGGTGCAAAACGCCATGGAATCATTGAATTACCATCCGAATGCCAACGCCCGCGCCCTTGCCCAACAGTCTACTGAAACCATCGGACTGGTGGTGGGCGATGTGTCTGACCCGTTTTTTGGCGCCATGGTAAAAGCGGTTGAACAGGTTTCTTATCAGACCGGCAATTTTCTGCTGATCGGCAATGGCTATCACAACGAACAAAAAGAACGCCAGGCTATCGAACAGCTGATGCGCCACCGCTGCGCTGCGCTGGTTGTTCACGCCAAAATGATCCCCGATGCTGAACTCATTCATCTGATGAAGCAGATCCCCGGCATGGTGATCATCAACCGAATTATTCCCGGTTTTGAGAAACGCTGCGTGGCACTCGACGACCGCTACGGCGCCTGGCTTGCTACCCGCCATTTGATTCAGCAGGGCCATACCCGCATTGGTTATCTCTGCTCCAATCACCCGATTTCCGATGCCGAAGATCGCCTGCAGGGCTACTACGATGCCCTGCGCGAAAACGGTTTGCCGTGTAATGACCGGCTGGTGGCCTACGGCGAGCCGGATGAGAGTGGCGGCGAACAGGCAATGACAGAACTGCTGGGGCGTGGACGGAATTTCACGGCGGTTGCCAGCTATAACGACTCGATGGCCGCCGGGGCAATGGGGGTGTTAAATGACAACGGAATCGAAGTGCCGGGAGAAATTTCACTCATTGGCTTTGATGATGTGCTGGTGTCCCGCTACGTGCGTCCCCGCCTGACCACGGTACGTTACCCGATTATCACAATGGCAACGCAGGCTGCGGAGCTGGCACTGGCGCTGGCCGAACAACGCCAGCCACCGGATATCACCCACCTGTTCAGCCCCACCTTAGTCCGCCGTCACTCCGTAGGTTCGCCAGCAGAAGCGGGAGAGGAATAGCGATACAGATGTACCGTTTTGTTCGGGTATTCAAGCGCATCGCCAATGTACTGCCAGCCGTAACGTTCGTAGAAGTCGCGGCAGGCAGACCACAGATGCAGTTCGTGATACCCGGCCTGCGCGGCATAGGCGATAACATGCTGCTGCAGTTTTCCCGCCAGTCCGTTACCACGCGCCGCTTCATCAACGTACAGCGCAGCCAGCCACGGACAAAGATCCTGTCGGGTGATTAAATCGCAGCGCCAGATCCCGACCGTACCCAGAAGCTGTTCGCCCTCCAGAGCAATAAAGGTCAACGGTAACGCGCCCGGCGTCTGGCTATGTTCAACGATGCTCTGGAAAAACGCCCGCGTAAGCCCGTCACCGAACGCCTGCCAGATCCAGTCAGTTACCTGTTCCGCATACTGAGACGCGGCATAGAGAGGCAGAATAGTCACACCAGCTTCCCCTGAAACACGGGCACAGATTCAAAAAGATAACCGTCAAAATCCGGCGCATCTTCATCGGAGAGTTCAAGTAAGCTCTTTTTCACATTTTCCAGATGCTGGAACATCGCCTGCCAGGCGCCCATCACGTCACGACGGCGAAGCGCCGCGAGGATGGTTTGTCTGTCGCCCAGCCATTTCAGGCGGTATGCACGGCTGGCGATATGCCCATTGAATTGCTGCCACAGCGGGCTGCTGTCCATGTGGTGCCAGATACTCTCTACCGTTGCCAGCAGCATCTGGTTTTGCGTTGCCCCCGCCAGTACCAGGTGAAACATTTTATTGTTGTCCTGGCTGTTATCGTTGGCGGCAATAGCGCGCTGCTCCTGCTCAATAATACGGCGCAGATTGTCGATGTCTGCGCGTGTCGCCATTTTGGCAGCAAACGCGGCGATGTTGCTTTCGAGGAGCTGGCGCGCCTGCAGGATCTCAAAGGGGCCGACGTCGCTGTTCAGAAAACGTTCTTCTTCGTTTTCGTGTTCTTCAGGAATGCGCATCACATAAACGCCAGAACCCTGGCGGATATCCACCGTGCCCTGCAGCTCCAGCATCAACAATGCCTCACGCACGATGGTACGACTTACGCCGTACTTCTCAGCAATATTTCGCTCGGGCGGCAGACGGGAACCTACGGGATAGTGCCCCTGGATAATTTGCGCCCGTAAATCCTCGCCAATTTCCTGGTACTGTTTTTTTTCCGGCAGGATGACAGCCTTATCCACGTTTTCACCTGTTTTTTCAGTTAATGCGCAGGCCGGGCGTCCTCCCGGCCAGTTTGTGCGCTATTTTACCAGAACCAGCATGGTTTTCGCTTACTTCCATTCATCATCGACCGGGAGCGTGAGCACGCGCGCATCGCGCAGCTGCCGGAACCAGCTCGCCGACCTTTTCGCCCGCCTGGCGCGATTGTTATCGAGATCGATCTCAATCAGCCCGTAGCGGTTTTTGAAGGCGTTCATCGGCGATACGTTGTCCGTGAAGGCCCACAGCATATAGCCATGACAGTTTGCCCCCTCCTCCCGCGCCAGCAGCGTGTAATAGAGGTGCTCGCGAATGAACGCAATGCGGTACTCGTCGTCAATGACCCCGTCACTGTTGCGAAACTGCGCTTCGTTCTCCACGCCCATCCCGCTCTCCGCCACGAACCAGTCGATGTTGCGGTAGTCATTTTTTATCCGCATCGCCATATCGTAGATAATGCGGGGGTAGATTTCCCAGCCGCGGGATTTATTCATTCGCCGTCCAGGCAGTTCGAACGGTTCGTAGTAGTACGCCGGGTGGAACGGTGTCTCCGGGTGCCAGGCACGAGACGGCGCTTTCACCCGATGCGGGTAATAGAGGTTTATCCCCAGCTCATCGACGGTGTTCTGCGCAATCAGTTCCAGCTCTTCTGCGGTGTAGTCCCACGCCACCTGATGCTGTTCCAGCAGCGTAAACAGTTCTGGCGGGTAGCGCCCGTGCACCAGCGGATCGAGAAATACGCGGTTATAGAACAGATCGTACTTCTCTGCGGCGTTAACATCGTGCGGCGCGCACGAGCGAGGATAGGTGACTTCGGGGTTGAGAATACAACCAACCGAGCCAGGGTAGCCTTTGGCACGAAACAGCTGTACAACCTTTGCCGTCGCCAGAACCTTATGGTGGTTCCACTGCATCCATTTACCGGTATTCTGCTCGTAGGGCCAGCGCAGCGCATCGAGATAAACGCGGGTCTGTACCACGATCGGTTCATTGAAGGTAAACCAGCGGGTGACTTTACCGTGGTAGCGTTCAAAGACTTTTTCCGCATAGCGGACAAACAGGTCGACAACCTGCTTTGAAGCCCAGCCGCCGTAAGTGTCAAGCAGCACGCCCGGCAGCTCGTAATGCTCAAGGCAGATCATCGGCTCAATGCCCTGACGGTGCATCTCATCGAACAACGCGTCGTAATAGGCGGCGTACTCCTCGTCCACCGTCACTTTTTCATAGTCGGTTAAAAAACGTGACCAGTTAATCGAGGTTCGGTAGTGCGTCAGCCCTGCCTGCTTCATCAGCGCCACATCCTCGCGAAAGCGGTTGATAAAGTCGGTCGCCACCGCCGGGCCATAGCCGTTGTGCCAGACGTGGCGATCGTTTTTGTACCAGAGATCGATCCACGAATCCTGCCCCGCCTTTTTGCCGCTCCAGCCTTCGGTTTGCCAGGCTGACGCGGCCGCGCCCAGAATGAAATCCTGCGGAATGGTTATCTGTTTTGTCGTCATCACATCCTCATGCATTGTCGGTCGCCTGTTGCAGTGCGGCCTGTTCGGCACGTCGTGAAGCAATCTTCACAAACGGCAGGTAGATAATGACGGCAGTCACAATGCAGATAAGCTGAGTGATGACCGCCCCCATCGATCCGGCGGTGGAGAGCCAGGCGTTGATCAGCGGCGGCGTGGTCCACGGCACCATCACCACGGCTTTACCGGCAAAGCCGGTTACGGTGGCAAAGTAACCGATAGAGCCGGTCACCAGCGGCGTGATAATGAAAGGAATGGCGAGGATCGGGTTGAGCATGATTGGCATGCCGAAGATCACCGGTTCGTTGATGTTAAAGAGCCCCGGACCAATGGAAAGCTTGGCGATCTCTTTCATTTCTTTGCGTTTGGTGGCAATCATGACCGCGATCAGCAGGCCGATGGTCAGCCCCGACCCGCCGATGCTCATGTACACATCCCAGAACGGCATGGTGATGATATTCGGCACCTCTTTGCCCTGCTCAAAGGCGCTCATATTAACGGTGATGGCGCCTAACAGCAGCGGCTCGCGGATCGGCTTGATCATCTGGTTGCCGTGAATACCAATCACCCAGAAAAGCTGTGCGACAAACATCAGCAGCAGAATGCCCGGCAGGCTTTGCACCACGCGCTCCAGCGGCTGTTGCACCACCTGATAGACCGCGTCATAGAGATACATGCCGGTGAGTTGATGGAAGACGAAACCCAATGTGGCAATCGCGGTAGTGGTGATGATCGCCGGGATCAGCGCGGAGAACGATGCCGCCACGTTTGGCGGTACGGTGTCCGGCATCCTGATCTTCAGCCCCTTGCGGTTTTCCAGCCAGCAGTAAATTTCTACCGACAGAATCGCGATAAACATACCGAGGAACAGGCTGCGGGTATCAGAGAACTGACGCAGCAGCACGTCTTTCACCACGTGCATTTCACCATCCACCAGCATCTCAACGGTTGTCGGCGTCACGCAGATAAAGCAGATCACCGCCAGCAGGCCAGGGAATAAGGATTTGATCCCGTTGATGCGGCCCAGTTCGATGCCGATTAAGAACACCGCGCCAATGTTAAGGAAATTCAGGGTGGCGTAATTGAGCGCGCTGGTGATGGGTTTTAGCGTGGCGAGAAAAGAGAGGGACTGGAAGCTCGCCAGGCCATTTTTCGGATCCAGTACCATATTGGAGATCAAGACAGAGAATGCCCCAACGATGATGACCGGCATTAAGGTAATAAAGGCAGACTTGATCGCCATGATATAGCGATAACTGTTGAATTTTGTGGCAAAACTGCCCAGAGCGTCGATCAGTTTTTCCTGTAATGCCATAGGGTAATACCTCAGTAAAAGGGCTTTTATTGGATAAGGTGTACAGCCGGATACTATTGGCATACCAAAAATAGCTTCATGTCGGGTTTTGTTCTGTGATTAAGCTCTCAACGACGTAACAGGTATTCCAAAATGCGGTTTATATCGATTTTGGCATACCACTTAAAATCCTGTATTTCGAACTGACCGATCGTTACCTAAAAGCGTGATCGTGCTGGAAGTTTTGCCCTTCCCGCATCGCTTATGCACCGGATGGTCTGTGTTAAACTGCAGATCGTTACGTGGAATCAGGAATGTCTAATGGCAACAATGCTGGATGTCTCATTGCGCGCGGGCGTGTCGAAAGCCACGGTATCGCGCGTGCTGAACGGCACAGGTCAGGTTAAAGAGAGTACGCGTCAGCAGGTGTTTAATGCGATGGAAGAGCTGGGCTACCGCCCAAATTTTCTCGCGCGTTCGCTGGCGAACCAGACCAGCAACAGCATTGGTCTGGTGGTCTCTACCTTTGATGGTTTTTACTTTGGTCGTCTTCTTCAGCAGGCCTCCCGGCAGACGGAAACCCACGGCAAGCAGCTGATCGTCACGGATGGTCACGACGCCCCGGAGCAGGAAGAGCAGGCGGTACAAATGCTGGCCGATCGCAAATGCGATGCCATAGTGCTTTACACCCGCTACATGAGCGAAAAAGCGATCATGAAGCTGATCCATTCGGTGCAAACCCCGCTCGTGGTCATCAACCGTGAAGTCAGCCAGGCGCCCGATCGCTGCGTGTTCTTCGAACAGCAGGATGCCGCCTTTAAGGCCGTGGATTACCTGATCAACCAGGGCCACCGGGAGATCGCCTGTATCACCGTCCCGATCCACACGCCAACCGGGAAAGCGAGGCTGATGGGCTACCGTAAGGCGCTGGAAAAGCACGGCATTCGTCTGGACGAGCGGCGGATTAAGTATGGCGATGCGGGAATGACGCGAGGATATGAGCTCTGCAAAGAGCTGATTGCCGACGGTATAGCGTTTAGCGCTCTGTTTGCCTGTAACGATGATATGGCGCTGGGTGCGTCCAAGGCGCTACACCAGGCGGGGCTGCGGATCCCACAGGATATTTCCCTGTTTGGCTTTGACGATGCCCCATGCGCGAAATGGCTGGAGCCAGCGCTCTCGTCGGTTTACCTGCCCATCGACAATATGATCGTTACGGCTATCGATCAGGCGATCCGGCTGGCAAAAAACCAACCGGTCGACGCGATCCCGCCGTTCACCGGTACGCTGGTATTACGCGACTCGGTCACGACGGGGCCGTACTTCACTCAGACGAGTTCCAGCGCCAGCAGTTCCTGAATGGTCTGGCGGCGGCGGATCAGCCGCGCCTTGCCGTTATCAAACAACACTTCTGGCAGCAGCGGGCGGCTGTTGTAGTTTGAGGACATTGACGCCCCGTACGCACCGGTATCGTGCAGCACCAGATAGTCGCCTGGTTTAACTTCCGGCAGCGCGCGGGTTTCCACTTTCCCCCCTTCCTGCTGGGTAAAGACATCACCAGACTCACACAGCGGGCCCGCAACAACCGTCTCGATACGCGGCGCGTGAGTTAAATCGCGGCCATCGGCAGCCAGAGCCGAAATGTGGTGATAGCTGCCGTACATTGACGGGCGCATCAGATCGTTAAAGCCCGCGTCAATCAGCACAAAGTGGCGCGAGCCCATCTCTTTCACGCTGCGAACCTGCGCCACCAGCACCCCGGATTCAGCCACCAGGAAACGACCCGGCTCAATTTCCAGCTTAACGGCATGACCAAGATGCGCGGCGACCTGGTCACGCGCGGCGCTCCACAGGCCGTAATAGTGATCGGTGTCGATCGCCTCTTCCCCTTCACGGTAAGGAATGGAAAGACCGCCCCCGGCAGAGATCGCCTCCAGATCCTGACCAAACTCGATCACCTGGCGCACCATTGCGCCACAGACCTGCTCAAGGTGCGCGTAATCCACGCCGGAGCCGATGTGCATATGAATCCCCACCAGCTTCAGATTGTAACGCTGCAATACGTCCAGGGCAGCGGGCATATCGGCATACCAGATACCGTGCTTGCTGTTTTCGCCGCCGGTATTGGTTTTTTGGCTATGACCGTGACCAAAGCCAGGGTTCACGCGCAGCCAGACGCGGTGGCCCGGAGAAACTTGCCCAAGCTGTTCCAGCATATCCACGGACCCGGCGTTTACCGGCACCTGCAGCTCATGGACGCGAGCAAGCGTGGCGTCGTCGATCACATCGGCGGTAAACACAATCGCGTCAGGATCGGCTTTCGGATCAAACCCGGCCGCCAGCGCGCGCTCAATCTCCCCCAGGGAGACGGAGTCGACCTTCACACCCTGCTCACGCATCAGACGCAGAATGTGAATATTGGAGCACGCCTTCTGGGCAAAACGCACCACGTCAAACTGATGCAGGGCAGCAATCTTCTCGCGAACGATCTGCGCGTCGTAGACCCACACCGGACAGCCAAACTCGGCAGGCAGGCGTAGCAGGTTTTCGGCATTCAAATCGGTATCAGTCTGGTTAAGCGGGCGTGGCATGGTCTTTCTCCGGGGTGACATTTTTTTATGATTACGCCACAGCAGGAAGAGAATAAAAAATATCGTTTTATCGCGAGTCTATGCAAAAATGATATGGACAGTTCTTTGTATTCAGGTGACCTATGCCCGCCGTCAATTTACGCCATATCGAGATTTTTCACGCCGTGATGACCACGGGCAACCTCACCGAGGCTGCGCAGATGCTCCATACCTCGCAGCCAACGGTCAGCCGCGAGCTGGCGCGATTCGAAAAAGTGCTGGGACTGAAGCTGTTCGAACGCACCCGGGGCAGGCTTCATCCGACGGTACAGGGGCTGCGCCTGTTCGAGGAAGTGCAGCGCTCATGGTACGGGCTGGACCGCATTGTCAGTGCAGCGGAAAGCCTGCGCGAGTTTCGGCAGGGCGAGCTATCGATTGTCTGCCTGCCCGTCTTTTCACAGTCTTTTTTGCCGACGCTGCTCCAGCCTTTTCTGGCCCGATATCCGGAGGTGAATCTCACGATTGTCCCGCAGGAGTCACCGCTGCTCGAGGAGTGGCTCTCCGCACAGCGCCATGATTTAGGCCTGACCGAAACCCTCTCTACGCCCGCGGGAACGGAACGCACGGAACTGCTCTCTTTAGATGAGGTGTGCGTGCTGCCAGCCGGGCATCCACTTGCCCGCAAGCAGATTCTGACGCCAGCGGATTTTCACAGTGAGAACTACATTAGCCTGTCACAAACCGACAGCTACCGGCAGCTGCTGGATTCACTGTTTGCCGAGCATCAGGTGAAGCGCAGGATGGTGGTCGAGACCCACAGTGCGGCCTCCATTTGCGCCATGGTGCGCGCCGGGGTGGGCGTTTCGGTGGTGAATCCACTGACGGCGCTGGATTACGCCGGGCGCGATATTGTGATCCGCCCGTTTAGCCTGTCAGTCCCGTTCACCGTGAGCCTGATCCGCCCCCTCCATCGCCCGGTCTCAGCGCTGGTGGAGGCGTTTACGGAGCACCTTATAGCCCATGCCCGTCAGGTGGCGCTTCGTTTATCCGATCGGCAAAGTTTATGACAGCATAAACTCCACGGCATCGGCGGCATGAATCGCGGCGGTATCGAAGACCGGAATCGGGCTTTGCTCAACCGGCACCAGTAAACCGATTTCCGTACAGCCGAAGATCACCCCTTCCGCCCCCTGCTGCGCGAGTTTTTCAATCACGCTGACGTAATATGCCCGGGATGATTCGCTAAAGGTGCCGAGGCAGAGTTCATCAAAGATAATCTGGTTGATGCGGGCCCGGTCTGCCTCATCCGGGATCAGGCTTTCAATGCCAAACTGGCTGCTCAACCGACCGCGGTAAAAATCCTGCTCCATGGTGTAGCGCGTTCCCAGCAGCGCCACACGACGTAACCCGGATGCGGTGATGGCCCGCCCGGTTGCATCGGCAATGTGCAGGAAGGGCAGCGAACAGCGCGCTTCGATATGGGACGCGACTTTATGCATGGTGTTGGTACAGAGCAAAATCCCCGCTGCTCCCGCACGCTCCAGCCCCAGCGCGGCCTCGGCCAGTATTTCCCCGGCTTTATCCCATTCACCGCTCGACTGGCAGGCTTCGATTTCATGGAAATCTACGCTGTGCAGCAGCAGGCTGGCAGAATGCAGGCCCCCCAGACGTTGCTTCACCCCTTCATTAATCAGGCGGTAATAGGGGATTGTCGATTCCCAGCTCATCCCCCCTAACAGGCCGATCGTTTTCATCATCCCTCCTTATGTGTTTATCCCAGTGAAGCAAACTTGTGATCGTGTTTCCAGTTCTTTGTCACGTCGTTTCTTTTTAACCCCTGGTGATATAAATTAAATGAAACATTGTTTTAATACATTCCGGGGTGACGATATGTTTATTTTCCACAACGAGACCACGCTTGACGATCTGGGTAACGGCGTGACGCGCCGTATTCTTGCCCATGGCGGTAAAATGATGGCGGTGGAGGTGAATTTTGAACAGGGCGCGACTGGCCCACTGCATAACCATCCTCATGAACAGTTAACCTATGTGCTGTCCGGCGAGTTTGAGTTCACGATTGGAGATGAAAAACATGTGGTGACAGCCGGGGATACCCTCTACAAAAAGCCACATGTGATGCACGGCTGCGTGTGTCTTAAACCCGGCACGCTGCTGGATACCTTCACGCCGGTACGTGAGGATTTTTTGAAATAAAAAAAGGGCGCTGATAACAGCGCCCTTCTCGTCTGCGTTTTTTATTCCGTTACAGGCTCGACCAGAGGATTGCGACTGAGCATGGCCTCACGCAGTAATACGCTGCCACAGGCAAACAGCCCGCCCAGCAGTCCCGCCAGGATCACAATCAGGGCTTTGCCCGGACCGTCTTTTTTCACCGGCATGGATGGAGAGAGCTGATACTTGAAAGGTTCAAGTTTTACGTCTTCGACAGACAGCTTTTTCAGCTGCGCCAGGTAGTATTCCCGGTTCTGGAAGTCTGCGTTCAGCTCAGCGATATCCTTGAGATTTTTTTCAATCTGCAGTTTTTGCGCGATACCGTCGGCACCGAGCGCGACGGAGTAATCCGGATCGTCTTTAACCGCCTGACCGTTGCTGTAGACCGGCTTTTTGATACCCGCCGCGTTGGCCACTTCCAGAGAATAGTTAAGACGCTGCAGATTGGTGTTGTGAACATTCGTCAGACGTACCCGATCCAGCTCCAGCTGCTGCTCCACCACTTTGGTTTTCAGGGTGATCTGGTTACGGATATTCTCCATGGTTTCCTGCTCAACAATCTGCGAGATGTAATCCACGTAACCTTTAAGAACCGTTTGCGCATCCCCCGCCGTCGGCGCGGTGAAGCTCAATGTCCACGAGACGTACGGCGCTTTATCCGCGTCTTTTGCCAGGGTGTTATCTACCGCTTTCATCTTTTCGGAGATATTGACCACCGCACGATGCAGCTCAAGCGGATCCACGTCAGTGCCTTCCAGCTGTGCCATCACGTAAGGTGAGGATTTCATGTACTCCTCAAGCAACGACTGCGACTGGAACTTTTTAATAAACTGGTTAAACACGTCCGGACGGGTAATTTTCACGTCCACGTCGAGCACCTGCAGGGCGACCATCATCTGGCGCAGCGGGTTCCACTGCGTCTGTTCCGCCGGTGTGATCACCGCTTTACTGGTCCATTTTTGTGGCAGTAAGAACGCGATGGCCAGTCCAACCAGTGCGAATGCGAAGGCAATCACGATGATACGTTTTTTTGCCGCCAGAAGAACTTCTAACAGTCCCAGAAGGTCAATTTCTTTGGAACTGACTACCGGGGCCGCGTAATGGGGGAAGTCGAGATCCGTATTTTTTTTGAAATCCATTGCTGACATAGCCATTCTTCTTTTGAGGGTGCAGACCATTTCTGCCTGATTGGTTACAGTGGTCCGATGATACAAGAAAGTAAGAATTATCTGAACGAAAGAATGATCCAGCTGTAGACCTGCTATCAGAATTAGTAGTTAGTTTCTCCACGGTATTGTCTTTATTAATCATCCGGTTCTTTCCGCCCGCCCTCCTCTCTCTTCTTTGAACGCCTGAAATAGCGCAAAAATGCCATCCTCATCACCTTATTGAAACACCGTTTCGACTTTGATCACATTTCCGCTATTAAGCGAATGACGCAGAAACAAATAGCAATAATATAAAATAAAACGGCGTTTTATTATCCAGGAACACGAGTTCTACCGTATTGAAACCCAGGCGTTTCGCGCATCGATGAAATCGAAAAAAGTCTTATAAAACAAAGTTAAATGAAGTAACCGTGACACGTATTACCCAGAACATTGCCGTTCAGGCTCGGTTTCGACAGCCTGAAAGGTTGTTACAGACGCAGATTCCGTTTTAAACCATTGATTACCAGGTAGGTAAGTATGAATGAAAACAAGCTGCTGGGGCTCGCGTGGATATCACCCTACATCATTGGGTTGATACTCTTTACGGCTTTCCCCTTCGTCTCATCGTTTTTCCTGAGTTTTACGGATTACGACCTGATGAGCCCGCCGGTATTTAACGGCATTGAAAATTATCGCTACATGTTTACGGAAGACACGCTCTTCTGGACATCAATGGGAGTGACGTTTGCGTATGTATTTCTGACCATCCCCCTGAAGCTCGCCTTTGCATTAGGGATTGCGTTTGTTCTGAACTTTAAATTACGCGGTATTGGATTCTTCCGTACCGCCTACTATATTCCGTCGATCCTCGGCAGCTCCGTGGCCATTGCTGTTTTGTGGCGCGCGCTCTTTGCCATTGATGGTCTGCTGAACAGCTTTATTGGCGTATTTGGTTTTGACCCGGTGAACTGGCTGGGTGAGCCCTCGCTGGCACTGATGTCGGTCACCCTGCTGCGCGTCTGGCAGTTCGGTTCCGCGATGGTCATCTTCCTGGCCGCGCTGCAAAACGTTCCGCAGTCGCAGTATGAAGCGGCGATGATCGATGGGGCATCCAAATGGCAGATGTTCACGAAAGTGACCGTGCCGCTGATCACGCCGGTGATTTTCTTCAACTTCATTATGCAGACCACCCAGGCGTTCCAGGAATTTACCGGACCGTATGTCATTACCGGCGGCGGGCCAACGTATTCCACTTACCTGTTCTCACTCTACATCTACGACACCGCGTTCAAATACTTTGACATGGGTTACGGCGCAGCACTGGCGTGGATCCTGTTCCTGGTGGTAGCCATTTTTGCCGGTATCGCCTTTAAGTCATCGAAATACTGGGTGTTCTACTCCGCCGATAAAGGAGGCAAAAATGGCTGATATCCAACAACTTTCCACGGCGAGGACGATTGCCGAGCGTGAAGTCGCCCGCACGCTGCGCAGAGAGAAAATTAACGCCGCTGTGCGCTACGTGATCCTGCTGTTTGTCGGCCTGCTGATGCTTTATCCGCTGGTGTGGATGTTCTCGGCGTCGTTCAAACCGAACCACGAGATTTTCACCACTCTCAGCCTGTGGCCTGCCCATGCGACCTGGGACGGTTTTGTGAATGGCTGGAAAACCGGTACCGAATACAACTTCGGCCATTACATGCTGAACACCTTTAAGTATGTGATCCCGAAAGTGATCCTGACCATTATCTCCTCCACCATCGTGGCGTACGGCTTTGCGCGCTTTGAAATCCCGTGGAAGAAATTCTGGTTCGCTACCCTCATCACCACCATGCTGCTCCCCAGCACCGTGCTGCTGATCCCGCAGTACCTGATGTTCCGTGAAATGGGCATGCTCAACAGCTATATGCCGCTGTACCTGCCGCTGGCCTTCGCCACCCAGGGGTTCTTCGTCTTCATGCTTATCCAGTTCCTGCGCGGCGTGCCGCGTGACATGGAGGAGGCGGCGCAAATTGACGGTTGTAACTCGCTTCAGGTGCTGTGGTACGTGGTGGTGCCGATCCTGAAACCGGCCATTATCTCCGTCGCCCTGTTCCAGTTCATGTGGTCAATGAACGACTTTATCGGGCCGCTGATTTATGTCTACAGCGTGGATAAATACCCGATTGCACTGGCGCTGAAAATGTCCATCGACGTCACCGAAGGGGCGCCGTGGAACGAAATTCTGGCAATGGCGAGCATCTCCATTCTGCCATCCATCATTGTCTTCTTCCTGGCACAGCGCTACTTCGTCCAGGGCGTCACCAGCAGCGGAATTAAAGGTTAAGAGGGAAATATTATGGCTGAAGTTATCTTCAACAAACTGGAAAAGGTCTACTCCAACGGCTTTAAAGCGGTACATGCCATTGACCTGAAAATCGCTGAAGGAGAGTTCATGGTGATCGTCGGCCCCTCCGGCTGCGCCAAATCCACCACCCTGCGCATGCTGGCCGGCCTGGAAACCATCAGCGGGGGTGAAGTCCGCATCGGCGATAAGATTGTGAACAACCTCGCGCCAAAAGAGCGCGGGATTGCGATGGTGTTCCAGAACTACGCGCTCTATCCCCACATGACGGTGCGCGAAAACCTGGCCTTTGGTCTGAAGCTGAGCAAACTGCCAAAAGATCAGATTGAATCTCAGGTCAACGAAGCGGCCAAAATCCTTGAGCTGGAAGAGTTACTCGACCGCCTGCCACGCCAGCTTTCCGGCGGCCAGGCACAGCGCGTGGCGGTAGGCCGTGCGATTGTGAAAAAGCCGGATGTATTCCTGTTTGACGAACCGCTGTCAAACCTCGACGCCAAACTACGCGCCTCAATGCGCATTCGTATTTCCGACCTGCATAAGCAGTTAAAGAAATCCGGTAAACCGGCGACCACCGTCTACGTCACCCACGACCAGACCGAAGCGATGACCATGGGCGACCGCATCTGCGTGATGAAACTCGGCCACATCATGCAGGTTGATACCCCGGACAACCTCTACCACAAGCCGAAAAACATGTTCGTGGCAGGCTTTATCGGCGCGCCGGAGATGAATATTCGTCAAAGCCAGCTGGTGGAAAGCGCCGGGAAACTGCACATCGCCATCGGCAATGAAACCATGCCGCTGAACGCCGGGATGCAGGAGAAAGTCTCCGCTTATGCCGGGCAGGCCATTTACTACGGCGTACGTCCGGAATTCGTTTCCCTCTCCGACGCACCATTCGTTGACGGGGGCTGCAGTGGCGAAATGGTTCGCGTGGAAAACATGGGCCACGAATTCTTCGTCTATCTGAAGGTTGCGGAGTACGAACTGACCGCCAGAATTCCATCCGATGAAGCTAAGCCAATGATTGATAAAGGCCTTCATCGCAAGGTGTATTTCAAATTTGATATGAATAAATGTCATATTTTTGACGCAAAAACTGAACAGAACCTCTCTCTCTGATGGAGTTTATAAAAATGAAAAAAGTGCTTTTAAGCGCAGCAATCTCCGCGACGCTGGGCCTTACCGCTTTGCCATCGATGGCGCAAGATGTCGAATTACGCATGTCCTGGTGGGGCGGTAATGGCCGCCATCAGGTGACGTTGAAAGCGCTGGAGGAATTCCATAAGCAGAACCCGGATATCAACGTTAAAGCAGAGTACACCGGCTGGGATGGGCACCTCTCCCGCCTGACCACTCAAATTGCGGGCGGCACCGAGCCGGATGTGATGCAGACCAACTGGAACTGGCTGCCAATCTTCTCGAAAACCGGCGACGG
The DNA here is from genome assembly GCF_029967775.1 of Enterobacter sp. V89_11. Classification (NCBI taxonomy): domain Bacteria; kingdom Pseudomonadati; phylum Pseudomonadota; class Gammaproteobacteria; order Enterobacterales; family Enterobacteriaceae; genus Enterobacter; species Enterobacter sp. V89_11. The sequence goes on along the minus strand of NZ_JASCAN010000014.1, from coordinate 133,892 downwards.
GTTCTACGACCTGAACAAAATGAAAGACGTGATCGACCTGACCCAGTTCGATCCCAAAGAACTTCAGTCCACCACCATCAACGGCAAGCTGAACGGCATTCCGATCTCCGTCACCGCACGCGTGTTCTACTTCAACGACGAGACCTGGAAAAAAGCCGGTATTGCATACCCGAAAACCTGGGACGAGCTGATGGCGGCGGGTAAAACCTTCGAGAGTAAACTCGGCAAGCAGTACTACCCGGTCGTGCTGGAGCATCAGGACACGCTGGCGTTGCTGAACTCGTACATGATTCAGAAGTACAACATCCCTGCCGTGGACGAAAAAACCAAGAAGTTCGCCTACAGCAAAGCGCAGTGGGTGGAATTCTTCCAGACCTACAAAACGCTGGTGGATAGCCACGTCATGCCGGACACCAAATACTATGCGTCGTTTGGTAAGAGCAACATGTATGAGATGAAGCCGTGGATCCAGGGGGAATGGGCGGGAACCTACATGTGGAACTCCACCATCAACAAGTATTCCGACAACCTGAAGCCACCGGCAAAACTGGTGCTGGGCAGTTACCCGATGCTGCCGGGCGCAACCGATGCGGGCCTTTTCTTCAAACCGGCGCAGATGCTCTCGATTGGTAAATCCACCAAAAACCCGGAAGCGGCGGCGAAACTGATTAACTTCCTGCTGAACAGCAAAGAGGGAGTAGACACGCTGGGTCTGGAGCGTGGCGTGCCGCTGAGTAAAGCCGCGGTGCAGTTCCTGACCGAAGACGGCACCATCAAAGAGAGCGATCCGTCGGTCGCGGGGCTGCGTCTGGCGCAGTCTCTGCCGGCCAAACTTTCCGTGTCACCTTACTTTGACGATCCGCAGATTGTGGCCCAGTTCGGCACCTCTCTGCAGTACATCGATTATGGACAGAAATCCGTGGAAGAGACCGCCGCTGACTTCCAGCGTCAGGCTGAACGTATTCTGAAACGCGCGATGCGCTAACAAAAAGCCCGGTGGCCTCTTCGCCACCCGGCAACAGATTACACGCCAATATTACGCAGCTTCTCGCCGGACATCAGCCTGCGCTCGATATGCTCCAGCGTGACGCCTTTGGTTTCAGGGATCAGCCAGAACGTGACCCCGATAAACGCGACGTTGAGAACCGTATAGAGCCAGAAGGTTCCTGCCGCGCCAATTGAATCCAGCAGCGTCAGGAAGGTCGCGCCGATGATCATGTTCGACACCCAGTTGGTGGTCGTGGAACAGGTGATGCCAAAGTCACGGCATTTGAGCGGCTGAATTTCGGAACACAGGATCCACACGACGGGCGCAGCGCTCATCGCATATCCGGCAATACACATCATGGTCATGCCAACAGAGAGCCAGGAAAGACCGCTTGAGGCCGTGCCGTTATCAAACTGCATCAGGCAGTAGCCAAGGATCAGCGTACCGAGCGCCATGACGCTAAAGCCAATCTTGAGTGCCGGTTTACGTCCGGCTTTATCCACGGTGAACACCGCGATAAAGGTGGCGAACATAAAGGTCAGCCCCACCACCAGCGTGGCAACCATTTGCTGTTCCGTGGTGGTGAACCCCGCCATTTTGAAGATACGTGGCGCGTAGTACATGATGATGTTCATCCCGGTGAACTGCTGCATTGCCTGCAGCAACATGCCGAGGAACACCGCGCGGCGTACGTTGCGGTTGATCTTAAACAGCGCCCAGCCCCCCTGCTTCAGCTTCAGGCTTTCGCGGATCTCGTTCAGCTCTTCACGTGCTTTTTCTGAGGTATCACGCAGCATCCGCAGCACCTCTTCCGCTTCCACATGACGGCCCTTTTGCGCCAGCCAGCGCGGACTGTTTGGCAGGAAAATCACCAGAACAATCAACACCAGCGCCGGGAGCGCCAGCACGCCCAGCATCGCGCGCCAGTTGCCGCTGTAGCTGAAATAAGTGTCAGACAGAAACGCCAGCACGATACCCAGCGTCACCATCAACTGGTACATACTGATCATCTTGCCGCGCACGTTCTCGCTCGCCATTTCGGAGAGGTACAACGGCGCAGTGTAAGAGGCAATCCCCACCGCCACGCCGAGCAGCACGCGGGAGAGCAGCAGCATTTCCACGTTCGTGGCAAATGCTGACCCAATGGAGCCGGCGACAAACAGAATCGCCCCCACCATCAGGCTGTATTTTCGCCCGAGGCGGAACGAAAGCCAGCCGTTAAACAGCGCGCCGATGGCCGCACCCAGCATCATGCTGCTGACCACCCACTCCTGCAGGCGGTTACTCAACGTAAAGTGATCGGTGATAAAGGGCAGCGCCCCGGCGATCACGCCAATATCCAGACCGAACAGTAAACCGGCCACTGCAGCCGCGATGGAGACAAACTGATTCATGCGTCGGGTATCACGCAACGCGGCGGGCATAAGGGTAGAGTCATTTATAGATGTCATATTTTCCTGCCTGAACAGCGAAATTCGTTAACTGAAATTACGAGATAGCGCGGAAAAGTGTCAGGCCGTAATTCGCGAAGATATGGATTATTTCGCTGTTGCATAGCGATCTGTGATGGACATTACAATTTCAACTAACGATGAAATACCGCCAGTTTTTATTAATCATTTAATTTTTAAGCAATAAAACTGTGATGCATATCATTTATGATTTTTTAGTATGGATTTTTCGTCTTGAGCCATATGGATAATGGCAATTTTTGGGCAAAAAAAACCTCCACCCACCGGCAGAGGTTTAAGACGGAATACGCAATTAACGCGCCAGCCAGCCGCCATCGACCGCCACGGTATAGCCGTTGATGTAATCGGATGCCGGAGATGCCAGGAACACGATCGGTCCCTTGAGATCGTCCGGAAGGCCCCAGCGGCCTGCCGGGATACGGTCGAGGATTTCCGCGCTACGCTGTTCGTCAGCACGCAACTGCTGAGTGTTATTCGTCGCCATGTACCCCGGCGCAATCGCGTTGACGTTGATGTTGTGCTTCGCCCACTCGTTTGCCAGCAGACGGGTAACGCCCATCACCGCGCTCTTGGATGCGGTATAAGACGGCACGCGGATACCGCCCTGGAAGGAGAGCATAGAGGCGATATTAATGATCTTGCCGCCTTTCCCCTGGGCAATAAAGTGTTTCGCCGCCGCCTGGGACATAAAGAACACGCTCTTAATGTTCAGGTTCATCACGTCGTCCCAGTCGCGCTCGCTGAAATTAATCGCGTCTTCACGGCGAATCAGTCCGGCATTGTTCACCAGAATGTCGATATGGCCGAATTCCGCCACCGCGCGATCCAGCAGTTCAGGGATGGCGTCAATTTTACGCAGATCGGCGGTCAGGCTCAGAAAACGACGCCCCAGCGCGGTGACGCGCTCGATGGTTTCAGTAGGCTCAACAATGTTAATCCCGACGATATCGCAGCCCGCTTCCGCCAGCCCTAACGCCATACCCTGGCCCAGTCCGGTGTCACAACCGGACACCACAGCCACTTTACCCTGCAGAGAAAATGCATCCAGAATCATGTTTGTTCCTTAATCTTTCAGCGCCTGTCACCAACAGGCAGGTTTATGCTTAACTGCCTGCGGCTAGCGCAGCTCGTTAACCGCGACGTGGTCCATGTCATCAAAGACCTGGTTTTCACCGACCATACCCCAGATGAAGGTGTACGCTTTCGTGCCTACGCCCGAATGAATAGACCAGCTCGGCGAAATAACCGCCTGCTCGTTATGCATCACGATATGGCGCGTTTCCTGCGGTTGCCCCATCATGTGGAACACGCAGGCGTCCTCGTCCATGTTGAAGTAGAAATACACTTCCATACGGCGCTCGTGGGTATGGCACGGCATGGTGTTCCACAGGTTGCCCGGAGCAAGCTCGGTGAGCCCCATGCTGAGCTGGCAGGTTTCCAGCACATCCGGAACAAAGTATTTATTGATGGTGCGACGGTTGCTGGTGAGGTTGTCACCCAGCGTCACCGGGGCGACATCCGCCGGGGTCACTTTTTTGGTGGGATACGGGGTATGTGCGGGCGCACAGTTGTAGTAAAACTTCGCCGGTTTACCGCTGTCGATGCTGGCGAACACGACCTCTTTCGCCCCTTTACCGACATACAACGCGTCGCGATGACCTATCTCATAGCACTGTCCGTCTACGGTGATGGTACCGGGGCCACCGATGTTAATCACGCCCAGCTCGCGACGCTCAAGGAAATAGCTCACACCAAGCTGTTTACCCACTTCTCCGCCCACGGAGACGGTCTGCGTCACTGGCATAATCCCGCCAACGATAATACGGTCGATATGGCTGTAGACCATGGTGTACTTATCGGCCTCGAACACCTGCTCGACTAAAAACTCATTGCGCAGCCCCTGAGTATCCAGCGTTTTGGCGTGCGCACTGTGGATGCTTTGTCTGACGTCCACCGTAACCTCCAGAAATGATCGTGCCCGCAGGCAGAAAATTAACGAAACGACGTTCCGTTTTCATGATGAGCACAGTCTAGCCCCAGAGAAGGGGGTTTTCAATTACATTTAAAACAACGTTTCATTTTTTCTGTTTGTTTATACCAGAAATGGCGTTCGGATCACGATAAAGAGAGCCAGACATTAATCTCGCCAATGAAACAGACAAAGTGCGCCATCAGTCACACATAATGAAACATTGTTTTGATAATTTAATACTCACTTTTTAATCTACTTTTATCGTTCAAAGGAGTGCATTATGGCTAAAGGTATGCGGGTCAAGCTGAACTACGAGGTCAGCCACGATCCGGATACAGGCGTGGAAGTCACCCGCCTGACCCCACCCGACGTGACCTGTCACCGCAACTACTTCTACCAGAAGTGCTTCTTTAATGATGGCAGCCACCTGCTGTTCGCAGGGGCGTTTGACGGTCACTGGAACTACTACCTGCTGGATCTGCAGAAGGCCGAAGCGGTACAGCTGACGGAAGGCGCAGGGGATAATACCTTTGGCGGGTTCCTCTCTCCGGATGATAAATCCTTCTACTATGTGAAGAACGACCGCACGCTGCTGGAGGTGGATCTCCATACCCTGGTAGAACGCGAGGTGTACCGTGTCCCAGATGACTGGGTGGGTTACGGTACCTGGGTCGCCAACAGCGACTGCACCAAACTGGTTGGGATAGAAATCGCCCGACGTGACTGGACGCCGCTCAACGACTGGAAAATTTTCCACGACTTCTTCCATAAGGGGCCGCACTGTCGACTGCTGCGGGTGGATCTGAAAACCGGTTTAAGCACCACAATCCACGAAGAGAAAAACTGGCTTGGCCACCCTATCTATCGTCCGTTTGATGACAACACGGTGGCGTTTTGCCATGAAGGGCCGCACGACCTGGTCGACGCCCGCATGTGGCTGGTCAACGAAGATGGTACGCACGTGCGCAAAGTGAAAACGCATGCGGAAGGCGAAAGCTGTACCCATGAATTCTGGGTGCCGAACGGTTCTGCCCTTGTGTATGTCTCTTATCTGAAGGGCCAAAAGGGCCGCACCATCTGCAGCTTCAATCCGGATACGGGCGTCAATGACGCAGTCATGCCAATGCCCGCCTGTTCCCATCTGATGAGCAACGTTGACGGCTCCCTGCTGGTGGGCGACGGTTCAGGCACGCCGGTTGATGTGAAGGATACGCACGGTTACACCATCGATAACGATCCGTATCTGTACGCCTTTGACGTGGCGAAAAAAAGCTACTTCCGCATTGCCCGTCACGACACCTCCTGGGCAACGGTGGCAAATAGCCGCCAGGTCACCCACCCGCATCCCTCCTTTACTCCGGATGAGAAAGCGGTGCTGTTCAGTTCCGATAAAGACGGTCAACCCGCCCTCTATATCGCGAAACTTCCTGAGCAACCTGAAATGTTGCATGCATGATTTGAGTTTGTGTTTCTGTAACTGGCCTTGCCCTCCGTTTAGGAGGGCCTTTTTTTTAGTGGACTTTTGCCCATTGGGCGGCGCTTATCAGGCATGAGTAAGCCGGGTAGGCACTGGCGCTACCCGGCAATGTTCAGCGGAATAACGTGATATCAGAAAGAATAGGCCACGCCCAAACGAAGGCGGGTCTGGCGTTCATCGGTGTCTTTCACGCCGATGTTACCCACTTCAACATACGGTGCCCAGTTTTTATCCCATTTATACGCCAGCTTGGCGTTATATTCGTTGGAATAATCTTTGTTATTATTACGAACCATACCTTCAGAACTCTTCGCATAAACATAATTGAGTTCGGTACGCCAGTCACCCATTACCCAGCCAACCCAGGCATCACCACGGTTAACTTTGTCGTCATCTTTATTCGAGCTTGACGGGTAGCGGGTATATTCATAACGATAACGCGCGGCAACGTAGAAGCCGTTGTCGAAACTATATTGCAGATGCAGATTCGGTTTATATATTGTGCGGCTGTCGTTACTTTCAAGGGTAAACGCCGGCGTCAGTGCAATATTCTCAGTCGCTTTCCAGCGCCAGCTAATTTGATCTTCATGCCCGTTACCCACCACATCCGCAAACGGCTGGTCGGCTTTATCACCGCCGGATTTCCATTTAGCTTCTACAGAAAAACCGACCCCGTTAGCAAAGCGATGTGAGACCGAGACACGGTCAGCATTGGCACCACTGTCGATATATTCATGGCGCAGATCGACGGTAACGGCCTGAGCCATGAAGGACGTACCGATAAGGGAAGTAAGGACCAGAGATTTCTTAAACATGAAAAAACCCTCAACTGAAATAATGTTTCTTATTTATGAAACTGCAGTTTATTTTTTAAAGAACATTATTTTAGTGACAAAGATCGTAATTATTTGTTTCATTTTTTTTGGCAAAGATGGACGTGACATCCATCAACAAACAGGGTGTATTAACGTGAAATTATCGGAGGGGGATCACACTAAGACGTTAACAACGATAATAATTAAGGCCGTAATTATTCAATACCAGAGTGAGAATGTACTAATAACGGTTAATTCGTCATACGTTATGTAAAAAAAACCTCCTGAAGGGAGGCTCTTTTATGCGGGCGGGATTTTAGCGTTCAATGGCGAGGGCGACACCTTGTCCACCACCGATACAGAGCGTCGCAATGCCTTTGCGGGCATTGCGCTTTTTCATCTCATGCACCAGCGATACCAGAATTCGACAACCGGACGCGCCGATAGGATGACCCAGTGCGATTGCCCCACCGTTCACGTTTACCCGCAGGGGATCCCATTCCAGCATTTTGCCAACCGAGATTGCCTGTGCGGCAAAGGCCTCGTTGACTTCAATCAGATCCACATCAGAGAGCTGCCACCCTGCGCGTTCCAGGCAGCGACGGGTAGCATAAACCGGGGCGATACCCATTAACGCAGGATCAACACCCACGCTGGCAAATGCCTTAATGCGGGCCAGGACGGGCAGATCCAGCTCGAGGGCTTTGCTTTCACTCATCATCATCACGGCCGCAGCGCCATCATTAATGGAGGAGGCGTTTCCCGCCGTCACTGAGCCCTGAGTTTCAAACGCAGGATTGAGCCTCGCCAGCCCTTCAGCGCTGGCGTCGGTGCGCGGCTGCTCATCGGTATCCACCACGGCAACCTCACCGTTCTGACGCTGCGTGCTGACCGGGACGATTTCATCCCGAAAGCGCCCGGCATCAATCGCTGCGCGCGCTTTTTGCTGCGAGCTTAACGCGTAAGCGTCCTGCAACTCACGGCTGATACCATACTCACGTGCCAGATTTTCCGCCGTCACGCCCATATGATAGTCATTGAACGCATCCCACAGACCGTCATGCACCAGACTGTCGAGCAACTGGCTGTTGCCCAGCTGCGCGCCGGTACGGCTGTCGGTCAGCACGTGTGGTGCCCGGCTCATATTTTCTTGTCCGCCGGCAATCACGACATCCGCTTCACCACACTGAATGGCCTGCGTCGCCAGATGCAGCGCTTTTAACCCTGAGCCACAGACGTCGTTGATGGTGATAGCGGAGACGGTATTGGGCAGGCCGCCCTTGAGGGCCGCCTGACGGGCAGGGTTTTGCCCGGCACCGGCGGTCAGCACCTGTCCCAGGATCACCTCATCAATTTCATGTGCTGCAATCCCGCTGCGTTCCACCAGCGCTTTCACCACTACGCTGCCCAAATCAACAGCCGAGTGGCGTGCAAGCGCCCCCTGAAAACAGCCGATAGCCGTACGCAACGCACCCACTATAACGACATCTTTCATCACAACCTCTGTGTTAAATGACATGACGATAGTAGTGGATTGTTATTGGCAATTATCTTAATTGTTTAAAAATAGTGAGTTTAATCACAAGGATTAGCGCGCATCCTGCAGATACTGCCGCAGCCAGCTTCCGGCAACGCCGGGCGGGGATCGTTTATTCCAGAGCAGATCGATACCGATCGCCCGTGGCCAGCCGGGGACATTCAGCTGCACCAGCGATTTCGCGGCGGCAAATTCATCCACCAGCGCGCACGGCAGCACGCACCAGCCAAATCCCTGCACGGCCATACTCAGCAGTAACAGGTAGTTGGGTGCCGACCAGACGGGTCCGCGTGCGAGCGTTGCCTCCCGCTCCAGATAGGTGCTGAGCCGCAACTCCCGCCAGCCGTGCAGCTCATCGGCCTGGATTACTTGCTGCCCGGCCAGAGGATGGTTGGTCGCGACATAGATTGCCATCCGGGTCTGTATCGGCAACCGGGTAAAACCAATATCGGTCGGATAACTGTCACGCGCTTCCGTGAGACCAACCTGCGCACGCGACTTCTGCAGCAGATCGATAACGTCCTCTTCCTCGCCAATCAGGCATTCAAATTCGGTATGGGGAAAGCGCTGGTCGAACTGGTTCATCAGGTCTTCCAGCACGTCCGGGTTGAGGGTATCGGAAAGAACAAACGTCAGGCGCGCCTCCGTTTGTGCCGTTAACGACACCGCCAGCTCGTCAAGCCGCGTGCTGGCCGCGAGGATCGCCTGCACATAACCCAGCACCTGTTCGCCCTGGGCGGTTAACACCGGCTGACGGGCCGAACGGTCAAACAGATCAAAGCCCAGATCGGCTTCAAGATTGGCGATGGATGTGCTCACGGTCGACTGGCTTTTACGTAACCGACGCGCGGCGGCAGAAAAAGAGCCCGCCGCGACGGTCTCAACGAATGCGGTAAGGGCTTCAGGTGAATAACGCATGCACTATCTACTTTATCGATGGATACCATCTTTAATATATCACCTTTAGCGATAACAATAGGCCGCATCAACGCCAAAATGCGTATTCACGAGGTCTAAAACTATGCAACATCAGGATGCACTCCAACGTAAACTGCCGGAGCGGATCTTTCATGCCGTCTGTTTCGAAGGGATTGCCACGGCGATCCTCGCCCCGACGGCGGCGTGGCTTATGCAACGTTCCGTGGTGGAGATGGGTGGGTTGACCATTATCCTGGCAACCACGGCCATGCTCTGGAACATTATCTATAACGTCGGCTTCGACCGTTTCTGGCCGGTTCACCGCATCACACGCACGGCAAAAATCCGCGCACTGCATGCGCTGGGATTCGAGAGCGGGTTTATTGTGATCGGCGTGTCGATAGTCGCCGCGGTGCTGGGCGTCACGCTGCTGCAGGCATTCACACTGGAAATTGGTTTCTTCCTGTTCTTCCTGCCGTACACCATGTTCTATAACTGGGTTTACGATACGCTGCGCGCGAAATTCCTTAAACGTCGCCAGCAGCGACGCGCCCTCGCAGGCTAATTCCCTCTGGCCGGACGCCCGCTCCGGCCAAACTCCTTCGAAGCAACTGCGCTCTCAACCCATAATTATGGTAAATTGCGCTCCATTCTGTTGGTTTGATAGTTGATACGTTGCTCTAATGTCGAAAATTTGGTCAAAAGATGAGACTCTCTGGAGTTTCGCTCTCTATGGCACGGCCGTGGGCGCAGGAACGCTGTTCTTGCCCATTCAGCTGGGCTCCGCAGGCGCTATCGTCCTGTTTATCACTGCCCTTGTGGCCTACCCATTAACCTACTGGCCGCACCGCGCGCTGGCACAATTCATCCTGTCGTCGAAAACAAAAGGCAATGAAGGGATCACCGGCGCCGTCTCCCATTATTACGGCAGGAAGATAGGCAACCTGATCACCACGCTCTATTTCATCGCCTTCTTCGTGGTGGTGCAGATTTATGCAGTGGCCATCACCAACTCGTTAACTGAGCAGCTGGCAAAACACATGACGGTGGATACCGCCGTTCGCGTGCTGGTCAGTTTTGGCGTGGTGCTGGTGTTAAATCTGATCTTCCTGATGGGACGGCATATCACCATAAAAGTGATGGGCTTCCTGGTGTTTCCGCTGATCGCCTACTTCCTGTTTGTCTCGCTCTATCTGACCGGAAGCTGGCAACCCGCGCTGCTCACAAGCCAGATGGCATTTGACCGCCATACGCTGCATCAGGTCTGGATTTCGATTCCGGTGATGGTATTCGCTTTCAGCCATACGCCGATTATCTCGACGTTTGCCGTTGACCGCCGTGAGAAGTTTGGCGACGCCGCTATGGACAAGTGCAAGAAAATCATGAAGGTGGCGTACCTGATTATCTGCCTGAGCGTGCTGTTCTTCGTGTTCAGCTGCCTGCTCTCAATTCCACCGTCCTATATCGTTTCGGCAAAAGAGGAAGGGGTAACCATTCTGTCAGCGCTGTCGATGATGCCCTCTTCTCCGACATGGCTGGGGATTTCCGGGATTATTGTGGCGATTATCGCCATGTCGAAATCGTTCCTCGGCACCTATTTTGGGGTGATCGAAGGGGCGACGGAGATTGTGAAGTCATCGCTGAACCAGGTGGGCGTGAAAAAGAGCCGCGCCTTTAACCGCGCGATCTCCATCATGGGGGTGTCGTTAATCACCTTTGCGGTGTGCTGCATTAATCCGAATGCCATTTCGATGATTTATGCCATCAGCGGTCCGCTTATCGCCATGATCCTGTTTATCATGCCGACGCTGTCGACGTACCTGATCCCGTCCCTGAAACCGTACCGATCTGTCGGCAACCTGCTGACGCTGATCGTTGGCGTACTGTGCGTGTCAGTGATGTTTGTAGGCTAAACGCCCCTGCGCCCGGCGTTCTGCCGGGCGCGTTATTCGTCACGCCCTGAGATGTCGAGCGGAAACGGCCTGTCCTGCACGACCGTTTTCATGACCAGCGTTGAGCGAAGATGCTGAACGCCGGGCATCGCAGAGAGCTTCTCATCATAGAGTTTCTGAAAAGCCGGCAGGTCGCGGGTCACGACGTGCATCAGATAATCAGGATCGCCAAATAAACGCTGCGCCAGCACAATTTGCGGGATCTCTTCCACCGCCTCCTCAAAGGCGCTCACCGCCTTTCTGTCGCCCTCTTTCAGCGTCGCAAACACGATCGCCAGAAAGTTAAACCCCATTTTGGCGGGATCGAGACTGGCCCGGTATCCCGTAATGGCCCCGCTCTGCTCCAGTGCCCGCACGCGCCGGTGACACGGCGAGAGGCTCAGGTTCACCCGTTCAGCCAGCTCCGTAAGAGATAAACGGCCATCAGCCTGCAACTGCGCAAGAATTTTTCGATCGATGCTGTCCATGTGGAAGATTTTGTCAATTTCACCGTCTTTTGAGCATAACATTGAAAACTCATTTCGTCCGGATACCGATATGCTTTCTCTCTGTTGACGGGTGAAATTCTGGAGTTTTACAGACGATGGAAATGAGTATTGTGGCCGGGTTTTGGGTGGTGTCTTTCCTGCTCATCATGACACCGGGCGCCGACTGGGCTTACGCCATTAGCGCCGGCATCCACGGGCGGCGCGTGGTACCCGCAGTGATGGGCCTCATGTCCGGGCATCTGCTGGCGACACTGATTGTGGTCGCGGGCGTGGGCGTCATGATGGCGCAACATCCGCTGGCATTATCCGGGCTGACAATAGCGGGCGCACTTTACTTGCTGTGGCTTGGTATCTCACTGTTACGCGCTCCTGGCGCACCGGAAAGCGCCACAACCTCGGCGGCAAACTGGAAACAGTGGGCGGTGAAGGGATTATGTATCAGCGGCCTTAACCCGAAAGTTTTTTTGCTGTTCCTGGCCCTGCTTCCACAATTTACTGACCCGAAGGGAAGCTGGTCGGTTGCGATGCAGATGTCCGCGCTGGGCTTGCTACACCTCATCACCTGTACGCTGGTCTATCTGCTGGTGGGATACGGTTCAAAAGCCATCCTGGCCACCCGCCCGCAGGCCGCGCGTCTGGTGAGCAGAGCATCAGGGGGAATGATGGTAGTGATTGCGGTGGTGTTGCTGTTTGAACAGATCAGATAAAAAAACACCGGCCATCGCCGGTGTGTTTCTACGCCCGAATATCGTCATATTCCCGCGTATTATCAAACTCATGTTTGGCAAACGGGCATAGCGGGATAATTTTTCGATTTTCACCGCGCATCTTTGCGACCACTTTTGCCACCAGCTGTTTACCCACACCTTGCCCTTTCAGGCTTGGATCCACATCGGTGTGCTCGATAATGCTCAGATGTTCACCGGTCGGTACGAAGACAATCTCTGCAACCTGGTTACCGTCAGCATCGTTGACGTAAAACTTGTTATGGCCTTCCAGAATATCCATGGTTCCTCGCTTATTTTTGGCGATACTTCAGCGCACCGCTCGGGCAGGTATCAATCACATGTATAACCGTTTCGACGTCGACTTCATCCGGTATAATCCACGGTTTACGTTTCAGGTTGAAGAGCTTAGCGCTCCCGCGCACGCAATTTCCTGAGTGTTTGCAGATCGCGGTGTTGAAGTAAACGTCAATTTTCTCTCCGGTATAGGCCCGGTAGCCTGCATCCAGTAGCGCTTTATCCACGACATTGCCTCTGTAATTATTCGGGTGCTGAATGAAGCATAGCCTTACGCGATCCTGATAGCTATAACCCCCAAAACGAAAAGCCAGGTCACAACTCTGTTTTCGCCAGATTGCATCCCCCATTTCCTCATGTCAGTCTGCGCAGACCGCTCTAATCAGACTCCCCGCGTCAGGTCGTATGAAACGCAGACTCTCTTTTCAGGTAAAACTTTTTTTAGCGCTGGTGTGCTTCTCCTGCCTGCTGTTAGTTCTGCTGGGAACCATCCTGTTTCATTTTATTGACCGGCAATTGCATCACGATCTCGGCCAACGCGCCCGGGTTCAGGCCAGCGAAATCGCGTTGATGCCGGGTCTGGCGGAAAACGTCGCGGCCAGAAATATCCCCGCCATCGCCCGTTTAATTCAGCCTATACGGGCCGAAAGTGATGCCAGTTATATTGTCATTGGCGATACCCGGGAACAGCATCTCTATCATTCAGAATCACCGGAGCGCATCAATTTACCGATGATCGGCGGGGATAATGCGGAGGTATTACAAGGCAAAACAATTATTTCGGTGCGTAAGGGTGGGATTGGGGTTTCACTGCGCAGCAAAGCGCCCATCTTTAATGCGCAGCATCAGGTGATTGGGATTGTCTCGGTCGGTTATTTGACGTCGTACATTGCGAATATCAATGCGCGTATTCTCTGGCAGTCCGGGTTATACGGTATGGGTCTGTTGCTGTTACTGTTTATTTTTTCCTGGTTGTTTACCCGCAATCTTAAAAAGCAGATGTTCCGCCTTGAGCCAAAAGATATTGCGCAACTGGTCTTACAGCAACGCGCGCTGCTGGAAGCAATGTATGAAGGGGTATTTGCCGTCAATGAAGAAAAGCAGCTGATTTTAATTAACCGTGCCGCCAGAGAGATGCTGGATATTCATCAAAGTGAGAAAGCGCTTATCGGCAAACCGCTGGAAGACGTTCTGCAAACGTCCCCCGGTTTTTTATCTCAGCGCTACGCCTCGGTTAGCCGGGGCAGCCACGACCAGATTGCGGTGCTTAACCAGCGCGAGGTGATTGTGAACCGCGTGGCGATTGAGGTTGAACCTGGTGTTGAAAGCGGTTGGGTTTATAGCTTTCGCGACAAGAATGATATCAACACTCTCAGCAGCCAGCTAAGCCAGATTAAACGCTATGCGGATAACCTGCGCATTATGCGTCATGAACAACTGAACTGGACCGCCACGCTGGTGGGGTTGCTGCAGATGAAACACTATGACGAGGCGATCCGTTACATCCAGGCACAGTCAGAAGGGGCGCAGCGCGTGCTGGACTTCGTCTCAGCCCATTTTGTCTCGCCGGCCCTGTGCGGATTGCTGCTAGGGAAATATGTCAGCGCCCGGGAAAAGGGCGTTGAACTGCAGTTTGATCCCGCCTGCCAGCTCACCCGCATGCCTGCCAGCATCACGGAAACGGAGCTGGTGTCGGTGATTGGCAACCTGCTGGATAACGCCGTTGACGCCACCCTGAAAGCCCCGGTTCCCGCACCTGTAGAGCTTTACATTTCCGATCGCAACCAGGAGTTGCTGATAGAGGTGGCCGATCGGGGTTGCGGGGTGGATGAGGCGATGAAACCGCATCTTTTTCGCCAGGGGTTCAGCAGTAAGCCGGAAAGCGAGAACGACATTGTGGGCACAGAGCACGGTATTGGCCTGTTTCTGGTGGCAGGCTATATCAACAAGGCGGGCGGCAGCATTGAGATAACGGATAACGCTCCTCAAGGCACGATATTCTCTGTGTTTATTCCCAATCCACTCCCCGTTCGACAGGGCTAACGCATGACCACGACCCGAGCACTTGATGTTGTGATTGTTGAGGATGAGCCGCACCTGGCGGAACTGCATCGCGAGTATATCGAGCAAAATTTCCATTTGCGCGTGGTGGGCATTGCCGCGTCGATTGAGCAGGCGTGTAACCTGATACGCCAGCATCAGCCGAGGCTGATACTGCTGGACAATTATCTCCCGGACGGTAAAGGCGTGGCGTTAATCGATAACCCGCTCCTGAAAAGCTATGAATGCTCGGTGATCTTTATCACCGCAGCCAGCGATATGCAGACCTGTAGCCATGCCATGCGCAGCGGCGCGTTTGACTACCTGATTAAGCCCGTTTTTTTCCAGCGTCTGCACGCCTCGCTGGAGCGTTTTATGCGTTTCATCCACACCGTGCAGCAGGTGAAGGTTGTCGACCAGCATGCGCTGGATCGCCTGTTTAACCTCCCCGCCGCGGACACCTCGCAGACCCCGTCCACAAAGGGTATTGAGCCCCACACCCTGGACCGTATTAAGCGTTTATTTGCGGAGCACCCCGAAAAAACAATGTCGGTGGAAGAGGTGGTGGAATACGTCGGGATCAGCAAAACCACGGGCCGCCGTTATCTGGAATACTGCGTGGAAAGTGGGTTAATCAGCATTGAAATGCTGTATGGCAATATCGGTCATCCCAGAAGGCTTTACCGCAAAGTGGCAGAGAAAACGTAATCCGCAACCGTTCGTTTGCTAAGCGTCGCGGATTTTATGGTGTTAATTGCTGAAACGACGCCGACAATCACACTTCGGAACCGCAACCCGCGCCCCCCTATTGTCGGCGCGGAGCCATGCGCTATGTTGACAATTAGTTCCTCAAATGTAACTAAAAGGTTAACTATAATGTCGAACATTTTCCGAATTTCTCTGATTACCGCTACCGTACTGTGTTCTGCTTCCGCACTGTCTGCTTTGCCGCAGGGCTACCCTGCTGACTATCAAAAAATGGTCGATGCCGCGACCAAAGAGGGCAAAGTGGTGATCTACTCCACCACCGACACCAAAGCTGCCGGGCCGCTGATTGAGGGCTTCGAAAAAACCTATCCGGGCATCAAAGTTGAATATAACGACATGAACAGCACCGAGCTGTACAACCGTTTTATCAGCGAACAGGCCTCGGGTGGCGGTAGCGGCGATGTGGTCTGGAGCTCCTCCATGGACACCGGGCTGAAGCTCGCTACCGACTACGCCATGGAGTACAAATCACCGGAGCAAAGTCAGCTACCGAAATGGGCGGTCTGGAAAGATAAAGCCTACGGCACCACCTATGAGCCCGTCGTGTTTATCTACAACAAACGGCTGATCCCGGCGGGCGACGTGCCTGATTCCCATGCGGCGCTGGCTAAGCTTATTGCCAGCCAGACGGATAAATTCAAGAGCAAAGTCACCACCTACGACATCGAAAAATCGGGTCTGGGCTTTATGCTCTCGGTGCAGGATCACAAGGCCGATCCTAACTACTTCAAAACCCTGGCCGATATCGCCAAAGGGGGCCTAGCCGTTCAGTCTTCAACCGGCACCATGATGGAGAGGGTGTCATCAGGGGAAAACCTGATCGGTTTTAATATCCTCGGATCCTACGCGGAAGCGCGTGCGAAGAACGATCCGTCGCTGGGGATCGCCTATCCAAAAGATTACACCCTGGTGTTATCACGCGTGTCGTTCATCAGCCAGCAGGCGCAAAACAGCAATGCCGCGAAACTGTGGCTGGACTACGTCCTGTCTGAAAAAGGACAAAGTATTCTGGCAAGCCAGGCGGATATCCCGTCCATTCGTAACGATATCGACGGCAAAAATGATATCGACGGCCTGACGAAAGTGCTCGGCAATGCGCTGAAACCTATTCCGGTTGATGAAAGCCTGCTGGAGTATCTGCAGCCGAAAAAACGCCTGGAGTACATCAAACAGTGGCGTACCGCCGCCGCCAAATAAGCGTCTGAGCGCGACGCGGGTCGTCGCGCTCCTGTTACCTGAGTTCGTTTTGCTGGGCTGCAACACCAGGGATACCCCATGAATACATTACGCAGAAAGTGGCAAAGCCTGCCGCGCGGTATTGTCGTGTTGATAACCGCCCTGGTTATCTACACGCCGCTGTCGTTTATCGTGATACAGAGCTTCTTGTCCGCCCCGTTCTTTTCACCGGCAAAAGAGTGGAGCCTTGAATCATTTGGTTTTATCTTCACCGACCCTGATTTCTATAAGGCGCTGAAAAGCGGTTTTATTCTCGCTTTCGGGCTGGTCATCATCGCCATTCCGTTAGGGGGCGTGCTGGCCTTTCTGATGGTGCGTACCGACCTGCCCGGCCGCCGTCTGATTGAACCGCTGATCCTCGTGCCGGTTTTCGTGTCGCCAATGGTGCTGGGATTCGGCTACGTGGTGGCCGCCGGTCCGGTGGGCTTTTTATCCCTCTGGGCCCAGGCGCTGATTGGTTTCGTACCGTGGAATATCTACGACATGTCGAGCATCGTGGTCATTGCTGGCCTGACGCATGTTCCGCATGCCTATCTCTATATTTCGTCCGCGCTGCGAAGCGTCGGTTCCGATGTGGAAGAGGCCGCACGTACCGCGGGCGCGTCGCCGTTACAGGTGATGACCTCGGTCAGCCTGCCGATGGTGCGCCCGTCCATTTTGTACGCCATCGTTCTGCTGTTCTTCCTCGGTCTTGAAGTGTTTGGTCTGATGCTGGTCCTCGGCGATCCGGAAGGCAACATGGTGCTGGCAACCTACCTGTACCAGCTGACCAACAAGCTTGGTACCCCTTCCTACCACCTGATGGCGGCGGTTGCGGTGGTGCTTATCTGTATCACCATTCCGCTGGTCATGCTGCAGCGTCGCCTGATGCGCACCGCCAACCGTTTCGTGACCATGAAAGGCAAAGCGTCCCAGGCCCGGGCCTTACCTCTGGGTAAATGGCGCTGGGTGGCGGGCGCGGTGGTCGCCTTCTGGCTTACCGTCACGATCGGCGTTCCCCTGCTCGGCGTGGTATTGCGCGCGTTTATCTCAAACTGGGGCGTGGGCGTTTCGCTGTGGGACGAGCTTTCCCTCAGTACTTTTCGCACGATATGGGCGCAGCCGAACCTGCTGCGCGCCATCGTCAACTCCATGTCCATTGGGGTCATTGGCGGCGCGCTGGCCGTGGCGTGCTACCTGTTTGTCGGTATCGCCATGCACCGCAAACCGGACAATACCACGCGTTTCCTGGATTACAGCGTCCTGGTGCCGCGCGCCGTGCCTGGCCTGCTCGCGGGTCTGGCCTTTCTCTGGGTGTTCCTGTTCCTGCCCATGTGGCTGGATAACTCGCTGAAATCGGGCTGGCTTTCCGGGTTCGCCTGGAGCGACTGGATGCGTGAAAACCTGATTGTCTGGCTACGTTCGCTGCGCAGCACCATTTTCAGCGTCTGGCTGGCCTATACGGTGGTCTGGATGGCGTACGGGCTGAGACTCATCTCGTCCACCCTGCTGCAGGTCGCGCCGGAGCTTGAAGAGGCCGCCCGCAGTACGGGGGCTACGCGTGGCCAGATCACCCGCCATGTCACGATCCCGCTCTCCCGCTACGGCCTTATCGGTTCGTGGCTGCTGATGTTCCTGATTTTTGAACGCGAATATTCAACGGGTGTATACCTGCTTTCACCCGGCACGGAAACCATCGGCTCGATGCTGGTATCCCTCTGGGCCGCGGGAGCCATTGATATTGTGGCGGCGCTCTCTTTTATTAACATCCTGCTGGTGGTGGTAGGTCTGGGCATTGCCCTTCGTTTCGGAGTGAAAATACATGATTGAATTAGCGGTTAACGATCTGCACCTGACCTACGGCGACAATCCTGTTTTAAAAGGGGTCTCCATGAACCTCAACCGCGGCGAAGTGGTTTCCCTGCTGGGGCCATCCGGCAGCGGGAAAACCACCCTGCTGCGTGCGGTGGCGGGCCTGGAAAAACCGACTCAGGGCTCGATTATCATTGGCAAAAACAAAGTCTATGACGGCACGCCGCGCAGTGAGATCCCGGCGGAAGAGCGTAACCTGGGCCTGGTGTTTCAGTCGTATGCGCTGTGGCCGCACAAAACCGTTTTTGAAAACGTGGCCTATCCGCTCAAGCTGCGCAAGGTTCCGGCCAAAGAGATCCAGCAGCGCGTACAGGACGTGCTGGACCAGCTCGGGCTGGGCCATCTGGGCAAACGCCACCCGCACCAGCTCTCCGGTGGACAACAGCAGCGCGTGGCAATTGGCCGGGCGCTGGTCTACAACCCGCCGGTCATTTTACTGGATGAACCGCTCTCTAACCTCGACGCCAAGCTGCGCGAAGAGGCTCGCGTATTCCTGCGTGAACTGATTATCAAGCTGGGCTTATCCGCGCTGATGGTAACGCACGACCAGAATGAGGCGATGTCGATTTCCGACCGTATCCTGCTGCTTAACAACGGTAAAATCGAGCAACAGGGCACACCGCAGGAGATGTACGGCTCGCCGAAAACGCTGTTTACCGCTGAGTTTATGGGCAGCAATAATCGCCTGCACGGCAAGGTAACGGAAGTACGCGACGGCAAAGCGCGTATCGAAGGCAAAGGCTGGGTGCTGTGGGGCCAGGCCGGTGAAGGGGTACGAAGCGGTGAAGACGCCACCGCGGTGATCCGCGTCGAGCGCGTGGCGGTGGTCGAGGGGCCGGGGGAAAACCAGCTGGCGCTCCCGTTACTGACCAGCATGTATCTCGGTGACCGCTGGGAATACCTGTTCCGCACGCCGGGGGATGATTTTGTCATTCGCGCCTATGGTCACGAGGCCCGGAACCCGCTGCACTGCCACCTTTCGCTGCCTGAAAAGCACGTGTGGATCTTCCCGAAAAACTAAATGTAAAAAGGCTGCGATAAGCAGCCTTTTTTATGCCCGACATACTGCCTGCACACGGCAGTGAAAGCCTTACGTCATCAGCTTACCAGGCAAGACTGCCCGCGCTGAGTCAACGTCCATAAGGTTGTGACCGCCGGGATGAACGCAGACTGACCGGCGTTCAGCGTCATGGTGGCACCCTCGGCGTGGCTGAGCGTGGCACTCCCCTTTAGCACCAGCAGAATTTGCGCACGGTCTGTCCGGATGTTTTGCTGCTCGCAATGTTCAATGACGCTAAAGCGAAAATCCGTTACCGGGATCGGGTATTGCTGCATCCCCTCTTCCCGCTGCGGATGCATCCTGAGGCGGTCGGCTGGGGTTTCGTCAAACACCGTACAGCGCACCAATTCTGCCACATTGATGTTCTTGGGGGTTAAGCCCGCACGCAGCACGTTGTCAGAACTGGCCATGACCTCTACCGCCGTACCGTTCACATAAGCATGTAGCGTACCGGCGCGCAGGAACATCGCCTCACCCGGCGCAAGCGTAATGCAGTGCAGATACAGCGGGGCCAGAGCCCCGATGTCCCCCGGGTAGTCTCGCAGTAGCCGTTCGATAAAGGGCGCTACCGGAGCAAACACCCCGCATGCAAGTCGCGCTTCCAGGCACGTCAGCACGCCCTCTTTTTCCGCCGGCTCAAGCGCCATCAGACGCGTAAAAAAGGCCTTAAGCCCTTCAGCATGCAGGTTGTTGCGAAACAGCGACAGCGCGGACGTCAGGGCCGGGGCATCCAGGCGCAAAAAGTGATTAGCAATCTCCTGATACGGCCGGAAGCCGTTCATGGCCATAAAAGGCGTCAGGGCAAAAACCAGCTCGGGCTTATGGTTCGCATCGGTGTAATCCTCTCCGGGCAGGTTGCCCTGACGGGCGAACCCGTCTTCTGCCTGAAGCTTATTGGGATGTACCTGCAGCGACAGTGCGCGCTCCGCTGACAGCAACTTCAGCAGGTAAGGCAACTGCCCCGCAGTTTCTCCCGCGCACGCGCCCAACATCTCTGCCGGCCTCTGTGAAATAAGGTCCTGTAAAGAGCGTAACCCTGTATCGGTTTCAATCTCCGAGCAGCCTGCGGGGTGGCTTCCCATCCAGACCTCGGCCTGGGGTTGATCGTCAGGGTTGAGCAGGCCAAAAAGATGATTAAGCGCTACGCGACTCCCCCAGGCGTAATTTTTGATGCCGTTACGCATCCGGTAAAAAGGCTGACTCATTGCGTATCCTTTTCACATTCGCCAGGGGTGAAGCCATTTTCAGCCGCCAGCTGCGCAAACCACAATGCGTTACGTTTGATTTGTCGCTCCCCGGTGGCTAAATCCAGACGCCAGAAGCCATATCGCCGCTTGAAGCTGTTGATCCAGGACCAGTTATCAATGAAGGTCCACTGATGAACACCAAAACAGTTGGCGCCGTCAGCGATACCACGATGCAGCTGAGCCAGATGTTCCTCCATCAGAGCGATACGGAAGGTGTCATCTATCACGCCATCGGCCTGCACCGGCCCTTCGGACTGCAGATCCATCGCGATGCCAATTTCCGCCAGATACCATTTAATATTGCCGTAGTTATCGCGAATATTGCAGGCAATGTCATAGATAGCTTCCGGGTGGATCTCGTTATTGTCGCGATAAGGGTTAAACCGTCCCTGAGGATCAATGTAATTTTCGAAATAGACTTCCGGCGTGAAGTAATCGAGCGCGTAAACGCTTTCCCGCGCTTTCACCCTTCTCGGCACATAATAATTCACCCCCAGAAAATCAATTCTCGACTGCAGGATCGTCTCCACATCCTGCCGTGAAACCTCTGGTAAGCAGCCGTTTGCAGTTAAGATTTCGCACAGTTCTTTGGGGAATTCATGCTTAACCAGCGGGTCGAGGAAGCTACGGTTAAACAGCAGGTCGGCATACCAGGCCGCTTTTTTATCGGCCTCGCTGTCGCTGCGGGTATAAGAAGGCGTGAGGTTGAGCACGACACCAATCTCACCCGGCAAGCCCATTTCACGGTAGACATTCACCGCCCTGGCGTGCGCCAGCATAATATTAAAGGCGACCTGAGCCGCCAGTTTGCCATCTTTTTTACACGGATAATGGAAGTCATATAAATAACCGCCTTCCACCGGCACGATCGGCTCATTAAAGGTTATCCAGTATTTCACCTTATGGCCAAACAGCTCGAACGCGGTGCGGGCGAAGCGGGCAAAAAGCTCAGTTACGTAGGATGACTCAAATCCGCCATATGCTTTTTGCAGCGCCTCGGGCATATCAAAATGGTAAAGATTGATGATGGGCTCGATGCCGTTGGCAATCATTTCATCGAAATAATCGTTATAGAAGCGGACGGCGTCGCGGTTTGGCTGTCCGGTTTTGAAATCATCGATCAGACGCGACCACTGAATAGAGGTTCGAAACGAGTTAAACCCCGTTTGCTTCATCAGGGCTACGTCTTCTTTATATTTACTGTAGGTTTCACAAACGTGCTGCGGACCAATCTGCTGAAAAAAACGCTCCGGTTGTTCGGCAAACCAGCTGTCCCAGACAGAACGGTGCGGCTTATTGGCTATGCCTTCCGTCTGCGGACCTGATGCCGCTGCGCCCCAAAAAAAACCTTCCGGGAATTGATACCGGTTCATAACGCCTCCTGAATGAAAAAAAGGGCTGCCCCGAACAGGGCAGCCAAATAACTACTCTGCAGTGACTTCAATTGATTTGATGAACATATATCCCCAGTCGCCAGAGAACTTGCCAAAGCTAATGGTGTTGTCCCCTGCCCTGAGCGTGACCGGTACGATCATCGTCTGGCCTTTCTCATCCGTTTGCGGGAATTCAATGCTCACCGGCGTTCCGCCGTTCACAATGAACGAGTTTTTCTTACTCCCCCATTTGCCGTTAAATTTCACGTGCAGGGCAAACTTACCGTCCCAGGGAGCGTTAACCTGCCAGGTCACGCTGTCTCCGTCATTGGCAAAAGGGCCAAGGAAACCGTCTTCACCAATCGCTAACGTATCTTTATCGCTCTTGGTGATGTTCAGTTTCCCCTTGCTGACGTCCAGCGTTCCGCCGCCAAAATGACAGTAGTCCGCCGGCACGGGTCCCGCCGCGGCCTTCACGCTAACGTTTACCGTCTTGCTGCTTTTCAGCAGTCCATCGTCAGCGGTAAAGGTCAACGCATAGTCACCGGGAGCCGAGAACCAGGCACGGGTTTCCGCTTTGGTGCTGTCACAAAAGTGGACGTTATCCTTGCCTTCGTGATGCCATGCCACGCTGACCTTCGGCTCCGGTAGATTGTCATCCTGCCAGGCCGCGGTGAGCTGAACGCCTTTATCCACGGTGGTAGAGAGCGCATCCTGCAGAGTGATGACCGGCGGCAGGTTTTTCTGCGTATGCTCAAGGCGAATCACGTTTGAAGGCGCAGACTGACCGCTTTCGTTCTTTGCGATCACCCGGTAGTAGTAAGTCTGGCCCAGCGTCAGGCTGCGATAGTCATCACGGAAGAGATCCATTTTTGCCGGATCCCACTCATTTTTGCCGTCAGAGATATCCTGACCAACGCGGGTCCACGGGCCGTGTGGCTGAGTCGCTCTCTCCACATCGTAATAACGCCCGACGGGGGATCCCATCCAGTTAATGGCAAACGGTGAGTTGCTCTCGCGCAGCTTAGGCGCTTCCGGGACCGGCAGAGCCGGCGCCTGGCTCAGCCCCGCCATTTGCGCCGAGGCGGTTCGCACCAGATTGACAACCTCCATCTCCTGGTTTGCTTTGCCCTCGACCGGGAAGCCAGGCAGATGGTAGCTGTAGTGCCCGGTAAACTCTTTGTGCCAGTAAAAACCACCATCATGGCGATGACCACGGAAGCCCCAGATAAAGCCCCCCGCCGCCTGCGCGCCATTGACCTCGGTATGCACAATGGCCTGCATGATAGTGTTAAGGTCTTGTTGATCGAGCAGACCAAATTCGCCAACCAGATAGACCTTTTTGCCGCCAATCGCCTCCAGATCTTTGCGAACCTGCTCGGGGTGGTTGTTCTCGGCGTTGGTGTAATAGTGGTTACTGATGATGTCGACGTTCGGATCGTTGAGCGCGAAATCATTCACCTTTTTATAGGTACCATCGACGATCAACTGATGGGGCGCCCACTTGCGGATCCAGGCCGACGTTTTCTGCAGGAAATCAGCGTTGGTGTTTTCCAGCTCATTACCCGTTTCCCAGGCCATGATCGCCTTTTCATCGTAGTAATGGCGTCCCGTAATGGTGTTGGTACGGGTAATCACCTGACGGATCACATCCTGATAAGCACGGTAGGTTTTACTGTCGGTTCGATAAAAATCTTCCGGCTTTTCATGATAAAACGCGGCCAGCTGTTCCCGTCCCCCCCACCACCACCAGTGGTCAATAAACGGCAGAATCAGGCGCAGCCCCTGCTTATCTGCCTCGGCAATCATGTTGTCATACACTTTCATGGCCGTTTCATTCAGCCGCGGCATGCCGTCCGGCGTTGCCGGTGCCAGAATATGTGTCTCACGTCCGCAGGCAGCATCATTTTCCTGCTGCACGGAAAGCACATATACGCGCTGTGCTTTAGCACCGGTTTGCACCAGCGCTTTGATCCAGTTCTCCTGCTCTTCAGCAGTCGGCCATCTAAAGTATTGCCCCCAGCCGCGCGGATCCGCCTTACAGGTTCCGCGCGCGTCATCTTCTATACGATGCAGCTCCGGGGCGTGGATCCCGGCGAAGCGAAAGACGCGATTGCCATCTTTTAACGCTGCGCCATCGCGAGTAATAAAGTGTTCAAAATGGGATTGCTCGGCCGCCAGAGCCCCCGCGCTTCCCAGCGCGGAGAGTAAGGAGACGAGAAGCAGTTTTCGAATCGGGAAAGCCATCTCTTTTCTCCTCAGAACCAGACTTCAGCCTGCACACCAAAATTCAGCGTATCGGTATCGCCGCTACGTGAATATCCCCCCGGACTCAGGGTGCCAGTGCTCCAGTCGTAATTTCTGTCCATCGCATCCGAGACGCCTTTATCCCATTTTGCGTAGGTGGCAAAGAAGCGCAGCTGCGGACGGCTCCAGAAACCTGAATCAAAGGTCAGGGTCGGCGCAATGGTCACCTTGGTCAGGCCACCTTTCCCTTTACCGTTTACGCCCATGTAGTTTTTATCATCCAGATATTCGTAGCCCACCTCATATTGCATGGCGAAGTTTTTGGTTATCTGATGATACGGACGGATACCCGCGACCCACATGGAGCGTCCCCAGCCGTCATCGTCGTTGGTCCACCAGCGGTAGTTTTTGTCTTTCTGATAAAACGCAAAGGTCGATACCTCCACGTCACCCAGGTTGGCCATGCTGTCCAGCACGACGCGCCAGGATTGCGTATCCTCAAGGTTTGCCCAGCCCCAGCCGTTTTTACCCAGCGAATCCGCGGCGGCCAGGCCTTTGCCATACTGGAAAGCGATGCGGGAGTATCCGTTGGTCAGGCCGTAGAAGCTGTCAAAGTTGTACAGCGCGGTCACGCCGTACCCCTTCTCAGCCGAGGTAGGATGGTTTTCATTGCGGTTCATGTGGTGGCCGATAAGTTCGACGTCGAGCCCGGTGCCGCCGATCTTTTTAAACCACAGGTTAAGCGAATAGTCGTCCGGATAGCCCTGATCCCCCAGATCTACCGGATAAGCTTTGGCTTCGTCGGTGGTCGAGAAGGCATACACACCCGCATCAAAGCGCGCAAAGCCTAAATCCAGATTATCGAACCCGCCCCCGGTTCCGTTGTACTGAATGTACTCCCAGTCGAACTGGTGGCTGGAAAGGTTGGAGCTGCTGTAGCGTTTACCGGCCCAGAAGGTCATGTCCGGGGCAAAATCGAGATTCGTTAATTCAGCAAACCCTTCGCGGAACTGGGTCTCTTTGCCGTCATCGTCAGTACAGTTCCAGTCGGCGGTACATTTGGTCTGGTGCGTCAGGTTGGCCTGAATACGTGCGACTGCGCCTGAATCCGACTTCAGCGTTACCGTCGGGATCAGCTCAATTTTGGTATCTTCTTCGTTACCCAGACGCCATTTCCCGTCAGGCATCAGCCCCACCGAATCGACCCGGTTGCCATCGCTATTGGCAAGAATACCCGAGCGTAAATAGCCGTGGAGGGCGAAATCATATTTCTCATCGGCGCTGGCATAACCGCTGATGACAGTAAGAGCAATCAAGGACAGAGGTATTGATTTCATTAACGTTTGCATAGGTTCCCTTTGAATTTTTATTTTCACGGTTAAACGTGCAGGGGAAATGTAAGGATCAAATCTGGAAATGTACATCCACAAACGGAAAGCGCTTTCCATGTTTGCCGGATTGAATCACAAATTTAAGATCAAAGAGAAAATTTTTGCGAAGAATGTCACGAAATAATCTTCTGCCCATCAGGAACGGGCAGAAGCAGGGAGGCGGGGATTATTTTTCCAGCTGCATCAACTGGCGTTCATGAACCTTAAAGAAGGGGCGATAGAGCATCCATGCATTGAAAAAGGCGAACAGGCACATGCACATATTTTTCCAGCTGCCGTTCGCCGACCAGGCTGCGCCCAGCGGTGAAGGCATAGACCAGGGCAGCATGGCGACGGCTCTGTCGAGCACGCCAAGCTGGGTTAAATACCAAGCTATACAGGCATTTATCAGTGGTA
Organism: Enterobacter sp. V89_11; assembly: GCF_029967775.1. Classification (NCBI taxonomy): domain Bacteria; kingdom Pseudomonadati; phylum Pseudomonadota; class Gammaproteobacteria; order Enterobacterales; family Enterobacteriaceae; genus Enterobacter; species Enterobacter sp. V89_11. The sequence goes on along the minus strand of NZ_JASCAN010000014.1, from coordinate 107,642 downwards.
CAAACACAAAGGGCAGTAAAAAAACCGGGTTCATGATGACGGGGAAACCAAACAATATCGGCTCGTTAATGTTGAACAGCGACGGCAGAAGGCCAATTTTCCCGACGCTCTTCAACTGCCGGGATCGGCTTCGCATCGCCATAAAGACCAGCGGCAGCGTAGAGCCGATACCGCCAATCAGCAGATAAAAATCCCAGAATCCCTGCAGATAAATATGGGGCAGCACGGCTTCCCCGGCGGCCAGGGCCCGCTGGTTTTCAAACAGATAGGTGAGCCAGAACGGGTTCATGATGCCCGTAATGATCAGGGCGCCATGAATACCGACGAACCATAAAAGATTACATAGAAACAAGGAGATAAGCACAGCCGTAAGGGTATCGGATGCCACGATAAGCGGGCGTAACGCCTCGCCAATCAGCTGCGGCAAAATTTGTCCGGTCGTCTGCAGCATCACGGCATTCATTACGCTAATGGAGAGCATGATCACCAGCAGCGGCATCAGCAGCTGGAAACCATTTCGCGTCATCACCGGTACCTCCTCCGGTAGACGAATGCACCACCCTCTTTTGTAGAAAAACCTTATTATTTCAATAGAGTAAGCGCTTGAAATGAGCGCAGTAAAAAGCCCCATCCCGCCCAGAAAAATATTCGTTGCACCGTTATCCCGAAAGCCAATGAACAGCAAAAAGGAGAGGCAGCCGGTGAGTCCACACAGCCGTTCCGGGAGTTGATACTGCTTGGCCAGACTGGCGCTGGCACCAAACGCGACAATCAGCGCCACCAGTCCGAGCGTCAGCTCAAAGGTTGGCAACAGCATCGGACGCAGCAGCAGATAGACGTGCCCGAGGCGCGATGCACTTGAAATGGCGAACGGTGGAAACAGCAGCGGCACCATCAGGCTTCCCACAATCACAAAAGGCATGGCGAGGGAAAAGCCGTCCCGCATCGCGGTAATATGTTGATTTCTGGTGATTATATTGGCTGCTGGCGTGAGACGTTGCTCAATCAAATCCACAGCAACATTCATCAAATGAATGTTCATAACTCGACCTTAATAGTTCGTGAATAGCCGCGATGATCTCGCACATCCGGACAAAGTGAAAGATTCCCTCAGGTGATCGCGGTCACAATTACCTTATCCACCAATGGAAAGCGCTTTCCGTTTTGTTCCATGATGACTATATTCCAGCCATAAGTTCAAAGGAGACGTTATGAAAAAAATCATGTTGTGTTGTTCTGCCGGGATGTCCACCAGCCTGCTGGTGAAAAAAATGGTCGACGAAGCGCAAAAGCGTGGCCTGGAAGCGGAGATCAAAGCGTTTGGCGTGGCCGAATTCGCCGAGCAGGTCGGTCACTATCAGGTGGTGCTGCTTGGACCGCAGGTGAAGTACATGCAAAGCGATCTTCAGAAACAAGCTGATAAATACGGGATCCGTGTTGAGCCTATCAACATGATGGATTACGGCATGCAAAAAGGGGGCGCCGTTCTCGATTTCGCCCTCTCCCTGATAGATAACAAATAACGAAGGGAAAACCCATGAGCTCTCTGTACGCGAAACTTATCCAGGTCATTGAACAGAAAATTACCCCGATGGCAGGCGCCGTCGGGCAGCAGAAGTATGTGACCTCGATTCGTGACGGCTTTATCACCGCTCTGCCGTTCATGATCGTCGGTTCCTTTATGCTGGTGTTTATTTTCCCGCCCTTCTCACCCGACACGTCCTGGGGTTTCGCCCGGGCATGGCTGCAATTCTCCTTGGATCACCGTCAAGCCCTGATGCTGCCGTTCAACTTCAGCATGGGGATCATGACGATCTTCATTTCAGTCGGGATCGCCGCGAGCCTGGCCAAACATCACGATCTGGATGCCCTTACCGCCGGCATGCTGTCGCTGATGGCATTTCTGCTGGTGGCTGCGCCGTTAAAAGACGGGCAGATTTCTACCGCCTATTTCTCCGGGCAAGGGATCTTCACGGCCATTCTGGTGGCTATCTACTCTACCGAGCTGTATGCCTTCCTGAAGCGTCACAATATTACCATCCGCCTGCCACCAGAAGTGCCTACGGGCGTTGCGCGTTCGTTCGAAATTCTGATCCCGGTGCTGGCAATTGTTGTCACTCTGCACCCGCTCAACCTCTTCATTGAGGCTCAGCTCGGCATGATTATTCCGGAAGCGATTATGTCGCTGGTGAAACCGCTGGTTGCCGCCTCCGATACGCTGCCTGCCATTCTGCTCTCGGTGCTGGTGTGTCAGGTTCTGTGGTTTGCGGGCATCCACGGCGCGCTGATTGTCACCGGAATTATGAACCCGTTCTGGATGGCGAACTTGTCGGTTAACCAGGCAGCAATGGCTGCCGGTCAGGCGATCCCGCACATTTACGTTCAGGGATTCTGGGATCACTACCTGCTGATTGGCGGGGTCGGCTCCACGCTGCCGCTGGCGTTACTGCTGCTGCGCAGCAAAGCGGTGCATCTGCGTACCATTGGGCGTATGGGCGTGGTGCCGGGGATGTTTAATATCAACGAACCGATTTTATTCGGTGCCCCTATCATCATGAATCCGCTCTTTTTCCTGCCGTTCGTGCTGGTTCCGATGGTCAATGCCACCCTCGCCTACTTTGCCCTTGATTTCGACCTGGTCAGTCGTGTGGTCTCGATGACACCGTGGACAACACCTGCCCCTATCGGCGCATCCTGGGCGGCCAACTGGAGCTTTAGCCCGGTGATCCTCTGCCTGCTGTGCATGGTTACCTCAGCGGCCATGTACTTCCCGTTCCTCAAAGCGTACGAGAAGCAGCTGCTGGAACAAGAGCATGAAAATGCAGTTGAACAATCTGAAGAAGCGGCACAGTCCGCCTGATAGTGAAAACACAGAGGTTACTGATGGAATTAGAAGAACAGGTCATGGGCATTATTATCAATGCCGGTCAGTCACGCAGTCTCTGCTACGAAGCGCTTGGCTTCGCAAAAAAAGGTGACTTTGCCTCAGCCGACGCGCGAATGAAAGAGGCGGCGCACTTCGCCCGTGAAGCGCATCTGGTGCAAACCCAACTGATCGAAGCTGACGAAGGGGAAGGCAAAACCAAAATGACGCTGGTGATGGTGCACGCTCAGGATCATTTGATGACCTCGATTCTGGCGAAAGAACTGGTGACGGAGCTGATCGAACTGTACCGCACTCGTCAGGCATAACCATTCAGGAGAGGCGCTGGCCTCTCCTTTTCGAGGAACGTATGCACTATCTTGGACTCGATATTGGCGGCACAAAAATGGAAGCCGTCCTGCTTTCGCCTCAGGGCGAATGCCTTTGGCGTGAGCGTCGTCCGACGCAAAAAGAGAGTTATGACGCCTTTATGCACCATCTGCTGGCGTTTATCGGTGAAGCGCGCGCGGTAGGTGAAGTGCCATTCAGTATCGGTATTGGCCTGCCGGGGGCCATCGACCCACAAAGCGGGCTAATTAAAAACTGCAACTGCCTGGTGCTCAACGGTCACGACCTGAAGCATGATTTAGCAAAGCAGCTCAATCAGCCCGTGTGGATAGCCAATGACGCGGACTGCTTCACGCTGTCTGAAGCGGTTGATGGCGCAGGCGCAGAAGCAGAAACCGTCTTTGGCGTAATTGTCGGTACCGGATGCGGCGGTGGCGTGGCGGTACATAAGCGTCTGCTTCAGGGGCCAAACGCCATCGCTGGCGAATGGGGACATAACCCGTTGCCTGGCTATGCCCCCGAGACGGATGGTCCGGCGCAGCCCTGCTATTGCGGGAAACATAACTGTATCGAAACCTTTATCTCTGGCACCGGCTTTGCCCGCCGTTATCCCAGCGAACTGAGCGCGCAGGCCATCATTGAAGCGGCGGCCCAGGGAGACCTGACCGCGCGGGCCCACTGGCGACACTTTATCGACGCCTTTGCCCGCAGTCTGGCCTCGGTGATCAATATTCTTGATCCGCAGGTTATTGTGTTGGGCGGTGGGTTATCAAATGTCAGCCAGCTGTACGACGAACTTCCGGCTGCCATCAGGCCCTACATCTTCTCGGAAAGCTGCCGTACCCGTATCGTCCCGGCCCGTTACGGCGACGCCAGTGGCGTGCGTGGCGCGGCGTGGCTACCGGGTTTGCACGCCGCGCAGACGTGAAACCGCCTGTGGGGGGCGCTAAGATTCTTAAGGTGGGTTATGTTAAGATAACCAAAACCCACCACGCAGAAAATGCTATGCCAACGATTGACGATGTATCACGATTAGCCAATGTCTCACGAGCAACCGTCTCACGCGTGTTGACGGGGACGCGCGGCGTGCGCGAAGAGAGCCGTGAAGCCGTGCTGCGCGCCGTAGAAGAGCTTAATTATCGCCCAAGCTTTGCCGCGCAAAACCTGGCAAGTCAGTCATCAAGCTACGTTGGTCTGGTTCTCTCTGCGAAGGATGAAAGCAGCGGAGCACGTTTGCTGCCTGCGCTCTCCCGCGCCATGAAAGCGTTGAATAAAACGCTCATCGTGGAGTACGTAAACGATCCTGTTGAGCAGGCTGTCACCGTTGATGATCTTCAGCGACAGTGCGTTGCTGTCGTAGTTTTTGGGCCGGTTGCGGCCGGTAGCGCAGAGAATGTTATCTCCTTCGATCGTCCCGTGGTGGATGCGAAACCTCAGGGATATGACTTTGCCTTTGCGACGGAAAGCGCCTGTCGTTACATGACGGGCAAGGGCCATCGCAATATCGCACTGGTGATTGACAGCGAACACGATGACAACAGTAAAAAGATGGTGGAAGGCTATCGCAACGTCCTGCAAAACTACTCTTTGCCGTTTAATCGCCAGCTGGTGTTAACGGCGAATGAAGATGTTGAACAGGCGCTGTTGACGCTTATCAACAGCCTGAGCAAGTTTTCCGCCATTGTGGTTAAACGTGATGCCTATGCCGCTGAAGCGATGCGTCTGTTCCGGGAATTTGGCATTTCCGTTCCGCAGGAAGTATCGCTGCTGAGTCTGGAAGATTCGCCTCTGGCAACCCAGCTCTATCCACAGCTGACCTGTATCTCGTGGCCAATGGATCAGTTGCTCACTCAGTGCGTTGAGCGCATTAAAAGCCTGGTGGATGGCCGACCTGTTCGCACGTCAGAGCTCTCCCCCGTGATTGGTAAACTCACACCTCGCCAGTCGGTGATGGAAAAAAGCTAGCGGGTACGCAGCGATTGCCGGCTTAAGGGTGTGATAACACAATAAACGTTATCCCTGTTCTGGAGCGAGATGATGAAAACCTTTCTGTTCATAAGTGCCCTCACCCTTTTCCCGGCGCTCTCCTGCTATGCCATCGCCCAGGAAACGCCCCTGCCGCTGAAAGAGCAAATTCATACCGATGAAGGTACGTTATGCGTGTATGGCGATGCTTCGCGCAGTGAAAAAGTTGTGATGCAGGGCGGCAACGATTGCCCACAGAGTAAAGCGGCAAAACAGTCCTGATTGCAGATAGGATGCTGTTTTTTTGGGGGGCGGAGCAAAATACCGTTCCTATTTCACTTTCTAAGTCATTTGACCGGCAAACATTTACATCTTCATTAATGAACCGGTCTTTTGCTCTTAACGTGAATATTCCCCCCAATATACCGATCGCAGCTATACGGAAAAGGTACCAGTAATAATTAGCACCAGCATGAGGCTTGCATTTACGAAGGGAAATGTCCTTACAGTAGATATCAAGCGAGACTAATCGGATATTGATGTAGTAGAATTGGCTAACTCCCGATTAGCGCTGAAGATGGGGATGAAGGCAAAGTGGGTGCAGTTATTCACACGCAGGCTGGGTCAAATTTTCTTATCAACTCAACTGTAACTTGCTGACTAGCTCATGACCTTTCATCTGACGTGGAATAATATAATTTTTCCAAGAAAATAATATCAAGCATCGTATTATAGATCAAAAATAATCAGGCGGACCACCTACAAGACGGCCCGTATAATTATACCCCCACATCCCCCATCAAAGGAAACACAGAGATTCATCCATAAAAATAATCATAAAATGCATTGAAATTTTCATCTCCGATAAATGGAACAACCCTTCCCTTTAACTCATCCATAAAATCTTTTTTCACTTCATCATTATCATCTGCTATATCAAAAATATCGTAATAACCATATACCAAATCAATGAGCTCTGTTAGAGAAAGTAAAAAGCCAGAGAGATTGTCAGCTATTTTAAACGGTTCAACTACGTCATAAGACGCATAAATAGAGGTATTACCTTCATCTACAACAGCAATTATAGGCTTACCTCCACCTAAATCATCGCCAATTACAAGATAATTATCTGGTAAGTATTCATAACCACTTTGAGCTTTTGCAAGTTCACTGACTGAATAAAATTTAATTGGCGTAAAACCTGTTTCTATTTTTAACATCTCAGGATTATTTTTTCCATATAAATAATCCAACTCTGCCGAGCGAGGTAAGTTGGAGGGGAATACGTTGTCAATGTCATTAACGATATTGAAACTCCCGGACAGTGAATACTTATTGCAAATAGCAACAAATTTTTTTAATGACTCTTCAATTTCACTCATAATAACACCTCATATTTATCACATTCACTGATATTATTGACAGCTCTTTAAATTCTTACGGGTCAGGTTACGGTCTATCAATCGTCCTTTACCTGGAGTGTCATAACTTCCTCGGTGACCTTGCAAACCATGTAAATGTTCATCATAGCCGCTTGGATGATTAGCATTCTGGAGAAATACAATATTCCTTGGATCGCCTTGCCATTTTCCTCCTAAAACACCGTTCCCTTTCACACTATTGATATGATGGCCTGTATAGCCCATTTCGGACATAACCGACGATAATTGGCGATTATTTTTTGTACTTAGTATTACTTCGCGTTCAGCGGCCGTCCAGTCCCGGCTTCCTCCTCCAGCTGCAACCAGTTCTCTTTCTTCTCCCCATGCTCGGCTTATTGCTGTCGCCCGACTGCGCGCAAAGGGTAGTAGCAGAACATAGAGCAGCCGTTTCACCGTCAGCATACTGCCCAGCGTAGCGAAACGGCTGATGCGGCATCACCGTGCGCTGAACAAGCTTTGTAGCCCTTGCAGTCTGATAGCGGACTTCGCCAAAACTGCAATACTGGCCGCTCCAGTGTACCTCGCCACGCGCATCGGTCACCTCCAGTTGCGCACCATTCAAATCGGTACTGAACCAGTAAATCTCACCGCTGCTCTGGTCACGCAGATGATCATCCCAGCCGGCGGGCTACAGGATTCATTCGGGTCATAAACATAAGTGCTGAACCCCTGGTTTCCTGCTCCTCCTGCAACAGGCGGTAGCCCCGCCACAGGAAGCGCGTTTCGGTGATGCCATGCGCCGTGGTGACGATTTTACGCGTACGGAGGCCCAGCTCAAGGTCTGGTAGATATACATGACCGGCATCCGGTTGTCCTGATCCCTGAATTTGTGCGGCAATGAATGGCCCGGTAAAGAGCCAGAAGAGATAGTTATTGACGGAGTGGTCGGGAATGTGAAGATTTAGTCATCGAGCCTGATTTATATAAGGCTGCAGTAGATAACTCAAATTGTAATGAATGTTAGTTTTCGTTCTGTTGCGCGGCAAACGCCGTTCACCTTGCTGATTCATACAGGCAATCCCCTGCTGACGAGAATGAAGTACACTTCCCGGTTACACTCTGACGTCCACAGCTCACCGGCGATAATTTTTCTGGCAAAGGAGTAGGCACGTATTTAATGAAATATATATGAACAATAGATTTAAAAAATCTGGGAAATTAATATTTTTCGGCGCATTATCATTCATTAAAATCAAAAAACACCCAATAAAATACCCCCCATTGAGGCTTTAATTTGCCCTGTAGGAGTTTAATTAAACCATCTCCTATATTGATACACAAACCCTCTCCGTTGTTTGTTATAAAAACACCTGCTCTCACTTTGCACTCCATCCATAGGGGTATATTCTTTCGATATTTTTAATATTTAATGCGGTCTTTTAAGATCAAGTTGGCACGAGGAGTTTATAACAAACCAACTGATCTAATAAATTTATTGATTTCTGATATAAAAATCAGAGCCGTTCTTGATGTGCAAATGAAATTGAGAAAAACCAGAAGAAATGGCGACTCATATAGAAAGAAAAGCATCACTATACCCTTGAATTATATCATAATACTACCAACATCGAGATTGACTCAATAACTTTATGTTCTCAGATAACATAATTTATCACCCATTTTTTCTTTTCGAGAGGCTTTTTAATTCTGGTTACTCTCGCCTCTTCCAATATGCTTAACGATCTAGGTTAAAAAATTTCTGCTTATAGGATTAATAGAATGAGCATTGGATAAATAAGGATGCGGAGAATTTACTCTATAATAGGCCTGATGCGTATTTGAAAAAAGCTCAAATAAAGAGTTTAGCCCATTTTGTTTAGAAAGATGAAGATTAGCAGCTACGGCTGCCCCCTTCACAGATCCCCGCCATAAACACTACTCCTCGTTGTTTTTATTCTCGTTATTTTGCCGCATGGATTCTATAAACTCTCGTTGCTCCTGTGTGAGTTCAAGATCATCCAGCAAGCGATCCAACTCTTCTTCAGGTAATTCTTTTTGGTGCTGTCTCTTCCCGATAGCCATGCTCACCCTTGAGTTAATAGGATTAATCTCAGGGTATCCAGGGTGCATAAAATGCGCAACTAACAGATTTTGGACAATAGAAGCCATAAAGCCCCGTTAGTGGTACAAGCAACAAGCAGAGCGTAGCGACTTCATCAGATTGTCTGAGGGATCACACCTTATCAGGGTGCTCGTATATCTGTCGAAGCGCTGGAAGAGCCTGTATATCGGGCTTTAATGCGAGTGATCAGTCTGTCGATGTCATAACAATGCCAGGATAGGTTTTTTTCACGTTTTACTATCGCGGTGTGAGGATGCAACTGCCGCCAACGCTGAGTTATCATGTCATCTCACCGTGTAACTTAGCGTGACAGTTACCAGGGGCGGATCATAATGGTAGAACCCATAGGCGACTAAAAATAGGTAACTATTTAATTTGCTGATAGAGAAGGATTTAAAGGGCTTCTTCAGAAAGGGAGAGACTGGAGCGGGCGAAGGGAATCGAACCCTCGTATAGAGCTTGGGAAGCTCTCGTTCTACCATTGAACTACGCCCGCTTTGAGGTGCGTAAGGCATTATAGACCTTACGCCTCTTCATACAAGCCTCTTTGCAACTAAATGGCGATTATATAATCACTTAGCACTTTGGCTTACTGCCTGGCGCCGGAAGATAACGCTGCGGATCGATGGCTGTGGCGCGATAGCGGATCTGGAAGTGTAACTTCACCGAGTCCGTGCCAGTACTGCCCATGGTGGCAATCTTCTGCCCAGCCTTCACATTCTGCCCGTTGTTCACCAGCATCGTATCGTTGTGGGCATAGGCAGTGATGTAATCTTCCCCATGTTTAATCATGATCAGGTTACCGTAACCGCGCAGCTGGTTGCCGACGTAGACCACCTTCCCTGCCCCTGATGCATAGACTGGCGTGCCGCGCGCAGCAGCGATATCAATGCCTTTATTGCCCCCCTCAGACAAGGAGTAAGGCGACACGACTTTGCCGCTGGCAGGCCAGACCCAACAACGCTGGCCGACCGGAGGCCATGAGGACTGCGGCACCGCGTAAGACGGCGTCACTTTAGCTGTTTTACCTTTAGAGGATTTCTTCGTTGAAGACGCGCCACCGTTAACCTTCAGTTTCTGCCCCACCTCGATGGTGTAGGGTGGAGAGATGTTATTCAGACGCGCCAGATCCTTCACGCTGGTCCCCGTTGCGCGCGAAATCCGATACAGCGTATCCCCGCGCTTAACGGTATAGACCGCACCGGAATAGCTGCCCATATCCGACGACTTGCTTCCTGAACAGCCTGCCAGTAATAGCGTCAGCGTCAGACAAAAAACGGCGGTAATGGGATTTCTCGTCAGGCTTCCTGCAAACAAAACAGATCCTCGGTCAGCGTGAATGGCGCACTATGATACCAGCCCAGACTGATATGGGTCAGCCCTTTTCCGCTCTTGAGAGCAAACGGCGCATGGAGGAATGCAGTATAATGCAGCTGCTGATGGTGCTGAGCCATCCGCATCGTTGGCACTGGAGCATCAATGAGTATTCAAGAACACGTTATTTTGGTAAATGACCAGGGAATGGTGATTGGCACTCAGGAAAAGTACGCCGCGCACACCGCCCACACCCCGCTGCACCTGGCTTTCTCATCGTGGCTTTTTAACGCCAGAGGTGAGTGTCTGGTTACCCGACGCGCCTTAAGCAAAAAAGCCTGGCCAGGGGTCTGGACCAACTCCGTTTGTGGACATCCTCAGTCTGGTGAAAAGACGGAACAGGCTATCATCCGCCGTTGCCGCTTTGAGGTTGGCGCGGAGATCGCCAATATCACCCCCATCGCCGCTGAATTCCGTTACCGTGAAGCCGATCCTTCGGGGATCGTGGAGAATGAGATTTGCCCGGTATTCGCAGCACGCGTCACCAGCGAACTGCATATTAATCACGATGAAGTGATGGAGTATGAATGGGTCGAACTGGAAGCGTTGTTCCGCGCACTGGACGCTGCCCCCTGGAGCTTTAGCCCGTGGATGGTGCAGGAAGCGACGGTCGCCCGCGACGCGCTCAGGGCCTTCGCGGCGCAATAAAAAAGCCCCTTTCGGGGCTTTTTTTACTGTCTTAACGGCTTACTTCACCGGGCGCATCGCCGGGAACAGGATCACATCACGGATGGTGTGGCTGTTAGTGAACAGCATAACCATACGGTCGATACCAATCCCCAGACCTGCGGTTGGTGGCAGACCGTGCTCCAGCGCAGTCACATAGTCTTCGTCGAAGAACATCGCTTCGTCATCGCCCGCCGCTTTCGCGTTAACCTGATCCTGGAAGCGCTGAGCCTGATCTTCTGCATCGTTCAGCTCGCTAAAGCCGTTGCCGATTTCGCGGCCACCGATGAAGAACTCAAAGCGGTCAGTGATTTCCGGGTTCACATCATTACGACGTGCCAGCGGAGAAACTTCTGCCGGGTATTCGGTGATGAAGGTCGGCTGAATCAGGTGCGCTTCGGCCACTTCTTCGAAGATCTCGGTCACGATACGGCCCAGACCCCAGCTCTTCTCAACTTTGATACCGATGCTTTCCGCGATCGCTTTCGCAGAGTCGAAGTTATCCAGATCGGCCATGTTGGTTTCTGGACGGTATTTCATGATCGCTTCGCGCATGGTCAGTTTTTCAAACGGCTTGCCGAAGTCGAAGACTTCTTCACCGTAAGGCACTTTAGTGGTGCCCAGAATGTCCTGCGCCAGGGTACGGAACAGTGATTCGGTCAGCTCGATCAAATCTTTATAATCCGCATACGCCATATAGAGTTCCATCATGGTGAACTCTGGGTTATGACGCACGGAGATGCCTTCATTACGGAAGTTACGGTTGATTTCGAACACGCGGTCAAAACCACCGACGACCAGACGCTTCAGGTACAGTTCCGGCGCGATACGCAGGTACATGTCCAGATCGAGGGCGTTGTGATGGGTGATGAACGGACGTGCAGACGCACCGCCCGGGATCACCTGCATCATTGGGGTTTCCACTTCCATAAAGTCGCGGTTAACCATGAACTGGCGGATACCGGCCATGATCTGAGAGCGAATCTTGAAGGTCTTACGGGATTCATCGTTGGAGATGAGATCCAGGTAACGCTGACGGTAGCGCGCTTCCTGATCCTGCAGGCCATGGAATTTGTCCGGCAGCGGGCGCAGGGCTTTGGTCAGCAGACGCAGTTCGGTGCAGTGGATAGACAGCTCACCGGTCTTGGTTTTGAACAGCTTACCTTTCGCCCCCAGGATATCGCCCAGGTCCCACTTCTTGAACTGCTCGTTGTAGATGCCTTCCGGCAGGTCGTCACGGGAGACGTACAGCTGAATACGGCCGCCAACGTCCTGCAGCGTCACGAAGGAGGCTTTACCCATGATACGACGGGTCATCATGCGGCCAGCAACGGCCACTTCAATGTTCAGCGCTTCCAGCTCTTCGTTCTCTTTACCGTCGAAGTCAGCGTGCAGTTGGTCTGAGGTATGGTCACGACGAAAATCGTTCGGGAACGGCACGCCCTGCTCGCGCAGTGCTGCCAGCTTCTCGCGGCGGGTTTTCAGTTCGTTATTAAGATCGACTACCGCGTCAGCGCCCTGTGCTTGTTGTTCAGACATGTTGGTTCCTCATAACCCTGCTTTCAAACTTGCTTCGATAAATTGGTCCAGGCTGCCGTCCAGCACCGCCTGCGTGTTACGGGTTTCAACCCCGGTACGCAGGTCTTTGATGCGGGAGTCATCAAGGACGTAAGAACGGATCTGGCTGCCCCAACCGATGTCAGATTTGTTATCTTCCATCGCCTGTTTCTCAGCATTTTTCTTCTGCATCTCCAGCTCATAAAGCTTCGCTTTCATCTGCTTCATGGCCTGGTCTTTGTTCTTATGCTGGGAGCGGTCGTTCTGGCATTGCGTCACCAGCCCGGTTGGAATGTGGGTGATACGCACCGCAGATTCCGTACGGTTAACGTGCTGACCACCCGCGCCGGATGCGCGGTAAACGTCGATACGCAGATCCGCCGGGTTGATGTCGATATCGATATCTTCGTCAACTTCCGGATAGACAAACGCGGAGCTGAAGGAGGTGTGACGACGGCCGCCGGAGTCGAACGGGCTCTTACGCACCAGGCGGTGAACCCCCGTCTCGGTACGCAGCCAGCCGTAGGCGTAATCGCCAATAATCTTGATGGTGACAGATTTAATACCGGCCACTTCACCTTCAGACTCTTCGATGATTTCGGTTTTGAAGCCGCGGGCTTCCGCCCAGCGCAGATACATGCGCATCAGCATGCTGGCCCAGTCCTGGGCTTCGGTACCGCCAGAACCTGCCTGAATATCGAGATAGCAGTCAGCGTTATCGTATTCACCGGAGAACATGCGACGGAATTCAAGCTGTGCCAGCTTCTCTTCGAGCACGTCGAGTTCAGCCACGGCTTCGTTAAAGGTTTCTTCGTCGTCAGCTTCGACGGCCAGCTCCAGTAAACCGGAAACATCTTCCAGCCCCTGAGCCATTTGATCCAGCGTATCTACGATAGCTTCGAGAGAGGAACGCTCTTTACCCAGCGCCTGCGCGCGTTCAGGTTCGTTCCAGACGTCCGGCTGTTCCAGCTCGGCGTTTACTTCTTCAAGACGCTCTTTCTTGGCATCGTAGTCAAAGATACCCCCTAAGAACGTCAGAGCGCTCCGTGAGGTCCTGAATACGGTTTTTTACCGGATTAATTTCAAACATGGTCTGTTTTCTTTTATGGACTTGTCAAAATGCGGTGATAAGAGCGGGATTGTACCGAATCCACGCCCTTTTTTATAGAGATTACTGCCGCTAAATTGGCCAGATATTGTCGATGATGATCTGAAGGGTGCGGTTACCGCGGAACTCGTTTATATCCAGTTTGTAAGCCAGCTCAACTTCGCGCACGCCGTTGTCCGGCCAGACAGCGGTATCGACGTTAAAGGCAATACCGTCCAGCAGCGGGCCACCGCCTACAGGCTCGACCATCACTTTCAGATGGCGCTCACCAACAATGCGCTGTTGCAGCAGACGGAAGCGGCCATCGAACAGGGGTTCCGGGAACATCTGCCCCCACGGCCCTGCATCCCGGAGCATCTGTGCCACTTCCATCGTCATCTCAACCGGCGTGAGTTCGCCGTCGGAAACCACTTCGCCCTGCAGCAGGGCCGGGTCAATCCAGTCGGTGACCAGCTCGCCGAACAGACGCTGGAACTCGTCGAACTTCGCCTCTTCCAGCGACAAACCTGCCGCCATGGCATGGCCGCCGAACTTGAGCATCAAACCCGGGTAGAGGGTATCCAGACGCTCCAGCGCATCGCGCATGTGCAGCCCCTGAATCGAACGCCCGGAGCCTTTGAGGGTGCCATCACCAGCCGGTGCAAACGCAATGACCGGGCGGTGGAAACGCTCTTTAATACGCGAAGCCAGAATGCCCACCACGCCCTGATGCCACTCAGGGTGATACATCGCCAGGCCGCCCGGCAGCGTATCGCCGCTGCGTTCCAGTTTTTCGCACAGGGTCAGCGCTTCAACCTGCATTCCCTGTTCAATTTCTTTACGGGTCTGGTTCAGGGCGTCCAGCTCATTAGCCAGCACGCGCGCTTCACCAATGTTGTCGCACAGCAGCAACGCGACGCCAACGGACATGTCGTCCAGTCTGCCGGCCGCGTTCAGACGAGGCCCCAGGGCGAAGCCCAGATCGCTTGCCGCCAGCTTGAGCGGATCGCGGTTAGCAATCTCAAGCAGCGCTTTGATACCGGGACGGCATTTGCCCGCCCGGATGCGGCTTAAGCCCTGCCAGGTCAGAATACGGTTATTGGTATCGAGCGGCACCACGTCTGCGACGGTCCCCAGTGCGACCAGGTCGAGATACTCGGCCAGGTTCGGCACGGCAATACCGCGGGCGTCGAACCAGCCCTTATCACGCAGCAGCGTGCGTAACGCCAGCATCAGATAAAATGCCACGCCGACGCCTGCGAGTGATTTCGACGGGAAATCGCAGTCGCGCAGGTTCGGGTTGATGATCGCTTCCGCGGCAGGCAGCGTTTCACCCGGCAGGTGGTGATCGGTAACCAGCACCGGGATCCCCAGCTGATGCGCATGATCGACGCCCGCATGGGAAGAGATCCCGTTGTCTACGGTCAGGATCAGCTGTGCACCGCGGGCATGGGCCTGATCGACCACTTCCGGGCTGAGGCCGTAACCATCTTCAAACCGGTTCGGCACCAGATATGTCACGTTGTCGCAGCCCAGCGCGCGCAGGCTCAGCACGCTCAGCGCGGTACTGGTTGCGCCATCAGCATCAAAATCCCCCACCACCACAATGCGCGTACCTTCACACAGCGCGTTGTAGAGTATTTCTGTGGCTTTTTCGATGCCGTTTAACTGCTGCCATGGCAACATCCCTTTAACGCTGCGCTCAAGATCGGCGGCGGTACGCACGCCACGGCTGGCGTATAGCCGCTTTAGCAGCGGCGGGAGGTCGTCTGGCAAATCAGCATGTTCAACCGCCTCGCGGCGGCGCAGTTTTATTGGGGCTTTCACGCGAATTATTTACCACCAAACTGTTTCTGGTGCGCGTCGAGGAACTCTTTCATCTCTTTAGGTCCCTGATAACCCGGAACAACATAGCCGTTGCTCAGGACAATCGCTGGCGTACCGTTCACGCCAAACTGCACACCCAGCGCGTAGTGGTTAGCGATATCAATGTCGCAGGATGCAGGCTGCACGCCTTTGCCATTCATCGCGTCATCAAAGGCTTTGTTGCGGTCTTTCGCACACCAGATAGCTTTCATATCCTGCTCTGGCTTGCTCTCAACGCCCGCGCGCGGGAAGGCCAGATAACGCACGGTGATCCCCAGCGCGTTGTAATCTTTCATCTCTTCATGCAGCTTATGGCAGTAGCCACAGGTGATGTCGGTGAAGACGGTAATGACGTGTTTTTCCTGCGCCGCTTTATAAACGATCATCTCTTTTTCGAGCGCGTTCAGGTTTTTCATCAGCAGCTGGTTGGTTACGTTGACCGGCTGTGCACCGCTCACGTCGTACATTGGCCCCTGAATAATGTGTTTTCCGTCTTCGGTCACGTACAGCACGCCGCTGTTCGTCAGAACCGTTTTCATGCCGGCAACCGGTGCAGACTGGATATCACTGCTGGTGACGCCAAGCTTCGCCAGAGACTGTTTGATAGCGGCGTCATCCGCATGGGCAAAACCGGTAAATGAGGCTGCCAGCAGGGTGAACAGCGCGAAAGACTTTTTCATATAAGATCCTAATTCGTCGGCACTCACGCTCGTGGGTGGTGCTGTTGGTGTAGCTGCCGCAGCCGTTCCGTCGCGACATGGGTATAAATTTGGGTCGTGGAAAGATCGCTGTGTCCCAGCAGCATCTGCACCACGCGCAGATCGGCGCCGTGGTTCAGCAGATGCGTCGCAAAGGCATGACGCAAAACGTGTGGCGAAAGCTTTTCACTGTCGATACCCGCCAGTGTGGCGTAATGTTTGATGCGATGCCAGAACGTTTGCCGCGTCATCTGTTGTGCGCGCTGGCTGGGGAACAAGACGTCGATTGAAGCGCCATTAAGCAACCATGGACGACCGTGCTCCAGATACGTTTCCAGCCAGTACACCGCCTCTTCACCCAGCGGCACCAGCCTTTCCTTGTTTCCTTTACCGATTACGCGAACCACGCCCTGACGAAGGCTAATGTCGCTCATCGTCAGGCCGACCAGTTCAGAAACACGCAAACCGGTAGCATACAATAGCTCAAGCATGGCTTTATCGCGTAACTCCAGCGGCAGGTCAACTGCGGGTGACTGTAATAATCTCTCAACTTGTGCTTCGCTGAGATCTTTCGGCAGCCGCTGCGGGAGTTTCGGGGAGGCCAGGAGCGCGCTGGGATCGTCTTCGCGAATTTTCTCACGGTTGAGGTGCTGGAACAGCCGACGCATTGCGCTGAGCAAACGTGCGGAACTGGTGGCCTTGTAGCCCCCTTCCATCCGCTCGCCCAGCAGCGCCTGCAGGTCGTCGCTTTGTGCGTTCGCCAGCGACAGCCCGCGGTGCGCCAGCCACTCCACCAGCATGGTGAGATCGCGCCGGTAGGCACTGAGCGTATTCTCGGCCAGGTTCTTCTCCAGCCACAGTGCATCGAGAAACTGTTCGATGAGTGCGAGATCCTTTTCCACATCAGCCCCTTTGATTCTGCAGTCAGGCCATTATGCCTGATTGCTACCGGTTTCTGGTACACTACGCACAAAGTCAAAGCAAGAATTGAGATAGTCACGCGATGAATATTGGTCTGTTCTATGGTTCCAGCACCTGCTACACCGAAATGGCGGCAGAGAAAATTCGGGACATCATTGGCCCGGAACTGGTGACGTTGCATAACCTGAAAGATGACGCGCTTACGCTGATGGAGCAGTACGACGTGCTGATCCTCGGCATCCCGACCTGGGATTTCGGCGAAATACAGGAAGACTGGGAAGCCATCTGGGACCAGCTTGATACGCTTAACCTCGACGGCAAAATCATTGCCATGTACGGCATGGGAGATCAGCTGGGTTACGGTGAGTGGTTCCTGGACGCACTCGGCATGCTGCACGACAAACTGGCACCGAAGGGCGTCACGTTTATCGGTTACTGGCCAACCGAAGGGTACGAGTTCACCAGTAAGAAACCGATTATTGCCGATGGGCAGCTGTTTGTCGGGCTGGCACTGGATGAAACCAACCAGTACGATCTCAGCGATGAGCGCCTGCAAAGCTGGTGTGAGCAGATTCTGGGCGAAATGGCAGAACAGTTCAGCTAACGCGAATTACTCCTGCGTCAGCTGCTGTAATAACATCCGACGCAGGTCTCGCCACTCAGCGCTATCCATACTGTCCGCGGCCAGCCACAGATGCTGGCGACGCCCGCTGTCCACGCTACGTAGCCGCAGCATCATGCCGGAAGCGATCATCCAGGGCATACCGAGAATTTCCCACTCTTTTCCCTGCCAGCGCAGGCGGGAATCCATCAGTAATTTGATCTCCCCCTGACGGGCATGAATGCGGCGCTGGCTGCGCACGCTGTCAAACACCACAAACGACAGCAACAGCAGCCACAGAGGCGTATAGCTAAGCGGCCACGGCATCAGTAACACAAAGGCCGCGACCAGGCCGTGGAGCAACAACGACATCCACTGCGAGCGCCACGAGACGCGAAGGTCAGATTGCCACAGGACCACGTTCCTGATTCCGTGTTTGAATTAATTGCACCATCCGTTGCAACTCGGTGTCGGCGGGTTTGCCGTGATTCATCAGCCAGTTAAATAAATCAGGATCGTCAGACTCAAGCAGGCGAACAAACAGACGCTTATCATCATCGCTTAAGCTGTCATACTCATATTCGAAGAAAGGCATGATGGAAATATCAAGTTCACGCATGCCGCGACGGCACGCCCAGTGAATACGGGCCTTGTTGTTAATATCCATGTTCTGTTTCCTGCATTACGTTTGGCACAGTCGGCACCCCGTCCAGTGTTCTTGATTTCTCTGCGGGGACACCAGCTAGTGTAACGTGTTTTTGACCGTTTCTTTACTGGAATATTGCGAACCACGAGCGCGCTTCCACAATAAACCCTATAAAGACAGCGGATTACACTATTTTGCGTGGCGCTACGCATAACCGGGTTATGGCACAAATGGCCTGTTGAAAGCGCTTGCAATGCCAGCAGGCTCTTTTACCATTAGGCATTATCAAAGCGTTAAGCAATTCAGGATATCGTTATGGCCTTTACACCATTTTCTCCTCGCCAGCCCGCCGCCTCTGCGCGTCTGCCGCTGACGCTTATTACTCTTGATGACTGGGCGCTGGCGACACTCACCGGTGCAGACAGCGAAAAATACCTGCAGGGCCAGGTAACCGCCGACGTCAGCCAGATGGACGAACACCAGCATCTGCTGGCCGCACACTGCGATCCAAAAGGGAAGATGTGGAGCAACCTGCGCCTGTTCCGTCGCCAGGAGGGTTTTGCCTTTATTGAGCGCCGCAGCCTGCGGGACGCGCAGCTCACCGAGCTGAAAAAATACGCGGTCTTCTCAAAAGTCACTATCGCCGCGGATGATGAACACGTTCTGCTGGGCGTGGCAGGCTTCCAGGCCCGTGCGGCGCTGAAAAATCTGTTCAGTGAACTCCCGGATGCCCAGAAACAGGTCGTCAGCGAAGGCGCAACGTCTATCCTGTGGTTTGAACACCCGGCGGAACGCTTTCTGTTAGTCACGGATACCGCGACCGCCGAACGCGTCACCGAGGCGCTGCGCGGTGAAGCCCAGTTTAATAACAGCCAACAGTGGCTGGCGCTGAACATTGAAGCCGGGCTGCCGGTGATTGACGCCGCAAACAGCGGGCAGTTCATTCCTCAGGCCACCAACCTGCAGGCGCTGGGTGGCATTAGCTTTAAGAAAGGGTGCTATACCGGCCAGGAGATGGTGGCACGCGCCAAATTCCGCGGAGCCAACAAACGCGCACTGTGGACCCTGGCGGGCCACGCCAGCCGCGTGCCTGACGCTGGTGAAGATTTAGAGCTGAAGATGGGCGAGAACTGGCGCCGTACCGGCACGGTGTTAGCCGCAGTTCAACTGGATGATGGCCGCCTTCTGGTTCAGGCCGTCATGAACAACGATATGGAAGCCGACAGCGTGTTCCGCGTGCGTGACGATGCCAATACACTGAGCATTGAGCCACTGCCGTATTCGCTGGAAGAGTAAGGCGTCATTGCCCGGCGACGAGATAAAAAAACGGTAACCTGACGGTTACCGTTTTTTTTTGCTTACTCTCACGAAGAGAGGGCGGAGGCAAGAAGATCAACGTCCTGAAATTAAACATGTCCCACATAGAGATAAATCGCTAAAAAGTGGCACACGCTACCGCCCAGCACAAACCCATGCCAGATAGCATGATTGTACGGGATACGCTTGCAGACATAGAAAATGACGCCCAGCGAGTAGACGATGCCCCCAACGGCCAGAAGCGTCACGCCCCCTACCGCCAGCTTGATCGCCAGTTGATAAACCACAATCAGCGAAAGCCAGCCCATCGTGAGATAGGTCACCAGCGACAGCACCTTAAACCGGTGCGCAATGGTCAGCTTAAACAGGATCCCCAGCAGCGCCAGGCTCCAGATAACAATCATCAGGCCACGCGACAGCGGCGAGTTAAGACCCACCAGCAGGAAAGGCGTGTAGGTCCCTGCAATAAGAAGATAGATAGCGCAGTGGTCGAATTTCTTGAGCCAGATCTTGGCCCGTTGATGCGGGATAGCGTGGTACAGCGTCGACGCTAGGAACAGCAGGATCATACTCCCGCCATACAGACTGTAGCTGGTAATGGCCATTGCGCTGGCATTCGTATCCACCGCCTGCACCAGCAATAACACTAAACCGACAATCCCAAAAACCAGGCCAATACCGTGGCTAATACTGTTGGCTATTTCCTCAGCCAGCGAATATCCCTGTGCAATTAATGGTCTGCTCACCATACAAAACTCCGGGAAAACTAACGATGAATATTCATCACCTGCCTATGCTAACTGAGAATGATTCCAGTGAACACCTGTTAGCTAAAATAATTTCACAAACATAATTTTTATCTATAAATCATGAACATAAACAAATTATTCACCTAACATTTGTTCACATTAAAATTTAATCATTAAGAATCAAGGGCATAAAATTGGATCCTGCCGACTTGCTGCATGTTATGATGGATAAATGATGTCTGAATGAGAGTTTCGCCATTGTGAGTATGTTCACCCACGCCGCCATTGCCAGTCTCAATAATCTGGAAATGATGGTCTACAACTATGTCATTAAAAATCGTGACAAAGTCATGTACATGACCATCCGCGAGCTGGCGGATGCGGCCGGCGTCTCAACGACCACTATCCTGCGCTTTTGCCGCAAACTCAACTGCGAAGGCTACTCCGAATTCCGCGTGCGCTTTAAGCTCTATTTAGAGCAGAACGAACCTCAGCAGGCAAATTTTGGTGCCAGTGAAATTATCAGCTTCTTTAAAGGCGTTAATAACGAAGAGTTCGATGCTTTATTAGATGAGGCGGTCGATATTATTTTATCCTCCGAACGTATTATATTTGTCGGTGCGGGCACGTCTGGCTCGCTGGCAAAATATGGCGCACGCTTCTTTTCGAATATCGGTAAATTCAGCAACCACATCGACGATCCTTATTTCCCGGTCACCAATGATATGGCTAAAAACGCGCTGGCGATTGTGCTGTCGGTATCCGGTGAAACCGAAGAGATCCTGCGCTTTGCCAGCCAGTTTAGCCTGCATCGCTGCAAAGTGCTCTCCATTACCAGCCACGAGCACTCGCGCCTGGCAAAGCTCGCGGACTTTAACCTCTCCTGGCATGTCCCTCAGATGCGGATAGGCGGCGTGTACGATATCACCACACAAATACCCGTCATCTATATTCTCGAATCGCTTGGCCGGAAACTGGCGAAGAAACTGACAGAATAAAACACCCTGTTTTTTCGATGTGACAAATTACATTTTCAGCGAATTGTTATATCGTGACATTTAATTCCGCTTTGCTAGACTCGAACGCAATATGTCATTTACTGAGAATAGCAGCGATGAAAAAACTTACCCTACCAAAAGACTTTTTATGGGGCGGCGCAGTGGCCGCTCACCAGGTTGAAGGCGGCTGGAACAAAGGCGGTAAAGGGCCGAGCATCTGCGATGTCTTAACGGGCGGTGCGCACGGCGTGCCGCGCGAAATCACGCAGGAAGTCGTGCCGGGGAAATACTATCCGAACCACGAAGCTATCGACTTCCATGGCCATTACAAAGAAGACATCAAGCTGTTTGCTGAGATGGGCTTTAAATGCTTCCGCACCTCTATCGCCTGGACGCGCATCTTCCCGAAAGGGGATGAAACACAGCCGAATGAAGAAGGCCTGAAGTTCTACGACGACATGTTCGATGAGCTGCTGAAATACAATATTGAACCGGTCATTACCCTCTCCCACTTCGAAATGCCGCTCCACCTGGTGCAGGAGTACGGCGGCTGGACCAACCGTAAAGTGGTGGATTTCTTTGTGCGCTTCGCGGAAGTGGTGTTTGAGCGCTACAAAAATAAGGTCAAATACTGGATGACCTTTAACGAGATCAACAACCAGCGTAACTGGCGTGCGCCGCTGTTTGGCTACTGCTGCTCAGGCGTGGTTTATACCGAGCATGACAATCCGGAAGAGACCATGTACCAGGTGCTGCACCACCAGTTCGTTGCCAGCGCGCTGGCGGTGAAAGCGGCGCGTCGCATTAACCCGGAAATGAAAGTCGGTTGTATGCTGGCAATGGTGGCGCTCTACCCGTTCTCCTGTAAACCAGAGGACGTGATGTTTGCACAGGAATCCATGCGTGAACGCTATGTCTTTACCGATGTCCAGCTGCGCGGTTACTACCCATCCTATGTGCTTAATGAATGGGAACGCCGTGGCTTCACCATCCATATGGAAGCGGGTGACGAGGAGATCCTGCGTGAAGGCACCTGTGACTATCTGGGCTTCAGCTATTACATGACCAACGCCGTGAAAGCGGAAGGCGGTACTGGCGATGCTATCTCAGGCTTTGAAGGCAGCGTACCGAACCCGCATGTGAAAGCCTCTGACTGGGGCTGGCAGATTGACCCGGTGGGTCTGCGCTATTCCCTGTGCGAACTGTACGAGCGTTACCAGAAACCGCTGTTTATCGTGGAAAACGGCTTTGGCGCCTACGACAAAGTAGAAGAAGACGGCAGCATCAATGATGACTACCGCATCGACTACCTGCGTGCGCACGTGGAAGAGATGATGAAAGCCGTCACGTATGATGGTGTGGATCTGATGGGTTATACCCCGTGGGGCTGCATCGACTGCGTGTCGTTCACTACCGGCCAATACAGCAAGCGCTACGGCTTTATCTATGTGAACAAGCACGACGACGGTACCGGCGATATGTCACGCTCGCGGAAAAAGAGCTTTAACTGGTATAAAGACGTGATTGCCAGCAACGGCGAGACGCTTTAACGCTTTTCTCTTCTCCCCGATGGGGAGAGGAGATGTTTATTTCCCACCCGCCAGTTCAATAAAACTTCCCGTCACATACGAGGCTTTCTCGCTCAGCAGCCAGACAATCGCCTGCGCCACCTCTTCCGGCTGACCGCCACGCTGCATAGGCAGCATGGATTTGACCCTATCCACCCGGCCCGGCTCACCGCCAGATGCATGAATCTCGGTGTAAATCAGCCCGGGACGCACGCAGTTTACGCGGATCCCTTGCGCTGCCACTTCCAGCGATAATCCCGTCGTCAACGAATCGACAGCACCTTTGGACGCGGCGTAATCCACATATTCACCCGGAGCACCGAGGCGCGATGCCGCGGATGACACGTTCACGATCGCGCCGCCTTTGCCACCATGTCTGAACGACATGCGTTTTACCGCTTCGCGGCAGCAGAGGAAATAACCGGTCACGTTCGTGGCTAACACGCGGTTGATCCGTTCAGCGGAGAGGTGTTCAATCGTGGATTGTTCAAACAGGATCCCGGCGTTGTTCACCAGTGCGGTAAGCGGTCCGGCTTCACGATCGATACTGTCGAACATTGCCAGCACCTGAGCTTCATCACTGATATCTGCACGCACGGCAAAAGCGGTGCCCCCCGCGTCGGTAATCATCGTGATCACATCCGTCGCGGCTTTAATGTTGTGGTGATAGTTCACCGCCACGGTGTAGCCTTCGCGCGCCAGCTGCAGCGCGGTGGCTTTACCAATACCGCGGCTGGCGCCGGTGACCAGTGCAATTGCCATCTATGTCTCCTTATAAAAAAAGCCGGGTAGCGTTAACGCTGACCCGGCCTGTAACACGTTATAACCGCGGAACGATTACTGGTATTCGCTCATTGGCACACACGAGCAGAACAGATTACGGTCACCGTAGACGTCATCGAGACGTTTCACGGTCGGCCAGTATTTGTTTGCTATGCCAGCCGGGAACACCGCCTGCTCACGGGTATAACCGTGCTCCCACCCGGAGACCAGCTCATTCTGGGTGTGCGGTGCGTTAACCAGCGGGTTATCGGCCAGCGTCCACTCGCCGGCTTTCACGCGGTCGATTTCAGCGCGGATAGCCAGCATCGCGTCAATAAAGCGGTCCAGCTCAACTTTGCTTTCAGACTCGGTGGGTTCAACCATCAGCGTACCCGCCACCGGGAACGACATGGTTGGCGCATGGAATCCGTAGTCAATCAGACGCTTAGCAATATCCAGCTCGCTGATACCTGTCTCTTCTTTCAAAGGACGGATATCGAGGATGCACTCGTGCGCCACGCGACCATCACGGCCCGTGTAGAGCACCGGATACGCTTCTTTCAGACGCGTTGCGATGTAGTTAGCATTGAGGATAGCCACCTGGCTTGCCTGCTTCAGCCCTTCCGCGCCCATCATGCGGATATACATCCAGCTGATGGGCAGGATTGAGGCGCTACCGAATGGTGCCGCAGAGACCGCGCCCTGACGGGTCAACATGCCTTCAATCTGCACTACGCTGTGGCCTGGGACAAACGGCGCCAGGTGTGCTTTCACACCGATTGGGCCCATACCCGGACCACCACCGCCGTGTGGAATACAGAAGGTTTTATGCAGGTTCAGGTGCGACACATCCGCGCCGATAAAGCCCGGAGAGGTAATGCCAACCTGTGCGTTCATGTTCGCACCGTCGAGATAAACCTGACCGCCGAACTGATGGACCACTTCACACACTTCACGGATGGTCTCTTCGTACACACCGTGGGTGGACGGGTAGGTCACCATGATGCAGGAGAGTTTTTCGCCCGCCAGCTCGGCTTTCGCACGCAGATCGGCCAGGTCAATGTTGCCGTTCTTGTCGCAGGCCACCACCACCACTTCCATACCCGCCATCTGGGCAGACGCCGGGTTGGTGCCATGCGCAGAACTTGGGATTAGGCAAATATCGCGATGCCCTTCATTGCGGCTTTCGTGATAGTGACGAATTGCCAGCAGGCCCGCGTATTCCCCCTGCGCCCCGGAGTTTGGCTGCATGCAGAGTGCATCGTAACCGGTCAGCTTCACCAGCCAGTCGGAGAGCTGGTTGATCATCAGATGGTAACCTTCGGCCTGCTCTGGTGGGCAGAACGGGTGCAGCTCGGAAAATTCAGGCCAGGTGATTGGGATCATCTCTGCCGCAGCGTTCAGCTTCATGGTGCAGGAGCCCAGCGGGATCATCGCCTGGTTCAGCGCCAGGTCTTTGCGCTCCAGAGAGTGCATATAGCGCATCATCTCGGTTTCGCTGTGGTAGAGATTGAACACCGGGTGAGTCAGGATCGCATCATCACGCAGCATGCTTTCCTGGATAGAGCGGCTGTCGAGCGCGACATCTTTATCAAGCGTATCAATATCCAGGCCGTGTGCATCGCCCAGCAAGACGTTAAACAGGTTAACGATATCTTCGCGGGTAGTGCTTTCATCCAGGGTAATGCCTACCGCGTTATGGATGTCGCTACGCAGGTTGATCTCTGCCGCGTCAGCACGAGCCAGCACCGCGGCTTTGTCAGCCACTTCAACACACAGCGTGTCAAAGTAATGGGCGTGGCGCAGTTTCAGGCCTTTCTGCTGCAGACCACAGGCCAGAATATCCGCCAGACGGTGAATACGGCTGGCAATGCGTTTCAGGCCAACCGGACCGTGGAAGACAGCGTACAGGCTGGCGATATTGGCCAGCAGGACCTGCGAGGTACAGATGTTGGAGTTCGCTTTCTCACGACGAATATGCTGCTCGCGAGTCTGCATTGCCATGCGCAGCGCGGTGTTACCGGCGGCATCTTTCGAAACGCCGATGATACGGCCAGGCATGGAGCGTTTGAATTCATCTTTTGCGGCAAAGAACGCCGCATGTGGGCCGCCGTAGCCCATCGGGACACCAAAGCGTTGTGCAGAACCGAAAACAATATCCGCGCCCTGTTTACCTGGAGCCGTCAGCAGGACCAGCGCCATAAAATCAGCCGCGACGCTGACAACCACTTTGCGGGCCTTCAGCTCAGCAATCAGTGCGCTGTAGTCGTGAACGTCGCCGGTGGTGCCGACCTGTTGCAGCAGCACGCCAAACACATCCTGATGATCGAGGACTTTGTCGGCGTCGTCGACAATCACGTCAAAACCAAAGGTTTCGGCACGAGTACGAACCACATCAAGCGTTTGCGGATGCACGTCCGCTGCCACGAAGAAGCGGTTGGCATTTTTCAGTTTGCTCACGCGCTTCGCCATTGCCATTGCTTCGGCGGCGGCGGTGGCTTCATCCAGCAGTGAAGCGGACGCGATATCCAGGCCGGTCAAATCCAGCGTAACCTGCTGGAAGTTCAGCAGCGCTTCCAGACGGCCCTGAGAAACTTCTGGCTGATACGGGGTGTAGGCGGTGTACCAGCCCGGGTTTTCCAGCATATTACGCAGAATAACCGGGGGTAACTGCACGTTGGTGTAGCCCATGCCAATGTAAGACTTATAGCGCTTGTTCAGGCCGGCAATCGCCTTCAGCTCCGCCAGAGCGGCGAATTCAGTGGTGGCTTCACCCACCTGAGGCGGCGTGGCAAGCTGGATGTCTTTTGGCACAATCTGGCCGATCAGTGCATTTAATGAATCCGCGCCAACTGTCTTCAGCATCTCCTGCTGTTGCTGAGCATCCGGCCCAATGTGACGTTCAATGAAGGCGCCACGGTTTTCAAGCTGGCTTAAAGTCTGTGTCATGAGCGATGGTTCCTGAAACGTGCAGTGAATGTGTTTTCTCCCTCTCCCGGAGGGAGAGGGCTGGGGTGAGGGTGTCGTCTGTTCCCCTCACCCTACCCTCCCCCCAAAGGGGAGAGGGTTAAGGCTTACTCGTTTTCTAACAGCGCTTCGTACGCGGTGGCATCCAGCAGCGCGGCGACCTGCGATTCGTTGCTGGCTTTGATCTTGAAGATCCAGCCGCCTTCATAAGGCTCGCTGTTCACCAGCTCCGGGGAGTCGCTCAGGGCGTCGTTCACGGCAACAATTTCACCGCTTACCGGGGCGTAGATATCAGAAGCCGCTTTAACGGACTCGGCCACGGCGCAGTCATCGCCTGCTTCCACGGATGCGCCGACTTCAGGCAGGTCAACAAACACCATGTCGCCCAGCAGCTCCTGCGCATGCTCGGTGATCCCTACGGTGTAAGTGCCGTCCGCCTCTTTGCGCAGCCACTCGTGTTCTTTGCTGTATTTCAGTTCTGCTGGCACATTGCTCATTGAAGTTCTCCTGATAAAAATGATTAGGCGACCGGCTTACCGGCGCGAACAAAAATCGGTTTGGTCACGTTGACCGGCATTTCACGGTTGCGGATTTGCACCACTGCCGTTTCGCCAATGCCCGCCGGAACACGCGCCAGTGCAATACTGTAGCCCAGCGTCGGGGAGAAGGTACCGCTGGTGATCACGCCTTCACGCGGGTTACCGTCAGCATCTGTAAAACGCACCGGCAGCTCGCCGCGCAGCACGCCTTTCTCGGTCATCACCAGGCCAACCAGCTGTTCAGTGCCCTTTTCACGCTGCATTTCCAGCGCTTCACGGCCAATAAACTCACGGTCAGCCGGTTCCCAGGCGATGGTCCAGCCCATGTTGGCCGCCAGCGGTGACACGCCTTCATCCATCTCTTGCCCGTAGAGGTTCATACCGGCTTCCAGACGCAGCGTATCGCGCGCGCCCAGACCTGCCGGCTTAACGCCAGCTTCCACCAGCGCACGCCAGAAATCGGCGGCTTTCTCATTCGGCATGGCAATTTCATAGCCCGCTTCACCGGTGTAGCCGGTGGTCGCGATAAACAGATCGCCCGCCTGTACGCCGAAGAACGGCTTCATGCCGTCGGTGGCTTTACGCTGCTCATCGCTGAACAGAGAGGCGGCTTTAGACTGCGCGTTCGGCCCCTGTACGGCGATCAGCGACAGATCATCGCGGACGGTGATGTCGATGGCGTAAGGTTCAGCGTGTTGGGTAATCCAGGAGAGGTCTTTTTCGCGGGTGGCGGAGTTTACAACGAGGCGGAAGAAATCTTCAGAGAAGTAATAGACGATGAGGTCATCAATTACGCCGCCGGAGGCATTTAGCATGCCGGTATAGAGCGCTTTGCCTGGCGTCTTCAGTTTGGCGACGTCGTTTGCCAGCAGATAACGTAAAAACTCCCGGGTGCGGCTGCCATGCAGGTCGACAATTGTCATGTGTGACACGTCGAACATACCGGCATCGGTGCGCACCGCGTGGTGCTCATCAATCTGCGAGCCGTAGTGCAGCGGCATCATCCAGCCATGGAAGTCCACCATGCGTGCGCCGCATAACACGTGTTGTTCGTACAAAGGAGTCTGTTGAGCCATCTTTTCCTCGTTGAATAAGCAGGGCTGTCTTGCGTTTCGCACACCTGAACAGTGCCACGAAACCCGGCGCCGCGATCGCTTTCTGGACCCCGACGCAAACGTTCTCTTTTACCTGAACTTACCACCGAAACCGGCGATTAACCATAAGGTAAAACGGGTCATCACATTAGCTTATGACCTAAAAACACGAAAAAGCTTACAGAGTTATTCACTGGCAAACTGCGATTAAACCCGCATAAAATTAACATTGCTCTAACAGGATTTAGCAGATGGTGATATTTCATGCGGAAAAACGGGCGGAATTTCCGTAACAAAAAAATAGTAAGATTAGATTTTCTAATGCGAAAAATGCGGTGAAATTAGATTATTTCAAACGAGCGAATTTCCCCGGCGCAGAGGCCGGGAAAACAAAGTGTGACGGGGGTCTATATTAGCGCAGCCAGTCCGGCAGGTCGTTAAGACCCATCGCCTGGCGAAGGAGTTGAGGTTTTACGCCCGGAAGGGTATCGGCAAGTTTAAGGCCGAGGTCGCGCAGCAGTTTTTTCGCTGGATTCGCGCCGGCAAACAGCTCACGGAAACCCTGCATGCCTGCCAGCATCACCGCTGCACTGTGCTTACGGCTGCGTTCGTAGCGACGCAGATAGAGATGCTGGCCGATATCTTTGCCTTCGCGATGCAGGCGACGCAACTCTTCAACCAGCTCTGCCGCGTCCATAAAGCCAAGGTTCACGCCCTGCCCGGCCAGCGGATGGATCGTATGCGCCGCGTCACCCACCAGCGCCAGACGGTGCGCCGCAAACTGACGCGCATAGCGTCCGGTTAACGGGAACACCAGCCGCTCGCTCTCAAGGGTGCATAGCCCAAGACGGTTATCAAACGCGACGCACAGCGCCTGGTTGAATGCCTCGGGAGTCGCCTCCTGCATCTGTTGCGCTTTATCAGGAACCAGAGACCAGACAATCGAACACAGATGTGGATCGCTCAACGGCAGGAATGCCAGAATGCCGTCATTGTGGAAGATTTGGCGCGCCACCCCACCGTGCGGCTCTTCAGTGCGAATCGTTGCCACCAGAGCATGATGGCGATAGTCCCAGAACGTCAGCGGAATATCCGCCTTGTTACGCAGCCAGGAGTTGGCACCGTCAGCGCCCACAACCAGTCGCGCGGTCAGCATGTCACCGCTTTGCAGGGTGATAAAGGCGTCGTTTTCTCCCCAGGCGACCTGCTGGATTTGCGCCGGTGCCAGCAGCGTGAAATCGCTGCAGGACTGCGCTTTTTGCCACAGAGCATGGTGAATAACGGCATTTTCGATGATGTGTCCCAGATGGCTGTAGCCCATGCTTTCATCATCAAACGCGATATGACCAAAGCTGTCTTTGTCCCACACTTCCATGCCGTGATAACAGCTGGCACGCTGCGCCACGATCTCTGACCAGACGCCAAGGTGCGTCAGCAACTTTTCACTGGCCGCATTGATTGCCGAGACGCGCAGTTCCGGCGGCGCGTCCTGCGCGACAGGCTGAGGCACGTTTTGCTCCAGTACCGCAACACGCAGGCCGCTGCCCTGTAAACCACAGGCCAGCGCCAGTCCTACCATTCCGCCGCCAACGATGGCGACATCAACATTTTGCACGGTGATAACTCCTTAACGCGCGACCCAACCAAGAGTCCGCTGCGCCAGCACGTCACGTGCCGGAATGAATAATTCCATCGCCATCAGCCCAAGATTGCGGCCTGCAACCAGGGGTGCCCAGCGATTGGCAAACAGGTGCACCAGACCATCCGTCACACCAATCGTCGCCTCTTTATCTGCCCGGCGTCGCTTCTGGTAATGGCTGAGCACCGACCAGGCACCACAGTCTTTTTGCTCGCTCCACGCCTGCGAAAGCGTTTCTGCCAGGCTCATCACGTCGCGAAGCCCGAGGTTAAACCCCTGCCCGGCGATGGGATGCAATGTCTGCGCGGCATTGCCGACCAGCGCCATGCGATGGGAGATAGACTGCGAGGCGGTGGTCAGCGACAACGGGTATACGCTCCGCTTTCCCGCGTGGGTAATACGTCCCAGCCGCCAGCCAAAGGCTTTTTGCAGCTCGGTACAAAAACGTTCGTCAGACCAGGTCTGTATCTCAGCCGCGTTGTCCTGCGGATGGCACCATACCAGCGAACTGCGATCGTGGGACATGGGCAGCATCGCCAGCGGGCCATGCTGCGTGAAACGCTCAAAAGCGCGGCCGTTGTGAGCGCCCGCTGTCGAAACGTTAGCAATGATGGCCACCTGCCCGTAGGGCTGTTGTCCCCACTCCACGCCGCACTGCGTGCCGAGCGAAGAGCGCGAACCGTTTGCCGCTACCAGAAGCTGGCCTTCAAGGACGGTACCGTTATCCAGCACCACGTTGACCGACGCGTCACTGCGGCTAAAGCTGGCCACACGCGCCGGGCAATGCAGGGTCACGCCTGGCGCATCCTTAAGCAGGCGGAACAGGCGTAACCCGACGTCGTGCAGCTCCACAACCCGGCCCAGCGCATCTATACGGTAATCATGCGCATCCAGGGTAACGAAACCGGCATGACCGCGATCGCTGACGTGAACGGTGTTAATCGCCGTCGCACAGTCGGCTATCGCCTGCCAGATGCCAATGCGTGAGAGTTGCTGACAGGTACCCTGCGCCAGTGCAATGGCGCGGGCATCAAAACCGGGGTGATCAGAGGCCTCTGGCGCAACGGCCTCCACCAGATGCACCGGCAGTTTTCCCTGCGTAAAATGCGAGATGGCCAGTGCCAGCGTGGCTCCGGTCATCCCGCCGCCAACGATAATCACGCTCATACGCGTGCCGCTGCCATCAGCGCCTCGATATCGTCAGCATTTTTCACGACGCTGGCGGTCAGGTTTTCGTTGCCGGTTTCGGTAATGACGATATCGTCTTCGATACGAATGCCAATCCCACGGTATGCTTCCGGCACGTCGGCATCCGGCGCGATATACAGCCCCGGCTCAACCGTTAATACCATGCCTGGCTCCAGCACGCGGGAACGATCGGCACCGTATGCCCCCACGTCATGCACATCCAGCCCCAGCCAGTGGCTCAGGCCGTGCATAAAGTACGGACGATGTGCGTTCTCGGTAATCAGGGTATCCACGTCGCCTTTCAGAATACCGAGCTTCACCAGACCGGTGATCATGATGCGTACCACTTCGCCGGTCACTTCCTGAATGGACGTGCCTGGACGGTACAGCCTGAGCGCCGTCTCGAGCGATTCGAGGACGATGTCATACACCGCGCGCTGTGCGGGGGTGAATTTACCGTTCACCGGGAACGTACGGGTAATATCGCCCGCATACCCCTGGAATTCGCATCCGGCGTCAATCAACACCAGATCCCCGTCGCGCAGCGCACTTTCGTTTTCGGTGTAGTGCAGAATGCAGCCGTTTTCACCGCCGCCGACAATGGTGTTGTATGAAGGATAACGCGCGCCGTGGCGGTTAAATTCGTGATGAATCTCCCCTTCCAGCTGGTATTCAAACATTCCCGGGCGGCATTTCTCCATGGCACGGGTGTGTGCCAGCGCACTGATTTCACCCGCGCGGCGCATCACGTCCAGCTCTTCCGGGGATTTGAACAGACGCATCTCATGCACCACCGGACGCCAGTCCGTCAGGGTGGCTGGCGCGGACAGATTCTGCCTCGAACCTTTGCGCAGCTTATCCAGAGCGGTAAAGACAATCTCATCGGCATACGCATACTCGCCCTGCGCGTGGTAAAGCACATCCAGGCCATTGAGCAGTTGATAGAGCTGCTGGTTGATTTCACTGAATGCCAGCGCCCGATCCACCCCCAGCTTCTCTGGCGCAGCCTCTTGCCCTAAGCGGCGGCCGAACCAGATTTCGGCAGTGAGATCGCGTACGCGGTTAAAAATCACGCTGTGGTTGTGGGTGTCATTACTCTTAATCAGCACCAGTACCGCTTCCGGCTCGTTGAAGCCGGTGAAGTACCAGAAATCGCTGCTCTGGCGATAGGGGTATTCGCTGTCGGCGCTGCGCGTCACTTCTGGCGCAGCAAAAATCAGCGCGGCGCTGCCCGGCTGCATATTGGCCAGCAGCGCCTGACGACGGCGCGAATACTCTTGATTTGAGATAACCATGACACCCTCCTGTGCGTTATTTTTCTTAATGTAAGGTTGGCTTGCGGACTTCCGGCGCGGTCGGCTGCGAACGCGTAAAGTGGTCGTGGCACAGCAAAGCAGCAACGCGAACGTATTCGATGATCTCTTCGAGAGACATTTCCAGCTCTTCCTGGTCTTCGTCTTCATCGTAGCCCAACTGCGCAATGTTACGCAGATCGTCGATCGCCTCACCCGCTTCGCCGGTCACTTTATCGAGTTTCGGCTGCGTGACGCCCAGCCCCAACAGGTAGTGGTTGACCCAACCTGCGAGCGCATCGGCACGATCGAAGACGCTGACGTCATCACCTTCAGGCAGATAAAGCTGAAAAAGGAAGCCATCGTCTTCCAGCGAATCGCTGATCGCGGAGTGCATTTTACGCACGGCTTCCGCCAGCTCGTGACCAAACGCCAGCCCTTCGTTCGTCAGGTCGTGGATCAGCGGCTGCCATGAGCTGTCGCTGTTTCCGCCGCACAGCATGCCACTGATCAGACCGTGCATTTCCGCAGAGGTTAAACCGACTCCCTGCTGGTTCAGTAACTGGTTTAAATCCTTGTAACCAGGCATTTCGTTCTGTATAGACATGCGCATTCGTCATCGTTGGGAGGAATATTCATGATATGCTACCACTTTGGACCCTGGTGATACCAGAAAAGGGCTTGTATCTTCACATCAGGGTAGCTATAGTGTCGCCCCTTCGCAGCCCCCGGGGCAGTAAGCGAAGGCAGCGCAGTCAATCAGCAGGAAGGTGGCATGTCTGCACAACCCGTCGATCTCCAGATTTTTGGCCGTTCACTGCGAGTGAATTGTCCGCCTGAACAAAGGGATGCCTTGAATCAGGCTGCGGACGATTTGAATCAGCGGTTGCAAGATCTCAAAGAACGCACTAGAGTCACAAATACTGAGCAGCTGGTTTTCATCGCCGCGTTGAACATCAGTTATGAACTGACTCAGGAAAAAGCGAAGACCCGCGATTACGCGGCAAGCATGGAGCAGCGCATTAAAATGCTCCAGCAGACCATAGAACAGGCATTGCTTGATCAAGGTCGCAATCCCGAAAGACCGGGACCAAAGTTTGAATAACACTTCTCAGTTGACTATGGTAGAGTAACTGTGAAGACAAAATTTCTCTGAGATGTTCGCAAGCGGGCCAGTCCCCTGAGCCGATATTTCATACCACAAGAATGTGGCGCTCCATGGTTGGTGAGCATGCTCGGTTCGTCCGAGAAGCCTTAAAACTATGACGACACATTCACCTTGAACCAAGGGTTCAAGGGTTACAGCCTGCGGCGGCATCTCGGAGATTCCCTCTCTTTTTCTTCTACCGACTACCATGACCCAACTCCCTGAAGTCTCTTCCTCACGCCAGGACATCCGTCAGCTCATGCGTCAACGCCGTCGTGCGTTAACTCCCGAACAGCAAGCACAGTTTGCCCAGCAAGGCGCAGCCCGTATGATGGCCTATCCCCCTGTTGTGATGGCGCGTACCGTCGCCCTGTTCCTCTCGTTTGATGGCGAGCTGGATACTCAACCGCTGATCGAACAGCTGTGGCGCGCCGGGAAGAGAGTGTACCTGCCGGTGCTGCATCCGTTTAGCCAGGGAAATCTGCTGTTTTTACACTACCATCCGCACAGCGAACTGGTGGTGAATCGTCTGAAAATCACCGAACCAAAACTCGACGTCCGCGACGTCCTCCCCCTCTCAGAACTGGATGTACTGATCACGCCGCTGGTGGCGTTTGATGAGCAGGGTCAGCGCTTAGGGATGGGTGGCGGTTTTTATGACAGGACGCTGCAAAACTGGCAGCAGTATAATTTACAGCCTGTGGGGTACGCACATGACTGTCAGGGCGTGGAAGCCTTGCCGGTAGAGAAGTGGGATATTCCGCTGCCTGCGGTAGTGACGCCGGGCAAAACCTGGCGCTGGTAAAATAAAGCCGGGTAGCGACCCGGCTTTATGCTCACAGAAACAGAATCAGTACAGCAGACGGGCGCGAATGGTACCCGGAATAGCCTTCATGCTCTGCAGCGCTTTTTCCGCTACATCTTCGTCCGCTTCAATATCAATCACCACGTAACCCATCTGAGAGTTCGTTTGCAGATACTGTGCGGCAATGTTGACGCTCTGCTCGGCAAAGATCTGGTTGATCGCAGTCAGCACACCCGGACGGTTTTCATGGATGTGCAGCAGACGACGGCCACCGTGCAACGGCAGAGACACTTCCGGGAAGTTCACGGCAGAGAGCGTAGAACCGTTGTCGGAGTATTTGCTCAGCTTGCCCGCGACTTCCAGACCGATATTTTCCTGCGCTTCCTGCGTCGAGCCGCCGATGTGCGGCGTCAGGATCACGTTGTCGAATTCGCACAGCGGAGAGGTGAACGGATCGCTGTTGGTAGCAGGCTCAGTCGGGAAGACGTCAATTGCCGCCCCCGCCAGATGCTTACGCTTCAGCGCATCGCACAGCGCCGGAATATCGACAACCGTACCGCGCGCGGCGTTGATCAGCAGTGACCCCGGCTTCATCAGCGCCAGTTCCTCAGCACCCATCATGTTTTTCGTTGACGCATTTTCCGGCACGTGCAGGCTGACCACGTCGCTCATGTTCAGCAGGTCAGAGAGGTGTTGAACCTGAGTGGCGTTGCCCAACGGCAGTTTGCTTTCGATATCATAAAAATAGACATGCATCCCCAGGGATTCAGCCAGGATCCCCAGCTGAGTACCGATGTGACCATAGCCGATGATACCGAGTTTTTTACCACGGGCTTCGTATGAACCCGCAGCCAGTTTGTTCCACACGCCGCGGTGCGCTTTGGCGTTAGCTTCCGGAATACCACGCAGCAACAGCAGCAGCTCGCCAATCACTAACTCCGCCACGGAACGGGTGTTGGAGAACGGGGCGTTAAAGACAGGCACACCGCGTTTTGCGGCGGCATTCAGGTCAACCTGGTTGGTACCGATGCAGAAACAGCCGATGGCAACCAACTTTTCCGCCGCGGCAATCACGTCTTCAGTCAGTTGGGTACGGGATCGCAGGCCAATGAAATGGGCATCACGGATGGACGCTTTCAGCTCTTCGGTGTCCAGCGCGCCTTTGTGAAATTCGATGTTGGTGTAACCTGCTGCACGAAGGCTATCAAGCGCTTTCTGATGCACGCCCTCAACCAGCAGGAATTTAATCTTGTCTTTCTCCAGTGATACCTTTGCCATTTACCTTACCCGACCCTGTTTTTGTCTGAACTGATGTTGTGCTGGATTAAAATCCGCTGTAGCCAACATATCAAAAAAAACTATTGCAGCAATATGAACGTTTGCGTCGGCACTCTGAAGAAAAGTCATACAGAGCAAAATGACAGAGGAAAATGCTGTAGAAATTTGCGAATGCGGCAGGATCGGCAAACGAGAGGTAAAAAGCGTGACACAAGTCACCGAATTTAGCTTTTCAAAATTTTTTTAGCGGGGGGAGGGCTCCCCCCATCAGATCATTTTACGATGGTTTGCACGCCATCTGCCGTGCCGATCAGCGCGACATCCGCGCCACGGTTGGCGAATAACCCTACAGTCACTACGCCTGGAATACCGTTAATGGCATTTTCCAGCGCAATGGCGTCGAGAATTTCCAGACCGTGAACGTCGAGGATCACGTTGCCGTTATCAGTGATGACGCCCTGACGATATTCCGGGCGTCCACCCAGTCTCACCAGTTCACGCGCCACAGCGCTACGCGCCATTGGGATCACTTCTACCGGCAGCGGGAATTTACCCAGGATATCAACCTGCTTTGACGCATCGGCGATACAGATGAATTTATCCGCCACGGAGGCGATGATTTTTTCACGCGTCAGCGCCGCACCGCCGCCTTTGATCATCTGCATATGGCCGTTGATTTCATCCGCGCCATCAACGTAGATGCCAAGACGGTCAACTTCATTCAGATCGAAAACGGTGATGCCAAGGCTTTTCAGCTTTTCCGTGGAAGCGTCGGAGCTGGAAACTGCGCCCTCGATCTGCCCTTTCATCGTGCCCAGCGCATCGATAAAGTGTGCCGCCGTCGAGCCCGTACCAACACCGACAATGGTACCCGGTTGCACATACTGGAGAGCGGCCCATCCTACTGCTTTTTTCAGTTCATCCTGCGTCATGATCGTTTAGCCTGTGGTGTGAAAACGTAGGCCGCATTATAGAACACGTCGGGTGGATTTCGTCTGCCACGAAGGGAAAATTGTGTCATAGTGCAGATTAAGCAAAATTAAGGAGTCAGCCAGAGCAATGAAACGTCCGGACTACAGAACACTACAGGCACTTGATGCAGTTATTCGTGAACGCGGTTTTGAGCGCGCAGCGCAAAAGCTTTGTATCACTCAGTCCGCCGTATCACAACGCATCAAGCAGCTGGAGAACATGTTCGGGCAGCCTCTGCTGGTACGTACTGTTCCACCGCGTCCAACGGAGCAAGGACAAAAGCTCCTCGCCCTGCTGCGCCAGGTTGAACTGCTCGAAGATGAGTGGCTGGGCGACGAACAGACCGGCTCAACGCCGCTGCTGCTCTCGCTGGCGGTGAACGCCGACAGTCTGGCAACCTGGCTGTTGCCGGCCCTTGCGCCGGTGTTAGCGGACTCCCCGATTCGCCTGAATCTGCAGGTTGAAGATGAAACCCGTACGCAGGAGCGCCTGCGTCGCGGTGAAGTGGTTGGGGCGGTCAGTATCCAGCCTCAGGCGCTGCCGAGCTGTCTTGTCGATCAGCTGGGCGCACTGGACTACCTGTTTGTCGGCTCAAAAGCGTTTGCCGAGCGCTACTTCCCGAACGGCGTCACCCGCGCCGCGCTGCTGAAAGCCCCTGCGGTGGCGTTCGACCATCTCGACGATATGCATCAGGCCTTCCTGCAGCAAAACTTCGATCTGCCGCCGGGCAGCGTGCCATGTCATATCGTGAACTCGTCTGAAGCGTTTGTGCAGCTCGCACGTCAGGGCACCACCTGCTGTATGATCCCGCACCTGCAGATAGAGAAAGAGTTGAAAAGCGGTGAGCTGATTGACTTAACGCCGGGGCTGTATCAGCGCCGGATGCTCTACTGGCACCGTTTTGCGCCAGAAAGCCGCATGATGCGCAACGTCACCGACGCGCTGCTGGCGTATGGGCATAAGGTGTTGAGACAGGATTAAGGAACAATCCCCCTCTCCTGACGGGAGAGGGGGAAAGTGAAGACAGATTACTGCGCTTTTGCCGGCTCAGTCTGCTGACTTTGGGTCGGCTGCAGCTGGAATACCACATCAACCTGATCGTCGAACTGAATCGTCGGCTGCTCATAAGTTTCCTGAGCAGACACCGGTGCCGCGTCGGCCTTCATCATCCGCACCATCGGGCTTGGCTGATAATTTGAGACGTGGTAACGCACGCTGTATACCGGACCGAGCTTACTGTTGAACCCGGACGCCAGCTGTTGCGCCTGATGGATTGCATCATCAATGGCGGCTTTACGCGCCTGGTCTTTGTATTTTTCCGGTTGCGCAACGCCCAGTGAGACGGAACGAATTTCGTTCAGACCCGCTTTCAGCGCGCCATCCAGCAGCGAGTTCAGTTTATCGAGCTGACGCACGGTCACTTCAACGGTGCGCACGGCACGGTAGCCTTTCAGGATGCTTTTACCGTTCTGGTAGTCGTAATCAGGCTGGGTACGCAGGTTGGCAGAGCTGATGTCTTTTTTAGCGACACCGTTCTGCTCCAGGAAAGAGAGATATTGCGCAACACGATCGTCAGCCTGCTTCTTGGCAGAAGCGGCATCTTTCGCGGCCACGTTCACTTCAATTGCCAGCGTTGCAACATCGGGTACCGCATCCACGCTTGCGGTGCCTGAAGTGACGATGTGCGGGCCATCAGGCAATTCACTTGCCTGCACCGACACCGCACCTAAACTCACTAATGCCGCCAGGGCCATCACTTTAAACTTCACTGTCATTCCTCCATGTTGCGAAGAGTGCCCAACAACAGGGCGCATGCCAGCAAGCTTAGCGGCTCTCGCTCAGTTGTCCATAAGACAACGCTTAGTTGAGCAATTCCTGAACATGATGAATCCCCTCTTTTGCCAGCTGAAAGGCGATAAACCACATCACCACGCCCACCAGCGTGTTGATGATCCGCTGGGCTTTAGCGGTACGCAG
Organism: Enterobacter sp. V89_11; assembly: GCF_029967775.1. Lineage (NCBI taxonomy): Bacteria > Pseudomonadati > Pseudomonadota > Gammaproteobacteria > Enterobacterales > Enterobacteriaceae > Enterobacter > Enterobacter sp. V89_11. Next base: position 69,254 of record NZ_JASCAN010000014.1, on the reverse strand, counting down.
ACGCGGGGCCAGCCATGCCGCCAGAATCGCGAGACCGAAGAACCACAGGAATGAGGCGCTGACGGTACCCAGGGCAAACCAGCGTTTTGGCTCAACGTCGAGCTGCCCACCCAGGCTGCCCAGCACCACAAAGGTATCCAGATAAACGTGCGGGTTGAGCCAGGTGACCGCCAGCATGGTGACGATAATCTTCCAGCGGCCCTGCTTCATGACCTCGGCGCTCGCCAGTTCGAGATTGCTGCTCATTGCCGTTTTCAGCGCCCCAAACCCATACCACAGCAGGAACGCTACCCCACCCCAGGTCACCAGCGCCAGCAGCCAGGGAGACTGCATCAGCAGCGCACTGCCGCCAAAGATTCCGGCGCAGATCAGCAGCAAATCGCTCACCGCGCACAGTAGGGCAATCATAAGATGATACTGACGGCGAATGCCCTGGTTCATCACGAACGCGTTCTGCGGGCCAAGGGGAAGGATCATGGCCGCACCTAATGCAAGACCTTGAAAATAATAAGATAACATGAATAAATTCTCAGCAAGTTGTCCTGGGAGCTGACTATACTGCGAGAATCTTATTAGAGGAAATTGATAATATTAATTGGTGATTAGTATTGCTAATAAAAAGGCCCGGTGGCGTTGCCGCTCACCGGGCCTCCTGAGGAAGAGGATTACTCGGCTTCTTTCTCGCGTTTAAGGTTCACGTCCATCTGTGGATACGGGAAGCTGATCCCGTTGGCATCAAAATCACGTTTGATACGTTCCAGAACATCCCAGTAAACGTTTTGCAGATCGCTGCTTTTGCTCCAGATGCGCACAACAAAGTTGATGGACGATGCCCCCAACTCGTTCAGGCGAACGGTCTGCTCTTTATCTTTCAGAATACGATCGTCGGAGGCAATGATATTGGCGATCAGCGATTTCACCTGATCGATATCAGAATCATACGCCACGCTGATAATCAGCTCGTTACGACGCACCGGCTCGCGGGAAAAGTTAATGATGTTGCCCGCGATGATTTTCCCGTTCGGTACCACCACGATACGGCCATCAACAGTTCGCAGGGTGGTTGAGAAAATCTGCACCTGCAGTACGGTGCCGGCAATACCGCCCAGGTCAACGTACTCGCCAGAGCGGAACGGACGGAAGGTTACCAGCAACACACCCGCAGCCAGGTTCGAGAGCGACCCCTGCAGTGCCAGACCAATGGCCAGACCGGCGGCACCGAGAACAGCAATCACCGAGGCAGTCTGTACGCCAACACGCCCCAGTGCAGCAATCAGCGTAAAGGCAATAATACCGTAGCGCACCAGTGCAGAGAGGAAGTCAGCCACAGTAGCGTCAATGTGACGCGCCAGCATCACGCGGTTTACGGCGTTTGATACGATACGCGCCACGATCATCCCGACAATGATGATGGCAATCGCCGCGACGATGTTAACGGCATAGCTCAGCAGCAGCGCCTGGTTGCGCACCAGCCAGTTACCGGCATTATTGATGCTGTCTACAACATCGAGTTGTTCCATTTAGTCTTCCTTTTGTTATCCCAAAACACAAAATCCATCCCCCATGGAGACAGGCAGGTCAGTAAAGGGTAAACAAAAAGGACCGGTTTTGCCAAACAGATCACATAAACGGGCCGGGCAGACCATTGAAAAAGCATAAAAAAAGGCCCGCATTCGCGGGCCTTCTGATGCTACGAGGAGCTTAAATTACAGAACGTCAACCGCGTTCAGTTCTTTGAAAGCCTGCTCCAGACGCGCCACCATGGAAGTCTGCGCAGCACGCAGCCATACACGTGGATCGTAGTATTTCTTGTTCGGCTGGTCTTCGCCTTTCGGGTTGCCCAGCTGGCCCTGCAGGTAAGCTTCGTTCGTTTTGTAGTACTGCAGGATACCGTCCCATGTTGCCCACTGGGTGTCGGTATCGATGTTCATTTTCACTACGCCGTAGCTTACGGAGTCTTTGATTTCCTGAGCAGAAGAACCGGAACCGCCGTGGAAGACGAAGTTCAGGCTGTTGTGCGGCAGGTTGTGTTTCTTAGAAACGTATTCCTGAGAATCACGCAGAATAGTTGGGGTCAGAACCACGTTACCTGGTTTGTAAACGCCGTGTACGTTACCGAAGGACGCTGCGATGGTGAAGCGTGGGCTGATTTTGCTCAGCTCGGTGTAAGCGTAATCAACGTCTTCTGGCTGGGTATACAGTGCAGAAGCGTCCATATGGCTGTTGTCCACGCCGTCTTCTTCACCACCGGTGCAACCCAGTTCGATTTCCAGGGTCATGTCCATTTTGGCCATGCGCGCCAGGTACTTAGAGCAGATTTCGATGTTTTCGTGCAGGGACTCTTCAGACAGGTCGATCATGTGAGAAGAGAACAGTGGCTTACCGGTCGCTGCGAAGTGTTTTTCACCCGCGTCCAGCAGACCGTCGATCCACGGCAGCAGTTTCTTCGCGCAGTGGTCAGTGTGCAGGATAACCGGAACACCGTAGTGTTCAGCCATCTGGTGTACATGGTGCGCACCAGAGATTGCGCCCAGGATTGCCGCGCCCTGAGGAACGTCAGTTTTCACGCCTTTACCAGCGATGAATGCTGCGCCACCGTTAGAGAACTGAACGATAACCGGTGCTTTAACTTTTGCAGCAGCTTCCAGTACGGCGTTAATGGAGTCGGTACCAACGCAGTTAACTGCTGGCAGAGCGAAGTTGTTTTCTTTAGCTACCTGGAACACTTTCTGAACGTCATCACCAGTGATCACGCCAGGTTTTACGAAATCAAAAATTTTAGACATGTTGCTTAGTCCTGTATCTTCGGCCGTTAGAAAAGGTGCGAGCTCTTAAAGCGCGCTGAAAATTGGGCAGGTTTCCCTGCCCTTGAATGGCTTACTTCTTAGCGCGCTCTTCGAGCATTGCTACTGCTGGCAGTACTTTGCCTTCCACGAACTCGAGGAATGCGCCGCCACCAGTGGAGATGTAGGAGATCTTGTCAGAAATACCGAACAGGTCGATTGCTGCCAGCGTATCACCGCCGCCTGCGATAGAGAACGCTTCGCTGTCTGCGATAGCGTTAGCAACGATTTCAGTACCTTTGCGGAAGTTCGGGAATTCGAACACGCCAACAGGACCATTCCACAGGATAGTTTTTGCGTTTTTCAGGATTTCAGCCAGTTTCTGTGCAGAAACGTCGCCCAGGTCCAGAATCTGCTCATCATCTTTGATGTCGTTAACAGATTTCAGGGTCGCAGCCGCTGTTTCAGAGAACTCAGTCGCGACGCGAACATCCGTTGGAACCGGGATATCGCAGGTGGTCAGCAGACGTTTTGCTTCGTCAACCAGATCCGCTTCGTACAGGGACTTACCGACGTTATGGCCTTGTGCCGCCACGAAGGTGTTCGCGATACCACCACCAACGATCAGCTGGTCAGCGATTTTAGACAGGGAATCCAGTACGGTCAGTTTGGTAGAAACTTTAGAACCACCAACGATTGCAACCATTGGACGAGCAGGTTCTTTCAGCGCTTTACCCAGTGCGTCCAGCTCAGCAGCCAGCAGAGGACCGGCACACGCGACGTCTGCGAATTTACCGATACCGTGGGTTGAAGCCTGCGCACGGTGAGCAGTACCGAAGGCATCCATCACGAATACGTCACACAGTGCAGCGTATTTTTTGGACAGCGCTTCGTCGTCTTTCTTTTCGCCTTTGTTGAAGCGAACGTTTTCCAGAACAACCAGTTCACCGGCAGCGATGTCTACGCCGTCCAGGTAATCTTTTACCAGGCGAACCGGGTTGGACAGTTTGTCTTTCAGGTAATTAACAACTGGCAGCAGAGAGAACTCTTCATTGTACTCGCCTTCAGTTGGACGACCCAGGTGGGAGGTCACCATCACTTTAGCGCCCTGCTTCAGAGCCAGTTCGATGGTTGGCAGAGATGCACGGATACGCGCGTCGCTGGTCACTTTGCCATCTTTAACCGGTACGTTCAGATCAGCACGGATGAAAACGCGTTTACCAGCCAGATCCAGATCGGTCATCTTAATTACAGACATGGTGAATCCTCTCGTTGATTCTTAAAGTTTTGCAGACGCACGATGCGTCTTACCTGAAACCTTGAGCGGCCATTGCTAACGTGGTGTCGAGCATTCGGTTAGCAAAGCCCCATTCGTTATCACACCAGACCAGCGTCTTGATAAGGTGTGCGCCACTGACGCGCGTTTGAGTGCCATCGACAATGGCGCTGTGCGGGTCGTGGTTAAAATCTACTGAGACCAACGGTAATTCCGTATAGTCAACTATACCATGAAATGCCCCCTGTGCCGCTTTTTGCAGCAACAGGTTGACTTCACAGGCTTTTACCGGTTTTTTCACCGTCACGCTCAGGTCAATTGCGGTGACGTTAATCGTCGGTACACGTACGGCAATTGCTTCAAAACGATCGTTAAACTGCGGGAAAAAACGGGTGATACCTGCCGCCAGTTTTGTGTCCACCGGAATGATTGACTGGCTCGCGGCTCGCGTGCGTCGTAAGTCCGGATGATAGGCGTCAATCACCTGCTGATCGTGCATCGCTGAATGAATCGTGGTTACGGTGCCGGATTCAATGCCATACGCATCGTCTAACAGTTTGATGACCGGAATAATGCAGTTGGTGGTGCAGGAGGCGTTGGAAACAATGCGGTGTTCGGCTTGCAGCTCATGCTGATTCACGCCAAATACGACGGTCGCGTCGAGGTCGTTGCTGCCAGGATGGGAAAACAGGACTTTTTTCGCACCTGCTGTCAGATGCGCTTCGCCATGCTCGCGGTTACCGTATACGCCAGTACAGTCAAGTACGATATCCACACCCAGTTCACGCCACGGTAGCCCGGCAATACTGCTCTCATGCAGCACGCGGATGGCATCGTCGCCGACAAACAGCTGATCTCTTTCCTGGCGAACATCCCAGGCAAAGCGTCCGTGGCTGGTGTCATATTTCAACAAATGCGCCATGCCCGCAGCATCCGCCAGTTCGTTGATAGCCACCACGGTTATTTCCGCCCGACGCCCGGATTCATATAAAGCACGAACCACGTTACGCCCGATGCGACCGAAGCCATTAATCGCTACGCGTACGGTCATAGATCTCCTGCAAAGCTATCCCTGAGTTTGAGGTGGCTGAAAGAGTAATCCAGCTACGCCCGAAGGGGAATCCTTGCTGTCACAAACTGCGATTGATTGGTCAATTGTCGAACATTTAATCGACTGAAACGCTTCAGCTAGAATAAGCGAATCAGGGAATAAAAGGAATGTCTGTCCAGAGCAATAAGCGCGCTATATGACTTGCGTCACATTTTGGATGGAATAATTCACAGGAACGTTACATGTTTGAGGAATAGTGGACATATAAAGCGGATAGCGTGAAAAAACAAAACGGTAACCCAAAGGTTACCGTTTAGGGTGTTTGCGCCCTCTTCTCAGTGAGAGCACGGACAGGGGCTCGCGCCCCTCCCCTACAAACGATTACAGCAGTTCTTTTGCTTTCGCGACAACGTTTTCAACGGTGAAGCCGAACTCTTCGAACAGCAGCTCTGCCGGAGCAGATTCACCAAAGGTGGTCATGCCGACGATTGCGCCGTTCAGGCCCACATATTTGAACCAGTAGTCAGCGATACCGGCTTCTACTGCCACGCGCGCGGTAACGGCTTTAGGCAGTACGGATTCACGGTAGGCTGCATCCTGCTTGTCGAACGCATCGGTAGACGGCATGGAAACCACGCGCCCTTTAACGCCTTCGGCAGACAGTTTTTCCCATGCGGCAACAGCCAGCTCAACTTCAGAACCGGTCGCGATGAAGATCAGCTCTGGCTGACCCGCGCAATCTTTCAGCACGTAACCACCACGGGCGATGTTCGCCAGCTGCTCTGGAGTACGTTCCTGCTGTGCCAGGTTCTGACGGGAGAGGATCAGTGCGGTTGGGCCGTCCTGACGCTCAACACCGTATTTCCACGCCACGGCGGACTCAACCTGGTCACATGGACGCCATGTGCTCATGTTTGGCGTCACGCGCAGGGAAGCTACCTGCTCTACCGGCTGGTGAGTTGGACCATCTTCGCCCAGACCGATGGAATCGTGGGTGTAGACCATCACCTGACGCTGTTTCATCAGCGCAGCCATACGCACGGCGTTACGCGCGTACTCGACAAACATCAGGAAGGTAGAGGTGTACGGCAGGAAACCACCGTGCAGGGAGATACCGTTCGCAATCGCGGTCATACCGAATTCACGCACACCGTAGTGGATGTAGTTACCGGCAGTGTCTTCGTTGATTGCTTTAGAACCAGACCAGATTGTCAGGTTAGATGGCGCCAGGTCAGCGGAGCCACCCAGGAATTCTGGCAGCAGCGGACCGAACGCTTCAATCGCATTCTGAGAAGCTTTACGGCTGGCGATTTTGGATGGGTTCGCCTGCAGTTTAGCAATGAACTCGTTCGCTTTGGCGTCGAAGTCAGACGGCATGTCACCCTTCATACGACGGGTAAATTCAGCCGCTTCCTGTGGGAAGGCTTTCGCATAGGCAGCGAACTTCTCGTTCCATGCGGATTCTTTCGCCTGACCCACTTCTTTAGCATCCCACTGCGCGTAAATTTCAGATGGGATTTCGAAAGCAGGATATTTCCAGCCCAGCGCTTCGCGCGTCAGAGCGATTTCCGCGTCGCCCAGTGGCGCACCGTGGGAATCGTGGGTACCCGCTTTGTTCGGAGAACCGAAACCAATGATGGTTTTGCACATCAGCAGTGACGGCTTGTCCGTCACAGCGCGCGCTTCTTCTACTGCACGTTTAATCGAGTCAGCATCGTGACCGTCAACGCCACGCACAACGTGCCAGCCGTAAGCTTCGAAACGCTTCGCGGTGTCGTCAGTGAACCAGCCTTCAACGTGACCGTCGATGGAGATGCCGTTGTCGTCATAGAACGCAACCAGTTTGCCCAGCTTCAGGGTACCTGCCAGGGAGCACACTTCGTGAGAAATGCCTTCCATCATGCAGCCGTCACCCATGAATGCGTAGGTGAAGTGGTCAACAATGTCATGACCTGGACGGTTGAACTGCGCGGCCAGGGTTTTCTCGGCAATCGCCATACCCACCGCGTTAGCAATACCCTGACCCAGCGGGCCGGTGGTGGTTTCTACACCTGCGGTGTAACCCACTTCCGGGTGACCTGGCGTTTTGGAGTGCAGCTGGCGGAAGTTTTTCAGCTCTTCAATTGGCAGATCGTAGCCAGTGAGGTGCAGCAGGCTATAGATCAGCATTGAGCCGTGGCCATTAGACAGCACGAAACGGTCGCGGTCAGCCCAGGAAGGGTTCTGCGGGTTGTGGTTCAGGAAATCGCGCCACAGGACTTCGGCGATATCAGCCATACCCATTGGGGCGCCCGGGTGGCCGGATTTGGCTTTCTGTACTGCGTCCATGCTCAGCGCACGAATAGCATTAGCAAGCTCTTTACGTGAGGACATTTTAACTCCAGATCGGACTGTTAAAGGCCATGCCCTTGACGACAGCGCGTTTTGGGCTACGCCGGAAAAAAGTGCCAACAATGTAACCCAAGCGGCATGTCATGTACATGGAGCATTCTTTTGCAGCTTAAGAAATCTCTGGATCATGCTCGCATGTTGCGCAATCTGCTCGCCCGACCCCGTAGATATTCCTTATACTTAGCCCGACCCCGGCTTCGTTGCCGGTGCACTTTTCAGATTTTATTCAGATTAACGAGTACGGAAGCGACATCATGAAAATGCGTGCAATAGTGCTGGCCCTGGGTACAACGCTCCTGCTGAGCGGCTGTCAGAATATGGATTCTAACGGCCTGATGTCCTCAGGCGCAGAAGCCTTTCAGGCCTACTCCCTGAGCGACGCACAGGTTAAAGCGCTGAGCGACCAGGCCTGTAAAGATATGGACGGAAAAGCCACGCTTGCCCCGGCCAATAGTACCTACACGCAGCGTCTGAATAAGATAGCCTCCGCGCTGGGTGATAACATTAACGGCCAGCCGGTGAACTATAAGGTGTACATGGCCAAAGATGTAAACGCCTTCGCGATGGCGAACGGCTGCATCCGCGTTTACAGCGGGCTGATGGATATGATGACCGACAACGAAGTTGAAGCGGTTATCGGCCATGAAATGGGCCACGTTGCACTTGGCCACGTGAAGAAAGGCATGCAGGTTGCGTTAGGCACTAACGCCATCCGCGCCGCGGCGGCGTCTACGGGCGGTATCGTCGGCAGCCTGTCACAGTCGCAGCTTGGCGATGTGGGTGAAAAACTGGTTAACTCTCAGTTCTCGCAGCGTCAGGAATCCGAAGCGGATGACTACTCCTACGATCTGTTGCGCAAACGCGGCATTAATCCATCAGGTTTAGCCACCAGCTTCGAAAAACTGGCCAAACTGGAAGCCGGTCGCCAGAGCTCTATGTTTGATGACCACCCGGCGTCAGAAGAGCGCGCACAGCATATTCGCGACCGTATGGCCGCAGACGGAATTAAATAATTCGAAAGGAGGCATATTTGCCTCCTTTTTATTTCGCATGAATTGTTAATTTAACCGCACATATCGGTAATAGCGCTTGAGTACCTTTCTAAGCCGCGCAAACACTGGCTTATTGCCCTGAAACGTCTCGTCACATAATTATTGCAATCATTTACCATTCGGGTAATTATCGAGCTCGCAGTAATTCAATTTACAATATTAAGACAGAGACGTTCCCTCCGTGAAAAAAGAATTTTCATTAATTGCGTTAAGTTTATTCGCCGCATTACCCGCCGTTGCAAGCCAGCAATCCGACAGCAAAGGGTTTGTTGACGACAGCCATTTAGATCTGTTTTTACGCAATGCGTATATCAGTCGTGATTATCATCAGGGCCAGCAGGACAAAGCCGAATGGGGTCAGGGTATCGTTGCCACGTTCGAATCCGGCTATACCGAAGGGCTGGTTGGCTTTGGTGTGGACGGCATTGCCCAGTATGGCGTGCGTCTGGACGGCGGTCGTGGAAAGAGCGGCGCGGGCGGCATTGACTTCTTTAAACAGGAAGACGATGGCCGGGCTAAATCCGATCTGGCGAAATTTGGCGCCACAGCAAAAATGCGTATTTCCAATACCGTGCTGAGCTACGGTAACCAGCGTCCGGAATTACCGATTGTGAATGCCGACAATTCCCGTCTGCTGTTTGAAAGCTTTACCGGCACCATGCTGACCTCAAAAGAGATCGCGGGCCTGGAAGTGAACGCCGGTTACTTCACCGATGAGCAGCGCAAAAGTGACGACCGCCACGACAGCGGCCTGAAGAGCCTCTCCTTCGGCGGTGCGAGCTACCAGTTCAACGACCAGTTCAGCGGTGCGCTGTATGCCTCTCATGTGGAAGAGGTGATGAACAAGCAGTACCTGGGAATGAACTTCAAACAGCCGTTCAGCACCGGGCAACAGCTGGTGCTCGATTTCAACGGCTATAACTCACGCCTGGATCAGCGCTACGCAGACAGCCTTGATACCGGACGCAGCAATAGCATCTGGAGCCTGGCGGCAAGCTACATCTGGGATATTCATACCTTCAAGGTGGCGTATCAGCAGAGCAGCGGCAGCACCGGCTATCACTATGGCAGCTATCGCGATCAGGGGGGCGTAGGTGACGGCGGCAATACCATCTGGCTGGCGAACTCCTACTGGTCTGATTTCAACGGCGAAGACGAGCGCTCCTGGCAGGCTTCTTACGCGCTGGACTTCGGCGGTCTGGGCTTACCAGGCCTGAGCTGGACCACAGCTTACGTGCGTGGCGACAACATCAAGACCTCTGAAACCAGCAACGGTAAAGAGCATGAGTGGTTTAACCAGATCCAGTATCAGGTGCAGGACGGCCCGGCTAAAGATCTGAAACTGAAACTCCGTTACTCCGTCCTGCGCGTGTCCAGCAACGCCAGCGACTATAACGTGGGCGGGGATGAGATCCGCGCGTACGTGGAATACCCGTTTAACGTGTTCTGATTAAACCCCTCACCCGCCCTTCTCCCTAAGGGAGAGGGCTGGAGTGAGGGTAAACACGCTTAGTACAACGTCTTCTGCGGCGGCCCGGCAAACTTCAGCGCGCCAATCTGTCCCATCCGCACTTCCACTACCGACGGTCCTGGCATGGCAAGCGCTTCGGTCATCACCGCGTCAAAATCCTCAGCCCGTTCGACGCTCCACGCCTGTAACCCCATCGCATGCGCCAGCTGCGTAAAGTCCGGGGTATGCAGCTCGTTATAATACTGACGCCCGCCGAAATACTTATCCTGAATGCCGCGCATGACGCCGTAACCGCCGTCGTTCATCACCAGCAGCGTCACGTTGGCCTTCTCCTGCGCCAGCGTTGCCATCTCGCCCAGATTCAGGCTTACGCCACCATCGCCCACCAGCCCCACCACTTTGCGTTGCGGGTTGGCAATCGCCGTGCCAATCGCCATCGGTAGCCCCATGCCGATGGCGCCTGCCAGCGAGTGAATGTTCATCAGCGGTCCGTTGGCGCGGAACAAACGGCTGCCCCACAGGCTTCCGGAAACGGTGATATCACGAACCAGCAGGCCATCTTGCGGCAGCGCGTTCTCGATGGCGTCGTTGAGCTTCGCATAAGCACCGCACTGCTCACGCAGCCCCGCAACAGCTTTCGCCAGCGCCTGCTGCACCTGCGTATCCCACTGCGCATCGCCCCATTCACGCCCCTGCGCTTTAGCCGCCAGCGCGGTTAACAGCGCCGCGCAGTCGGCCACAAGGGTTGTGTCCATCAGATAGTTGCGGCTCGCCGCCGCGGGGTCGATATCAATCTGGACGCGGGGATGCGGTAATTCAAGCGTCCACGAGCGGGTTTCGTTGCTGCGCAGGCGTGAGCCGGCGACCAGCGTAAAGTCGCACTGGGCGATCAACGCCTCAACTGACGGCGAGTTATGAAACGCCCGCAGGCTGGCGCGATGGTTGTCCGGCAGCACGCCGCGCGCGTGGGTGCTGGAGATAACCGTCACTCCCGCATCTGCCAGTTTTTTTACCGCATCAGCGCTACCGAGCGCTCCGCCCCCCAGCCACAGCAGCGGCTGTCTGGCCTGTTTAAGCTGCGCCCACAGCGTGTCGACCACTGCCGTATCAACTGCGGAAACCGACGTCGGTTTCACCGGAGCGGTGATCAGCGACACGGGGATTTTCGCCCCCTGAATATCAATCGGGATCTCCACGGAAACCGGCCCGCACGGCGGAGTTTGCGCCTCCTGAATGGCCTTGTGAAGGATCGCGATCGCCTGGTTTGCGTTGCTGATGCGGTATGCCCGTTTTGAGCTGGCCTTCAGGAAGGTCAGCTGGTCGCGGGTTTCGTGGATAAAGCCGGTGTCGGCATCCAGCCAGGCTTTTTCCACCTGGCCGGTGATATGCAGCAGCGGCGTGCAGGCATTCATGGCTTCCACCAGCGCGCCGACGGCGTTACCCGCCCCGGCACCGGTACTGGTCAGCGCCACACCGAGCCCGGAAAAACGGCCGTGGGCATCGGCCATGGTGACCGACCCCGCTTCGCCACGTGCGGGTACAAAGCGAATATTCCCGCGCTGCCCTACCGCATCGGCGATGGGTAAATTGTGGATGGAGATGACGCCGTAGATGGCCTCAACCTGATACTGCTCCAGCGTTCTGGCGATGGCGTCGCCGACGGTTATCATTTCGCTCATTACTCACCCTTTCTCAGTCGCACCAGTGGTTGACGCTGTTACCCGTCGCCAGATAAATGCTCTTTTGCTGCATCCAGGCTTTCAGCCCCTGAATGCCCTTTTCGCGGCCCAGACCGCTCTCTTTAAAGCCCCCGAACGGGGTCGAAATTGCAAACACTTTGTAGGTGTTTATCCACACCGTGCCCGCTTCAAGCTGCTCGCTCAGGCGCAGGGCGCGCCCGGTATCCCGCGTCCAGATCCCGGCGGCAAGGCCATAAACGGAGTCATTCGCCTCACGGATCAACGCGGCTTCATCGCTAAAGGGCATCGCCACCAGCACCGGGCCGAAGATCTCCTCCTGACAGGCGTGCGCGCTGTTGGTCAGGCCTTCGATGATGGTGGGCTGGAAGTAACTGCCGTTTGCCAGCAGTGGATCGGCAGGGATCTCCCCGCCACACAGCACGCGGCCCCCTTCACGCTTTGCCAGTTCAACGTAAGCCTGCACGCTCTTGCGGTGCGCGTCGTTAATCAGCGGTCCCACATGGGTGCCGTCGGTAAAGGGATGCCCGACCCGCAGGCCGCGCGTTAATTCGAGCAGCCTCGCCATCAGTGGGGCGTAAAGGCGCTCATGGATAAAGAGTCGCGAACCGGCAATACAGGCCTGACCTGCAGAGCTGAAAATGCCGTAGCAGATCCCGCGCGCAGCCAGCTCAACGTCGGCATCTTCCAGCACGATGGTCGGGGATTTACCGCCCAGTTCCAGCGAGGCCGGGATCAATTTTTCCGCCGCCACGTGCGCCAGATGACGGCCCGTGGTGGTGCCACCGGTAAAGGAGATTTTTCGCACTTTCGGGTGACGCGCCAGCGCATCGCCAATCACCGAGCCTTTACCCGGCAGCACGCTCAGCAGCCCGGCGGGTAAGCCTGCCTGCTCAAAAATACGCGCCAGCTCCAGCGCCATCAGCGGGGTGGCTTCGGCTGGTTTGAGAACCACCGCGTTACCGGCAGCAATGGCCGGCGCCACTTTCTGCATTTCGCTGGCAATGGGGGAATTCCAGGGCGTGATAGCCGCCACCACGCCGAGCGGTTCATATCGGCTGAGGGTAAGCACATCAGGCTGGCGTGGGGTCGGCAGTTCACCTTCCAGCAGCTCGCAGGCGGCGGCAAAATAACGCGCCGTGCCTGCCGCGCTCATCACCAGCCCCCGCGCTTCCGCCAGCGGTTTACCGTTGTCGCGACTCTGCATGCGGGCCAGTTCATCGACGCGGGATTCGATCAGATCCGCCACCTTATGCAGGATCTTCGCACGCGCATGCGGCAGGCTGTTACGCCAGGCAGGATCGCGCCACGCGCGCTCTCCGGCGTCGATAGCCTCCTGCAGATCGTCCAGGCTTGCCGCGTGGAGCTTGGCGTTCACCGCACCGTCTGCCGGGAAATGGCTCTGCATCAGGTTACCGCCGCCACGCCGCCAGTTGCCGCCAATGAAAATGTTAAGATCGTCCATCGTCGCTCCTCAGCGCTGCGTCAGTTCACGGCAGGCGCGAACCGCGCTGAGTGCCGCCAGGGTGGAGGTTTTGGGGTTGCTGGCAAGCGGTAGCCCGCTCAGCTCCAGATGGAACTCGCCAAACATCCCTTCGACGTGCAGCGTGTGGGTATTGCGTTGAGTGGCCGGGTCAACCATCAGTTGCACACGGGTATCATCCATCCCCACGCCGCCAAGTGCCACGGTCGCCGCCACGTTGGCGTTGGCCGGAAACAGTCGTGCCGCTTCGCGTGCGCTGCCTTCAAAGAAGATCTGCGCCTCGGACACGGCGTTAAGATCGATAAGCTGCTCGGCATAGCTGCCGCGCCAGCTGGCCGGGCTTTTACGCGACTGGTAGGTCACCTTCTCAAGCCCGCCCTCTTTTGCCGCTGCCAGGCCATCAATGCCCGCCACCGCCCCGGAGAGCAGCGTCAGCTTTCCGCCTGCGTTGAGCAGACGCTGTTCCAGCGCGCTGTCTGCCAGCGCGCCGGTGGAGATCACCGCCAGATGCCATCCACGGCGTAAAATCGCTTCCCCGTACTGCGCCACCGCCTGCTGGCTGGCACATTCCAGCACCAGATCGGGAGTATCCGTACATAATGCGGGCGAGGTCAGTGCCACCACCGCATCGCCAAACTGCTGGCGAATCGCGGCATGATGCGTCTCGCGCGCCACGATCCAGCCGATGGCAACCTGCTCGGGCAGGCGCTCAATGACCGCCTGCGCCATGGCACCGTAGCCGATTAACATGATTTTTTTCATGATGTGTCCTTACAGATGACGGCAGAAGCCGCCGGAAACGTCCAGCGCCGCACCGGTGGTAAACGAAGCCAGCGGCGACGCGAGGAACAGCAGAGCCTGCGCAGGCTCCTGCGGCTTACCGAGACGCGCCATCGGAATGCCGCGTTTGCGGGCAATATCCGCCGTCCACTGCGGCCAGCTCTGACTTTTATCCGACCGGTTCTCAAAGCGACGCCGCCACTGGCCGGATTCCACCATGCCAAGCAAAATGGAATTCACGCGGATACCCTTACTCACCAGCTCTTTCGAGAGCGTGAGCGTCATATTGAGCAGCGCGGCACGTGCTGCGGAGGTGGCAATCATGTGTTCCTCTGGCTGCAGCGCCAGCAGCGAGTTCACGCAGGTAATGGAGGCAATATCCGATTGCTCCAGCTGCGGCTGAAAAGCCTGCACGGGGTTAATCACCCCAAACAGTTTCAGTTCGGCTTCATGCAGCCAGGCCTCGCGCGGGGTGTCATTGAAGTGCGCCACATACCCCTGTCCGGCGTTATTAATCAGCAAGTCTGTCCCGCCAAAGCGGGACTTAACGGCCTGGGCAAAGGTCTGAACCTGGTCTGCATCCAGCACGTCGCAGCGGTGAGAGAAAATCTCGCCATCAGGGAATTCGTTTTGCAGCGACGCATGCGCGCTGGCAAGCCGGTCCGGGTCGCGGCCACAGAACGCCACTTTTGCCCCCTCGCCCAGCAGCAAACGCAGTGTTTCAAAACCAATGCCAGAAGAACCGCCGGTGACTACCGCTACGCGCCCGTCAATTTGTACATTCATCGCGCACCTCTTCGTTGATACGTAAAAGCTGTTGATTAAAAAACGCGTCGTTATCGAGATAGCTGGCGTGCCCGGCCAGGGGAATCGCGGTAAACGGCATGCCGTAACGTAGCGCCAGCCCCTGAACCAGCTCAGGCTGGGTAATGGCGTCCTGCTCGCCGCACCAGACTTCAAAGTCACCGGCGTAACGCTTCAGCCAGCCGTGAATATCGTCATGTGCCAGCATCCATGCGGCAGCGAGGTAGCCTTCCGGGCGCAGTTTGCGCATGCCCGCCGCAACGGTGGCAATATCGTCCTCACGCGCGCCCGGGCGTAATAATTTAGCGGCCCGGGTTTGCGCCAGGATCTCGCCCCCAAGCGCCATCTGCTGCTCCCGGTTACGCCAGACCTGCTCGCGCTGCGCCGGCTCGGCCTGGCCGTAACCCTGCGCGGCATCGGCCAGTACCAGATGCAGTACGCGTTCGGGATACTTCGCCGCAAAGGCGCTTGCCACCAGCGCCCCAAGCGAATGCCCGACCAGAACGACCTGCCAGACGCCCGCGCGGTCCAGCATGGCCGCCAGCGCGTCGGCGTAATCCCCCGCGTTGGCGCGCTCAACCGCCAGCATCGGGCTTTCGCCATAACCGGGCATGTCCCACGCCAGCACGCGAAAACCGTTCAGCGCCATCTGTTTATGCCAGGAGGCAGCGCCGGAGCTGATGCCGTGGAGCAGCATCAGCGGGATGCCGCTTCCCTGTTCACGAAAGCCCGTCATCGCGCCCCCTTAGTTCCGCTTCACTTTCGACAGCGGGTGATCGGCCGGATAGGTCGGGATTTCCGGCTTGTTGGTGCCGAGCATCACGCACATCAGCGCCTCTTCTTCACCATGATTGAACAGACCGCGATAGATGCCCGGCGGAACGGAGATCAGATCGCGTTCGCGCAGCACGGTTTCGGTGTAGTGATCGCCGTCCTGGATCATCAGCGTGATCTGCCCTTTAAGCATGAAGAACACCTCTTCCACATCATCATGCAGATGCAATGGTCCCTCGCACTTCGACGGCAGCACCATGGTGGAGAAGGTAAAGTGCTCAGCCGGCACGGTATTGGTATCGCTTGCCACGCCCGTTGCCCCGGTACCGATGTAGCGCATCTGCGCACGGCGGTATTTAGGATCGAAATCGGCCTGGAACTTCAGCGCGTTCCAGTCATATTTACGCCCTTCAAAGCGCGCAATGCGCGACTCGATCCACTCTTCCATGGTCAGATGGTCAGGTTTAATGCCTGGTTTTGCAGTTACGGTTGAATCAGTCATGACACTCTCCTCAGTAACGTCTCAGCAGCGGCAGTAACAGGACGCAGCCCACCGCCGCCATCACCGCCAGAAAAATCAGCCCGGAATCCATGCTGTGGGTGAAGGCGATCAACGCGCCCATCACCGCCGGCGACAGCGCGCCTGCAAAGTTTCCCAGCCCGTTGAAAATACCGCCCGCCGTCGCGCTCACCCGGGGATGGGTAGCCTTCGCCAGCAGTGCGAAAATGTTCGGCGCACCGGTGCCCCACATAAAGGTGCTAAAGCTCATCGCCGCGATAACGGCCAGCGGGGTATCAAGATGCATGACCGCCGTCAGGCCTAACCCCGCGCCAGCCATCGAGATAAAGCAGGCCACCGCGCGTTTATCGACCCGGTCAGAAAGCCATGCGCCAATCACCTCACCCGCCAGCATGGCGATAAACGGCATCGACGACAGCCAGCCCGCGTGTTCAAGATGAATGCCTTTACCTTTAATCAGGTAACCCGGCAGCCAGCCGTTGATCCCCCACAGGTAGGTGAGAAACGCGATGTTAAAGATGCAGATAATCCAGAAGTGCGGGCTGACAAACAGCTCGCGCCGCGCGGCACGTCGTTCATCCTGTGATTCGCGATCCGCAGCCGGTTTGGCACCCAGACGGATCCCGCGCAGACCGATGCGCACAAACACCAGCACCGGCACGGTGAGCATCGCCATCACAAAGAAGGTGCTCTGCCAGCCGAAGGCATTCAGCAGCCAGATAGAGAGAGGGAAGCCAATCGCCGCGCCTACCGGGGTACCCAGCAGCCACAACATGGTCGCTCGCGCCTGCAGATGCTGCGGGAAGTTATGCCGCACAATGGCAAACGCCAGTGGAAACAGCGGCCCTTCTGCCACGCCCAGCAAAATGCGCAGGACGATCATGACCGTGTAGTTATGGGTAAACCCCATGGCCACCATCAGCACGCACCACACCACCATCATGCCGGTGAGCAGGCGAAGCGGCGCAATCTTGTCCCCCAGTCCGCTTAAAAAGACCGATGAGAAGCCGTAGCTCAGCAGAAAGGCGCTCATCAGAATGCCGAGGCGCGTGGTGTCAAAATCAATGCCCATCGCCTGCTGGAAATGGCTGTCGGAAAAGAGCGCCGCAATGCTGATTTTGTCGAAAAATGCCAGCAGTACGCAGGCCAGCAATGACAGCGGGATGGCCCAGCGCACCGCTTTTTCGGGCGTGCGGGTGCCCTCACCGCTTGCCTCAACCGGCGCGGTGTTAGTCTCAAATGTGGTCATGTCTCCCCCTACGGGTGCGGGTTAGCTATCGCAATGACATCAGTGAAAAAGTCGGGTCAGCCAGCGGCACCGCGGACAGATCCCTTCCGGCAGCCATCCAGCGTTTCGCCAGCTTGACGGTACGCGCATCGTTGAACGCCACCAGCTGGGTCAGCCGTCCGTTTTCATCCAGTGAGAAAAACAGCGCATTATCCCGGGCAAGGGTTGTGCAGCCTGCCTGCGGAATACCGAGGATCTGAATGTTGTGCTGGTATTGATCCGACCACAGCCACGGCGCGTCGTCATAGCCGGGGGCATCGGGATTGAGCATCGCCTTTGCCGTGGCAACCGCCTGATTCTGGGCAAAGGCCCACGACTGAATGCACAGCCCATAGTGATGGTGCTGGGCCACATCACCGGCAGCAAAAATAAACGGATCCGACGTTCGCCCCTGAGCGTCCACCACGATCCCGCGCTCAGTCTGCAGACCCGCATCGCGCGCCAGCTCCAGATTGAGATCAACACCGATCCCGACGACCACGGCATCAAAGGTTTCACGCTTGCCGTCACAGTGAATGACCGGCAGACCATTGTTATCTTCCAGCTCCAGCGCTCCGCAGCCGGTGCGGATATCCACGCCCTGTTCGCGGTGAAGTGTTTCCAGCTGCTGCGATACCTCGGCGCTCACCGAACGCATGCACAGCGCGGGCTGCTGCTCAAACAGCGTCACGGCGACACCACATTTACGCGCGGAGGCCGCAATCTCCAGGCCAATCCATCCTCCACCGATAATTGCCAGGTTTTGACTCTCTGCCAGGCGCGCCTTCAACCGCTGTGCGTCCTGCCAGTGGCGCAGGGTATAGACCTGCGGGTGGGCCGCCCATGCGTCGCCCGGCAGACGCGCCCGACCACCGGTAGCGATTAAAAGAATGTTGTAACTAAGGCATTCACCGTTGCTTAAGCGCACCGTTTTCGCGTGACGATCGAGAGATTCCGCGCGCACCGGTCGGCACCATGTCAGGTTCAATGCCTGTTGCGCCGCTTCAGGAAAGAGACGCGGTAGCGGCGCGTCCGGCTCCAGTAACGCAGCCTTGGACAGCGGCGGGCGTTCGTAGAAATCCCACGCCTCTTCCGCCACGACGCAAATCTCGCCGTCGAAGCCTTCGTCACGCAGGGTTTTCGCCGCCCAGCCACCTGCCTGACCGCCGCCAATAATGACAATGCGCGAGGTCATACCGCCTCCGGCTTTTTCTGCTGACGGCGAGTGTCGTGGTCAATCCCACCCTCTACCGCCCACTCGGTGAACGACACCAGCGAATGTTCCAGCTCGCGCGGCTGCCAGTTTTCGGTGAGGTAATCATCGTTGGTGTAGTATTCAAACGCCCCGCCAGTTGGGCTGTTGACGTACCAGAAATAGGCCGAGGAGACCGGATGACGCCCCGGGCCAATAAAGGTGCTCCAGGCGTTTTTGTTCATCGCTATCCCACCACCAATCACCTCGTGAATGTCGCGTACGGTAAAGGCAACGTGGTTCAGACCCCGCTTACGGTGAGGCAGCTGAAGAAGGAACAGGTTGTGATGCCCGCCGCGCACGCCACAGCGCAGGAACACCGCACGGTTGATGTAGCGGTCAGACACCTGGAACCCAAGCACCTCACGGTAGAACGTCTCCACCGCCGCCAGCTCCTCCACGAAGAACACCACGTGGCCCACGTTAATAGGCTGGGCGCGATCGTAGACCGGGCTTGGCGTGTCGATACGGCGGGCATCGCCCCACTGGTTAATCGGCTCGACGTTCAGCTCCACCGGGACCTGATGGCTGACCTGTACGCGCAGGGTCATGCCGTTCGGATCGCGGCACTCCAGCGCGTCGCCCACCTCACGAAAACCGGGCTGCTTCTCAAGCTTCGGGCGCAGCGCCTCCAGATCGTCCCGGGTGGCGACTGCCCAGGTCATCCGGCGCAACGTATTTCCTGCTTCAAACGCTGGCGGCAGGTCAGGGCTGTCGACAGGATTAAGCTCCACGCGCGCGCCGCTCAGGGTAGTAAAACGCTGGCCGCTGGCATCGCCCGTCAGGCCAAAATCACGCATAAATTTGGCGCAGTGCGTCAGGTTCTCGACGCCAAATTCCAGCTTTTCAATTCCGGTTATACACATCGTTCGTTGCCTCGTCTGGCCCAGATTGGGCGTAAAACATGCCCGACGCAATGAAGCGCCTGGCGTTAACCTGATGATTTAACTGGCCTGTGACAAATACCCTAAGAAGCCAGAAATTTTATCCGCCGCCATGCGGACATCGTTTTGCAGGCGCTCGCGATCGGTCTGCGGGATCTCCTCCGAAGGCACCAGAATGCTCACCACGGCCGCCACCCTTCCGCTGCGGTCATACACCGGATAAACGATGGAGGAGATGCCATGACGGAAGAAGGATTCGCCGATCACATAGCCGCGTGCTTTGTCCTGCTGCACCATCTGCCACAACGCTTCACGGTCGTGGATCTGGCCCGGCGTGTTGCCCGGCAGACGCTCGTGCGGGAACAGCTGTTCGAAATCGGCTCGCGAAATATCGGTCAGCAGCATGCGCCCCAGCGACGTGCAGTGCACCGGCAAACGGGTACCAATGCTCACCTGATTGATGCGAGAACCGGCGGCGCTGACGCGGGCGATATAGATGATGTCGCGCCCGTCGCGGATCGCCAGATGACTGCTGCACTGGCTGACGTCACGCAGCTGCTCGATGACCGGCTGACCGACCTGCGCCACATCCAGTGAGGCGATGTATTCAAAGCCCAGACGCAGGACGTTCATGCCAAGCGAGAAGGTATTGGTTCGCGTGTTGCGCTCCAGAAAACCCATGTATTCCAGCGTTTGTACCACGCGGTAGGCGGTGGCTTTCGGCATATCGACCAGCCTGTGCAGCTCGGCAAAGGTCAGTTCACGGTGCTGCTCGCCAAAGGCCAGCAGCAGCTGTAAGCCTCGCTCCAGCCCGGGCACCAGGTACTTCACTTCGTGATCGCTTGCCATATTTGCTTTACCTCAGTTAAAGACAAAACCGCCGTTGACCGGAATCAGCTGGCCGGTGATAAACCGCGACAGATCGCTTAACAGCCAGACCACGCTGCCGGTGACGTCTTCCGGCTGCTGCGCCCCGGTGAGCGCCCGGCCGTTTTCGTAAAGCTGATGCCGCTCTGCAGGAACATATTCCGTCGCTTCGACGCGGGTTAAGCCCGGGGCGATGGCGTTAATACGAATGCGTTTTTCACCCAGCTCACGTGCCATTGAACGGGTCATGGCAATCACGGCGCCCTTGCTGGCCACGTAGGCCATCAGACGCGGCGCGCCCCACAGCGCGGTATCGGAAGCCACATTGACAATGGCTGCCCCTTCGCGCAGCAGCGGTACCGCATCCCGGGTAACCAGCCAGGTGCCTTTGACGTTAACGCTCATCACCCGGTCCCACAGATCCGGATCGTAATCAAGCATGTCCTTACCGCCGACCCCGGTCGCCATCGCCGCGTTATTGACCAGACCGTCGATCGGTCCCTGTTCGCCAATAGCGCTGAACACCCGCGAAATGGAGAGCGGATCGGCCAGATCGATAACGTGTGATTCAATCGCATAGCCCTTCTCACTTAAGCCATGCGCGCTTTCAGCCAGTTCGCCCTGAAGGATGTCGCACATCACCACCGCCGCGCCCTGCTCTGCGCAGGCTTTCGCGAAATGAAAGCCCAGCCCACGCGCGGCACCGGTCACCACGATGCGTTTCCCGTTCAGCAGCCCATTCATCAGGCGGCTCCCTGCTGAGCTTCACGCGCCGCCAGCTGCTCTTTCGCCGCTTTTTGCATCATGCGGCGCAGGCGCGAAAGGCCCACATCATGCTGGTAAAGGTATTCGTGTTCCCGTGCATCTGGCGCCATGCTCTCCAGCACCACGCGGTCCTGCTCAAGAACTTCCCAGTGCAGTTTTTCCAGACGGTTACGGTACATAAAACGCCACATATCGCGCTGCCAGCCCTGCACGCGGCGGATACGCCAGAAGAAGACGCGGCAGTTATCGTTATCTTCCGGCACCACCATGCCAACAATGAAGAAGTGACCGCCCGGCCCGAAACGCTTCTTATAAGGAATGGACAAACGCATCCAGTAGGTGCCGCTGTTGCCCAGCTCAACCCAGTCGAAGTTGACGCCGCTCTGGCCTTTTTTCTCGAAGATAAACCCGGTTTTCGTTGGCTGCAGAACCATATCCGCTTTGCGATCCCCTTCCGCCATGGAGTGCGACGAAGAGTGCAGATAGGTGCCGTGCATCGGGTCCATCACGTTTTCCAGTGCGTACTGGTAATTGCATTTCCACGCGGCGGTGCAGAGGAAATTGCTGTAGGCGTCGGTGTCAGCCAGTTCGTCCGGGAAGCTCAGTTCGTCGGGTTGCTGATCGGCGGTAACGCCAAACCAAAGGAAGATGGCCCCGTGCACTTCCTGCACGTTGTAGCTGCGCACACACTGCTGGCCGACCAGCGGACATTTGTCCACTGCAGGCACATCCTTCACTTCGCCGTTGCCCGCAACTTCCACGCCGTGATACCAGCAGGCGATACGATCGCCCAGATTCCAGCCCATCGACAGACGCGCGCCACGGTGCGGACAGCGATCTTCCAGCGCCTGCACCTGGCCATCTTTGTTGCGCCAGACCACAATCTGTTCGCCCAGACGGGTGATCCCCACGGGCGCAGACTGAACTTCCCAACTGGCCAGCACCGGGTACCAGAGGCCGCGCAGACCTTTATCAAGATAGTTTTGTACGGTAGTCGTCATCGCATTGCCCTCAGTAGCCGTTAACCTGTAAGAAAGCCTGGAAGCTGGCATCGCTCCATGGCTCGCCCTGCTGATCGTGCATACGTACCGCGTTCAGCCCGTTGACCAGTTCCGGCACGGTTTCAGCCCCCTGTTCGAAAAGGTCTTCCAGCGTGGAAATAAGCGTGATTTCCCAGTTTTCCGGTACGCGGCTGCGGGTCTGCCAGATCAGGTTCTGGTAATCACCGGGCTTATGGATGGCGCCGTTACCGCCCTCAGCCGGAGGGGTAAACTGACGGCTTTCCGGCAGCGCCGGGTTGAAGTTCAGACTTTCGCTCATGCCACTGTCTCCTCGACGAAGGTAATCTGGATCTGGTTTTCAAATACCCGAACCGGGTAACGATTGAGGTTACGTCCGCCGGGGCCGTGCAGGCACTGGCCGGTTTTGACATCGAAAACCGCCTCATGCAGCGGACATTCCACTTTACCGTCCTCGACGAAACCCTGACTCAGCAGCGCGTAAGCGTGCGGGCATACGTCTTCCAGCGCGTAATATTCGCCATCAATCAAATAAACGCCGATCTCTTTGCCCTCGACGTTACCGCTAAAAGGGAAATCTTCCTGTACTTGTTCTGCGTCACATACGCCTATCCAGCTCATCACGATCCTCCAGGCTTTTGTTTCATATATGAAACTCTGTTTCTTATTTAATACGGTCAATATAAAAGCGATGAATGTTTCGTCAAGCGCGAATGTGACGAATTTGTTAATCAGTCGAGGTTTAATTAGCTAAGTGTGCAAGCGATCACGAAAAAATGCAGCGATATGAAATTTTCATTATTAAGGCGTGAATGAATACATTTTTTTGATGATGTTTTATTTTTTAGAATAGAGATTGACTTCTTTTCTTTTTATTCCTTAAAAATTATATACGCGCATACCTATGGCGTTTCACCTGTGAAACTTTTATTTAATTTATCTCATTAAAACAAAGAGTTTCACAGGTGAATCATTTTAGTTACGTGACAATAACGTTCATAAAAAATATAAACAGACAGCACGATTAAGGCGGGTTAAATGACGGCAAGATGGCAAGGCACGGTGGCACTTCTGGTGCTCATTATTATTTCCTACGTTGACCGAGTAAATATCTCGGTGATGATTTTAAACCCTGAATTTGCCGAACATTTTCAGCTAAATGAAAACAGAATGTTACAGGGAATGCTCATGACCTGCTTTTTGCTGGGTTATGGTTTTTCCGCTTTACTATTGACCCCAGTTATCGAAAGCAAATTACATTATCGACAGGGATTGTTAACCAGCATTGCGATATGGGCCGTGGTTTGCGCCATCTCGCCACTGCTGGGGTCGCTGATGGGCATGCTCATCGCCCGCCTGATTTTGGGCATTGCCGAAGGCCCACTCTTTTCACTGAAAACACGCTTTATCAGCGATAACTTTAGCGCCGGGGAGATTGGCAAGCCCAACGCCGTTACCGCGCTGGGCGTTTCACTGGGGCTGGCAGTAGGCTTTCCGCTGATCACCTGGCTGATGGCACACCTTGGCTGGGCGGGCTCATTTTATGCCCTCGCGGCGATCAATCTGGCGCTGGGTGGGGGGTTAATCTGGCGTTTCCTGCCGGCCCCTCAACATTCGGAAAAGCGCCGAACGTCCGGGTTTGTACAGACCTTTACGCTTGCCTGGCAGACGCCGCTTCTGGGCTGGATCCTGCTGGTTGAAATCGCCACGCTGAGTTATCTCTGGGGCAGCAGCGCCTGGCTTCCGGCCTGGCTGCGCGATGAACACCACTTCTCCCTGCACGCGACCGGCTTTCTCGCGGCTATCCCCTTCCTGCTGAGTCTTGGCTCAAAGTTTCTGGGCGGTGTGCTGCTCGATAAAATGCGCCCGGACCAGGCACCGCTGCTGTTTGTGGTGGGCGGGATCTTAACGGCGAGTTCCGTCGTCATGCTGATGCTGAGCCACCAGCCCGGCTGGCTGGCGCTGTTTATGCTCTCTGCCAATATTTTCTGGGGACTTCAGGGGGCCGCCATTCCGGCGGTTATCCAGCATCATGCGGCGCGGGAAGCCGTTGGCAGTGCCTACGGGATCATCAACGGGATTGGGAATATTTGCGCGGCGTTTATTCCGCTGCTGATGGGGATGGTGATGAAATCGGTGGGTTCAGTCAGCTCAGGGTTTTCGGTGCTGGTCGTCTCGCAGGTTATCACCCTGCTGGCAGGAGGCATGTTGCTGCTGCGCATGCGTCGCGCAGCAGCAATCCGGGCGTAAGGCTTATTCGCCTTTTTTCGTGGCCTGGATGTAGAGCATTTCCAGCGCGAGGGTGGCCGCTGCCAGAGCAGTGATCTCTGACTGGTCGTAAGCCGGAGCCACTTCCACCACGTCCATACCCACGATGTTCAGATCCTTCAGGCCGCGCACCAGTTTGATGGCGCGGTCAGAGGTCAGGCCGCCGATCACCGGCGTGCCGGTGCCCGGGGCAAACGCCGGATCCAGGCAGTCGATATCGAAGGTCAGGTAAACCGGCATATCGCCGACAATCTGTTTTACCTGAGCGATGATGTCATCCACGCCGCGATCGTTCACCTGGCCGGCATCCAGCACGGTGAAGCCATTATCTTTATCAAACTCGGTACGAATACCAATCTGCACAGAGTGGTTTGGATCGATCAGACCTTCGTTTGGCGCGGTGAAGAACATGGTGCCATGGTCGAATTCACAGCCGTTCGCGTAGGTGTCGGTATGGGCATCAAAATGCACCAGCGCCATCTTACCGAAGTGCTTCGCGTGAGCACGCAGCAGCGGCAGCGTGACGAAGTGGTCACCCCCGAAGGAGAGCATGCGTTTACCGGCAGCCAGCAGTTTTTCGGCATGGGCCTGCAGTTTTTCACTCATCTCGCGCGCGTCGCCAAAGGCGTACACCAGGTCACCGCAGTCAACCACGTTCAGGCGCTCGCGCATGTCGAAGTTCCACGGGAAGCGGTTGTGCTCCCAGGCCAGGTTAGTGGAGACCTGACGAATAGCTGCCGGACCATGACGGCCACCAGCACGGCCTGACGTGGCCATATCAAACGGCACGCCGGTGATCACCCAGTCAGCGTCACTGTCGTACGGCTGGAAGTTCATCGGGAGACGTAAAAAACCAAACGCGTTAGATACCAGAGAGTTATCGTACTGATGGCCTAAAGTGCTCATGTCCTGACCTCTTTAAAGTCGATACATTAAAAACAGATGAAAAAAAATCCCCTCCGCGTCGTTAAACCCGACGAGGAAGGGATTGATTTGTAAATCGCTTATTGGGGCGAATTATCGCCGCTAATTCATACGGGTTCAAGTGAGTATAGGCGAGGGTACTGCCCCTTGCCCTCACGCCGCCCCTCTCCAACAGAGAGAGGCAGGTTTACTTACTCGTCTTCCAGATAGGTGTATCCGTAAAGACCCGCTTCAAACTCTTCCAGGAACTGCTGCTGCAGCGCATCGTCCAGACCGGTATTTTTCACCTGGTCACGGAACTGGGTCAGCAGCTTTTTCGGATCCAGCTGAACGTATTCGAGCATATCCGCCACGGTGTCCCCCTCGTCGGACAGCTCAACTTCCACGCTGCCGTCAGGGAAGACAAACACGTCAACCGCTTCGGTATCACCGAACAGGTTATGCATGTTGCCGAGGATCTCCTGATAGGCACCAACCATGAAGAAGCCCAGCATCGGCGGGTTCTCCGGATCGTACTCTGGCATAGGCATCGTGGTCGCGATACCGTCGCCGTCGACGTAGTGATCGATAGCACCGTCGGAGTCGCAGGTGATGTCCAGCAGCACCGCACGACGTTCCGGGGCGTGGTTCAGCCCTTCCAGCGGCAGAACCGGGAACAGCTGATCGATACCCCAGGCATCCGGCATCGACTGGAACAGCGAGAAGTTGACGTACATTTTGTCCGCCATGCGCTCCTGCAGTTCGTCAATAATCGGACGGTGGGCACGGTTGCTCGGGTCCAGCTGCTGCTGTACGTCGTGGCACATGTTCAGATAAAGCTGCTCTGCCCATGCGCGTTCCTGCAGGCTGAACGTGCCCGATGAATACCCCACATGAATATCATGCAGGTCCATCTGGCTGTCGTGCAGCCACTCGCGCAGCGAACGGCGGGTACCCGGCTCGTGCATCTCCTGCCAGGTCTCCCACATGCTTTGCAGCGCACGAGGCGCGTCCTCAGCCGGCGGGGTTACCTCGGAAATTTCACTGCGCTCAACGCCGATAATGTTCGATACCAGCACGGTGTGGTGTGCGGTAACCGCGCGACCAGACTCGGTGATCACAGTTGGGTGCGGCAGGCCGTGCTCTTCACAGGCATCGCCAATCGCCCAGATGATGTTATTGGCATATTCGTTCAGGCCGTAGTTCACGGAACAGTCGGACTGCGAGCGGGTACCTTCATAATCCACGCCCAGACCACCGCCCACGTCGAAGCACTGAATGTTTACGCCAAGCTTGTGCAGCTCAACGTAAAAACGTGCTGATTCGCGTACGCCGGTGGCGATGTCGCGAATGTTGGCCATCTGCGAGCCGAGGTGGAAGTGCAACAGCTGAATGCTGTCCAGACGACCACGCTCACGCAGAATCTCAACCAGCTGCAGAACCTGGGTCGCCGCGAGACCAAATTTGGATTTTTCGCCGCCTGAGGACTGCCATTTACCGGAACCCTGCGACGCCAGACGCGCACGCACGCCCAGACGCGGGATAACGTTCAGACGCTCTGCCTCTTCCAGCACGATAGCGATCTCTGTCATCTTCTCGATAACCAGATAGACTTTGTGGCCCATCTTTTCGCCAATCAGCGCCAGACGAATGTATTCACGGTCTTTATAACCGTTGCAGACGATCACCGAACGGGTCATGCCAGCATGTGCCAGCACGGCCATCAGCTCCGCTTTGGAACCCGCTTCCAGGCCCAGCGGTTCACCGGAGTGGATCAGGGATTCAATCACGCGGCGGTGCTGGTTCACCTTGATAGGGTAAACCAGGAAGTAATCGCCTTTATAGCCGTAAGATTCACGCGCGCGTTTAAACGCGGCGTTAATGGAACGCAGACGATGTTGCAGGATCTGCGGGAAGCAGAACAGTGCAGGCAAACGCTGGCCCTGCGCCTCGCGTGCTTTCACCAGTTTGGCGAGATCCACGCGCGCTTCAGGAACGTCAGGATCCGGGCAAACGCTGATATGGCCCAGTTCGTTGACGTCGTAGTAGTTATTGCCCCACCAGGCAATATTGTAAGTGCGCAGCATCTTGCTGGCTTCCTGGGAGCTCATCGCAACCTCCTGCATGGAACGTAGTACACCCTGTTCGCCCGCTGACGAAGGCGAAAGCGAAGACATGTCGTCAGACATAGCGAACCTCAACTCTTTGTATTAAGTGTAAAACAGTTGACTACTATCGCAGCGTTATACGGCGATAACAACCCATAAACGGATCCATTTCCCAGCAGACTATGCTGAAAACCAGACCGTGCGACCGGTTTCATATTCATATCATTGTAAACACGTGTCCGAACTTAATTATGACAACGTTCGGCGAAACCACGAGAAAACTCTTGTCTTAACAAGAGCGCCCTTGTTCAGTTTTCACAAAGCGTGACCGGCCCTGGAATCCTGAGAAGCCCCGAGATGGGTATAACATCGGCAGGTTTGCAGATTAGAAATGCGGGTTGCGGGAATCAAATACGCGCCAGAACGGCTGCGCTGAATTAGCGGAAAACACTGGTTCATTATCTCGTATCACCTCCACGGCCGCTCCTGCTGAAACGGACCACAAGCCAAAGCTAAAAGTTCACTGCTTAACCCGGCTGGAAGTGGCGACACGATGAGTTCATCGAGCGCTTATTGGTATGAGCCGCGCGCCGCGTTTTATACCGAGAACAGGGGTAAATTGCAAAAGATAAATGCGCGGGTTGCCAGCGCCGTCAGGAAAAATTTCCAGCAGCGAATTCAACTCAGTGAGAGGTTAGTCAAAAAAAACTGGAAATCGGGCGAAGAACTGACCTAAAATAGCCATCCAGATGTTAATCCATCCATACTGATTAACACTCAGACTGCCAGTGTCATTAACCTGCAGGCCTTGGTAGAATTATCTCCTTTGGCTATTCCACACAGCAGCTTGAGCTAAACAAATTCCTTTTAGGTGAAATAAAACATGGCAAAACACCTGTTTACGTCCGAGTCCGTATCAGAAGGACATCCAGATAAAATTGCTGACCAAATCTCCGATGCGGTGCTTGATGCGATCCTGACGCAGGATCCAAAAGCGCGCGTCGCGTGTGAAACCTACGTCAAAACCGGCATGGTTCTGGTTGGCGGTGAGATCACCACCAGCGCATGGGTGGATATCGAAGAGATCACCCGTAACACGGTTCGTGAGATCGGTTATGTCCATTCTGATATGGGCTTTGATGCCAACTCTTGTGCGGTACTGAGCGCAATTGGCAAACAGTCTCCGGACATCAACCAGGGCGTTGACCGTGCCGATCCGCTGGAACAGGGCGCGGGCGACCAGGGCCTGATGTTTGGTTATGCAACCAACGAAACTGACGTGCTGATGCCAGCGCCAGTGACCTACGCACACCGTCTGGTGCAGCGTCAGGCTGAAGTGCGCAAGAATGGCACCCTGCCATGGCTGCGTCCTGATGCGAAAAGCCAGGTGACCTTCCAGTACGACGACGGCAAAATCGTCGGTATTGACGCGGTCGTTCTGTCTACTCAGCATTCCGAAGAGATCGACCAGAAATCCCTGCAGGAAGCAGTGATGGAAGAGATCATCAAGCCGGTTCTGCCAACTGAATGGCTGAGCTCCGCAACCAAATACTTCATCAACCCAACCGGACGCTTTGTAATCGGCGGCCCAATGGGTGACTGCGGTCTGACCGGCCGTAAAATCATCGTTGATACCTACGGCGGCATGGCGCGTCACGGTGGCGGTGCCTTCTCCGGTAAAGACCCGTCTAAAGTTGACCGTTCTGCTGCATACGCTGCGCGTTATGTTGCGAAAAACATCGTTGCTGCTGGCCTGGCTGACCGCTGTGAGATTCAGGTTTCCTACGCTATCGGCGTGGCTGAACCGACCTCCATCATGGTTGAAACCTTTGGTACCGAGAAAGTGCCATCCGAGCAACTGACGCTGCTGGTGCGCGAGTTCTTCGACCTGCGCCCATACGGTCTGATTCAGATGCTGGATCTGCTGCACCCAATCTACAAAGAAACCGCTGCATACGGTCACTTTGGTCGTGAACATTTCCCATGGGAAAAAACCGACAAAGCCGCTCTGCTGCGTGAAGCTGCCGGTCTGAAATAATCAACTGACAGCGAATGTTAAAAAAGGCCAGCCCCGTGCTGGCCTTTTGCCTTTGTCAGCCAGAGAGCCTGACATTGCGCTTTGCGTGAAACCGATTACACCCCACCCGATATACCTCGCTTTCAGAATTATCTCTTTGCATGATCGCATGTCTTATGCTGTTACATTTCCTTTCAGTTAAGTCTGAAATTCATTCAAACGCGATGCGCATCAACTAATTTACCTCTATATTTTCAAAGCTTTAATTTTATTTACGGTTGCACACCAGTGTAACCGATTACACCAATGTGATTTATCTCACATATTTATACGGGTTGCTCACTTACCCTTAACATCGATAAAACTGATAACCCAACTGGAGGGCATAATGCCTGACAATAAAAAACAGGGGCGTACGTCCAATAAGGCGATGACATTTTTCGTCTGCTTCCTCGCCGCCCTGGCAGGATTACTTTTTGGCCTGGACATTGGCGTGATTGCCGGTGCGTTACCCTTTATCACTGAAGAGTTCCAGATAAGCGCTCACACCCAGGAGTGGGTAGTAAGTTCCATGATGTTTGGTGCGGCCGTGGGTGCCGTGGGCAGCGGCTGGCTCTCTTTCAGGCTAGGCCGCAAAAAGAGCCTGATGATCGGTGCAATCCTGTTTGTTGCAGGTTCTCTCTTCTCAGCAGCGGCTCCAAACGTTGAGGTATTGCTGCTTTCTCGCGTGCTGCTTGGTCTGGCCGTGGGTGTGGCGTCGTATACCGCCCCACTCTACCTCTCTGAAATCGCACCCGAGAAAATCCGTGGCAGTATGATTTCGATGTACCAGCTGATGATCACCATCGGCATCCTCGGAGCTTACCTTTCCGATACCGCGTTCAGCTACAGCGGCGCATGGCGCTGGATGCTTGGCGTGATCATTATCCCTGCCATTCTGCTGCTGATTGGCGTTTTCTTCCTGCCGGACAGCCCACGCTGGTTTGCAGCGAAGCGTCGTTTCGTCGATGCCGAGCGCGTGCTGCTGCGACTGCGCGATACCAGCGCGGAAGCGAAAAACGAACTGGAAGAGATCCGCGAGAGCCTGAAGGTAAAACAGTCAGGCTGGGCGCTGTTTAAAGAAAACAGCAACTTTCGTCGTGCGGTATTCCTGGGCGTGCTCCTGCAGGTGATGCAGCAGTTCACCGGGATGAACGTCATCATGTACTACGCGCCAAAAATCTTTGAACTGGCGGGGTATACCAACACCACCGAGCAGATGTGGGGGACCGTCATCGTTGGGCTGACCAATGTTCTGGCGACCTTTATTGCTATCGGTCTGGTGGACCGCTGGGGCCGTAAGCCAACCCTGACGCTGGGCTTCCTGGTGATGGCCGCCGGTATGGGTGTTCTCGGCACGATGATGCACGTGGGGATTCACTCTCCAACCGCCCAGTATTTCGCTGTGGGGATGCTGCTGATGTTTATCGTCGGGTTTGCGATGAGCGCCGGTCCGCTGATTTGGGTGCTGTGCTCTGAAATCCAGCCGCTGAAAGGGCGTGATTTCGGTATCACCTGCTCCACCGCGACCAACTGGATTGCCAACATGATTGTCGGTGCGACGTTCCTGACCATGCTCAATACGCTGGGCAACGCGAACACCTTCTGGGTCTACTCCGGCCTGAACATCTTCTTTATTGTTCTGACGCTGTGGCTGGTTCCTGAAACCAAACACGTGTCACTGGAACATATTGAACGTAACCTGATGAAAGGTCGTCCACTGCGCGAGATTGGCGCACACGACTAATTCTCTGGCGGGAGGTGCCTCTTGCACCTCCCCGCTTCGCGCTTTATGCTCTGCCCCTATGAAAGCACCCCGTCTCCCCATCGCCCTTCAGCAAGCCGTTATGCGCAGCCTGCGGGAAAAACTCGCCCAGGCCAACCTGAAACTCGGCCGGAATTACCCTGAGCCGAAACTCGTCTACCAACAGCGTGGCACGGCGGCGGGTACGGCGTGGCTCGAATCCTATGAGATCCGCCTGAACCCGGTGCTGATGCTGGAAAATCAGCAGGCGTTTATTGAGGAAGTGGTGCCGCACGAGCTGGCGCACCTGCTGGTATGGAAACACTTTGGCCGCGTGGCACCCCACGGCAAAGAGTGGAAGTGGATGATGGAAGCCGTGCTGGGCGTTCCGGCACGCAGAACCCATCAGTTTGAACTTGAGTCGGTACGCCGCAATACCTTCCCCTACCGCTGCCAGTGTCAGCAGCATCAGCTTACCGTTCGCCGTCATAATCGCGTGGTGCGCGGCGAGGCCACCTACCGTTGCGTCAAATGTGGTGAACCGCTGGTCGCGGAATAACCAACTGAACTTTCAGGAACTTTCCTGATCTGACTGATTGCATACAGGAACAACATTCGTTACGTTGCGGGCTCGTTTTGACACGGAGTGTAAGATGTCCCGTAATTTTTCTCTCGCGGTCGCTTTTCTGGCGACAGCACTCTCCGGCCAGGCTCTGGCCGACGGTATTAACAGTTTCTCCCAGGCAAAAGCGGCGGGCGTGAAGGTCAACGCGGATGTTCCCGGTGATTTTTATTGCGGCTGTAAGATTAACTGGCAGGGTAAAAAAGGGATCGTTGATCTCGAATCCTGCGGCTATAAAGTGCGTAAGAATGAAAACCGCGCCAGCCGCATCGAGTGGGAACACGTGGTGCCGGCATGGCAGTTTGGCCACCAGCGTCAGTGCTGGCAGGATGGCGGTCGTAAAAATTGCGCCAAAGATCCGGTCTATCGCCAGATGGAAAGCGATATGCACAACCTGCAACCCGCGGTTGGCGAGGTGAATGGCGATCGCGGCAACTTTATGTACAGCCAGTGGAACGGCGGAGAGGGTCAGTACGGCCAGTGCGGCATGAAAGTTGATTTTAAAGAGAAAGTCGCTGAGCCCCCGGCCCGCGCGCGCGGCAGTATCGCCCGCACCTATTTCTATATGCGTGACCGTTACGACCTCAACCTTTCCCGCCAGCAGACGCAGCTGTTCAACGCATGGGACAAGCAATATCCGGTGACGGAATGGGAATGCCAGCGTGACGCGCGCATCGCGAAAGTTCAGGGTAATCACAACCCTTACGTCCAGCGGGCTTGCCAGGCGCAAAAGAGCTAACCTACACTAGCGGCAATTCGCTTACACCGCATGACATATGGAATTTCTGACTATGCGCATTCCTCGCATCTACCACCCTGAGCTGATTACCGTCGGCCGCGAAATTGCCCTCTCTGACGATGCCGCCAACCATGTTGGTCGCGTACTGCGCATGGGAGCAGGACAAGCTATTCAGCTGTTTGATGGTTCGAATCAGGTTTTCGACGCGGAAATTACGCGTGCTGATAAAAAAAGCGTGCATGTAACGATATTGCGCGGCGAAGTGGATGACCGTGAATCTCCGCTGCACATACACCTGGGACAGGTGATGTCGCGCGGAGAAAAGATGGAATTCACCATCCAGAAATCCATTGAACTGGGTGTAAGCCTCATTACGCCACTTTTTTCTGAGCGCTGTGGCGTTAAACTGGATGCGGAACGTCTGAATAAAAAGATCCAGCAGTGGCAGAAAATTGCCATTGCTGCCTGTGAACAGAGTGGCCGCAACCGTATTCCGGAGATCCGCCCGGCGATGGATCTGGAGGACTGGTGTGCTGAAGAGGAAAGCGGGCTGAAGCTCAATCTCCATCCACGCGCCAGCGCCAGCATCAATACGCTGCCGCTACCCGTTGAACGTGTTCGCCTGCTGATTGGTCCGGAAGGCGGCTTGTCCGCTGACGAAATTGCCATGACGGCGCGTTACCAGTTTACTGATATTCTGTTGGGACCTCGCGTTCTGCGTACTGAGACAACGGCACTCACAGCCATTACCGCGCTACAGGTGCGTTTTGGCGATCTGGGTTAACGCTAAGCCTGAGCCCTCAGGCTTTTAACGGAGATGAAAATGATCAAGCTCGGCATCGTGATGGATCCCATCGCAAACATTAACATCAAGAAAGATTCCAGCTTCGCGATGCTGCTGGAAGCGCAGCGTCGCGGCTATGAACTCCACTACATGGAGATGAACGATCTTTACCTGATCAACGGTGAAGCCCGCGCACGCACCCGCATCGTTAACGTCGAGCAGAATTACGACAAATGGTATGAATTCGGCACCGAGCAGGATATTGCCCTTGCCGACCTCAATGTCATTCTGATGCGTAAAGATCCTCCGTTCGACACCGAATACATTTACTGCACCTATATCCTTGAGCGCGCGGAAGAGAAAGGAACGCTGATCGTCAACAAACCGCAGAGCCTGCGCGACTGTAACGAGAAACTCTACACCGCATGGTTCTCTGACCTGACGCCTGAAACGCTGGTGACCCGCAACAAGGCACAGCTGAAAGCGTTCTGGCAGAAACACGGCGACATCATCATGAAACCGCTGGACGGCATGGGTGGCGCATCTATTTTTCGCGTGAAAGAGAGCGACCCGAATATTGGGGTGATTGCCGAAACGCTGACCGAGCTGGGCACGCGTTACTGCATGGCACAAAACTACCTCCCGGCCATTAAAGATGGCGATAAACGCGTTCTGGTGGTGGATGGTGAACCGGTGCCGTATTGCCTCGCGCGTATCCCGCAGGGCGGCGAAACCCGCGGTAACCTCGCGGCAGGTGGTCGCGGTGAGCCGCGCCCGTTAAGTGAAAGCGACTGGGAAATTGCCCGCCGCGTTGGCCCGACACTGAAAGCCAAGGGCCTGATTTTTGTCGGCCTGGATATCATCGGCGATCGTCTGACCGAAGTGAACGTGACCAGCCCAACCTGTATTCGTGAAATCGAAGCGGAATTCCCGATTTCGATCACCGGAATGCTGATGGACGCCATCGAGAAACGTTTACAGAAATAACCTTTCAATACTATTAGTGACAGCACCCCGGTTTGTCCGCATACTGGGGCTGTCGCTTTTTAAACCAGGAAACAGTACCTCTGACAATGAATTTACAGCATCACTTTCTTATTGCCATGCCTGCTCTCCAGGATCCGATTTTTCGCCGCGCCGTGGTTTATATTTGTGAATACAATGAAGACGGCGCGATGGGCATTATCATCAACAAACCGCTGGAAAACCTGCAGGTTGAAGGGATTCTGGACAAGCTGAAAATTTCGGCTGAAGAGCGTCTGCCGGAAATCAGGCTTGATAAACCGGTGATGCTGGGCGGGCCACTCGCAGAGGATCGCGGTTTTATCCTTCATACACCGCCGGTCTTCTCTTCCAGTATTCGCATCTCTGACAACACCGTCATTACGACCTCTCGCGACGTGCTCGAAACGCTGGGTACCGCTGAGCAGCCGTCGGAAGTGCTGGTGGCCCTGGGCTACTCCTCCTGGGAGAAAGGCCAGCTTGAGCAAGAGATCCTCGATAACGCCTGGCTGACCGCGCCTGCGGACATGAACATTCTGTTTAAAACCCCTATTGCCGATCGCTGGCGTGACGCCGCGAAACTGATCGGCATTGATATCCTGACTATGCCTGGCGTAGCGGGGCATGCCTGATGAGCGGAACACTTCTGGCCTTCGATTTTGGCACCAAAAGCATAGGCGTCGCCGTGGGTCAGCGAATCACGGGTACCGCACGCCCGCTCACGGCCCTGAAGGCCAGTGACGGCACACCGGACTGGAACCTCATCGAGCGCCTGCTAAAAGAGTGGCAGCCGGATGACGTCATCGTTGGGTTACCGCTGAACATGGATGGCACTGAACAACCGCTTACCGCCCGAGCGCGTAAGTTCGCCAATAAAATCCATGGCCGCTTTGGCGTCTCCGTGAAGCTCCACGACGAGCGTCTGAGCACCGTTGAAGCACGTGCAGGTCTTTTTGAACACGGCGGCTTCAGGGCTCTCAACAAAGGCAGCGTTGACTCCGCGTCTGCTGTCATCATTCTCGAAAGCTATTTCGAACAGGGTTATTGAGCGCCGGGGCCTGGAGTTGCCCCTGCGCCCGTCTTTCAGCCAGGCTCTGGTCAAAGTTCTGCATCCCCGCCTGCTGGCCGGTTTGAATAATACCGGGCAATTGCCACGTTTTTCCTTCGCGAATGAGATTCGCCGCCGCCGGAGTATTCACCAGCAGCTCATAAAGCGCCACGCGCCCGCCCTGCGCATCGGGGAGGAGCTTTTGCGCCAGCACCGCCCGCAGGCTGCCGGCCAGCTGATTGCGCACCGGAT
This sequence comes from Enterobacter sp. V89_11, assembly GCF_029967775.1. Classification (NCBI taxonomy): domain Bacteria; kingdom Pseudomonadati; phylum Pseudomonadota; class Gammaproteobacteria; order Enterobacterales; family Enterobacteriaceae; genus Enterobacter; species Enterobacter sp. V89_11. Next base: position 33,592 of record NZ_JASCAN010000014.1, on the reverse strand, counting down.
CTTTCTCCTGCGCCGGAAACGTATCGACCAGCCGCTCAATCGCCTGCGCTGCACCGCGGGTATGCAGTGTCGCGAGCACCAGATGTCCGGTTTCCGCCGCCGTCAGCGCGAGGCGGATTGTTTCACTGTCGCGCAGCTCACCCAGCAGTATGACATCAGGATCCTGGCGTAACGCCCCGCGCAGCGCGTCAGCAAATGACGGGCTGTGTTGGCCAATCTCGCGCTGCTGGATCAGGCACCGTTCGCTCTGGTATAGAAACTCCACCGGGTCTTCGAGCGTCAGAATATGCCCGTCAGTATGGTGATTAAGAAAATCTACCATCGCTGCCAGCGTAGTGGACTTACCGCTGCCGGTTGCCCCGGTGACCAGGATCAACCCGTTGTCACTGGATAACAGCTCAGGAACAACCCGGGGCACCCCCAACGCGGAGAGTTGCGGGCAGACCCCGGGCAACAGCCGCAGCGTCATTGAGACGCCGCTTGTCTGTTTAAACGCGCTTCCGCGCAGGCGCTGATTGCCCGCCAGGGTGACGGCAAAATCCACCTGCCCGTTCGCCCACCACGTTCCCTGCTGTTCATCGTTGAGCCACGCTTTTAATAGCGTATCGACTTCGGGCGGCGGAAACGGTGCGGGTTCAAGCCGACCTGATCTGCGCCAGCGCGGTGGCGAATCACTGCACAGGTGTAGATCGGAGGCATTAAGGAAGTTAAGAACACTAAAGAACAAAAAGTCTCTTACATCAATATTCAGGGATATCGAAAGGATTCTGACAGCACTAAACTCTCAGAATCCTTTCCCTACCCACTTCCGCTATATCAGTTTTCTATACCACCAGTACTGGCAATCATTTCTTTTTTCACGCGAAACACTGTAGCCCTGCCACAATCACACAACTTTGCGATTTCGTCCGGTGTGTTCTTCCCGGCTTGAAGCATATCAATGATTTTACTGTGTAATTCCTTGTTCTTTTGCTTGCCTTTGTACTTCTTCGCCTCTTTAGCAATCGCAATCCCCTCATTGCGGCGTGATGCGATCATACCTCGCTCAAACTCAGCAACAGCCCCCATCATGGTTAGAATCAGGCGTGATTGTGGGGAGTTATCAAAACTCATTGAGTTAGCAAGAAATTGAACAGTGATCCCACGCTCAACGAGGTTATCAATCATTTCCAGCAAATCGCGGGTATTACGTGCGAGGCGATCAATGGAATGGGTAACAAGGGTGTCACCTTCGCGGAGGTGTGTAAGCAGGTTCAACAATTCAGGTCTTTCGCTGGTGGACTTTCCTGATTCCTTTTCAGTAACAATTTTGTCACAAATAGGTTCCAGTACTTTCAACTGACGCTCAAGATTCTGATCCTTTGTTGAGACTCTCGCATAACCAAAAATCATTTTCCTGCCCTCACTACTGATTAGTATCATTTTAATTAACTGAATGATACAGTATCATTAAAATCCATTCAACATATAAATGATACTAAACGAGACGCAAAAGCGGAGTATCACAAGGGACTACCTTAAAGAGAGCCCGTAATATTCACATTTGACATAAAATATACTCTCAAAAACAAACATGTAGTTTAATGCAATTGTCAAGCAAAAAATTACTTGTTAAGAAAAACTCGAATTTTTCCTTATTTAAACAACCCCTTAAATTTTAAAAGTTAAAATTAATTTGAAGTGCATAATTCACAATCAAATATCTAATTGATAAATAATGTAATTTAATAAGAGGAACTACTGGAATGGAAACCGTTTCTTATGCATTGATATTGAATTATTAGAAAACGACTTTATTTCTTTTGAAATTATTCCAATACGTTATCAAATTCAGCTTTTGATAAAGTGACAATTCTCTCTCCCTTTCGGAAAAAATGCATACCTCAAGAAAATCAAGTGGATTTTTCTTATAAATGCAAATATTATGTAGCATGTGATTACTTGTATTCGGCATTCAATTATATTCCGATTTAACAATAGTATTGTTATAAAGTTTCTGGAGACATTATGGATAATATTCTTTTTGTAAATTTTAGCGACATCCACTTATCTTTAAAAAACAAAGCCAATATTGAGAAAAAAATTGCTGCCCTCATTGAGGTCATAGAAATACAGAAAATATTGAAGCGAAAAGAATATGTTATTGTTTTAATATCTGGAGATATTGCCTTTAGCGGAAAAAAAGAAGAGTACGAAGCACTCTCAGAGTTATTCTGCATAATTAAAGAAAAATACTTTCTTATCATGTGCCCAGGAAATCATGATCATAATTTCAGCAATTACTCTGAAGTGGCAAGAAATGCAATGTTAGATATCTCTATAGATAAAATAGATGATGCAGCTATTGCTTTCGCAAGTTCTGGAATGGAATCTTATAAAATATTTGAAAAAGAATTCAGTAGTTTTGAACCCGTTGAAGAAACAGATCTTAGTAAAAGATATGAAATAGAGCTTTCATCTGAAAAATTTTCTATAGTTACCTTAAATACAGCTTGGTGCTCTAAGTTACATGAACGTGGAGGAGACATCAGTTTCCCTGAAAATAAAATCATAAAAAGCTCAGGGCCGTTAAACAGTATAATTATGTTCCATCACCCACTTTCTTGGTTTGAACCAAATAACAGTAAAGCTATCAGGAATATAATAAGAACAAATTATTCAATAGCCCTTACTGGACATGAGCATATAAGTGATTCTTTTAAAATAGACACTGAATCTTCAACAACTCTCATGATTGAGTCCTTACCTATTGATGATCATCATGTATCCGAAAATGGATTTATGACCTTCGAAATTGAAGGCAGTGATATACTTGTAAGCACATACATTTGGAATGGAACTACTTATGATGAGGGCCAGGTTTTTTTGAAAAGTGATGTAATTGAATTGAAAAAATCAATTGTATCAAACAACTTTGAAGTAAATAGAAAATTTCATGATTTCTTGCAAGAGCTTGGGGCTGAATATATACACCCATCATCAAAAAAACTAATGTTAGATGATATTTTTGTATATCCAAATATTCGTGATCTTTCTGACGATAAAGAACAAACAAGAAAGATGTCTTCCAATAAACTACTTAATAACAATGGGAATAGAATAATTTTAATTGGGGATGAGTTCTGCGGTAAAACTACAATATTAAAAAAATATTATCTCGACACTATTAAAAAAGAAAAACTTGTACTTTATTTAGATGGTAACATCATTAAAAAATCCAGTAAAAACACTACAAAATTACTAAATGATGCAATCACATCACAATACATGAATAGAACTTTAGCAGAGTTCATGACTTATAAGGCAGAAAAGACTCTATTAATAGACGATTTTCATGATATAAAAGGTGATGTTAACTCGTTACGTGAGTTCTTATCACCTTTCGAAAAAACATTCGATAAAATAATCATCACTCTTAGCGATAGCTGTAAATTTGCAGGAACTGATATAATTGAACAAAGTCCTTTTTCATCGGATTATAAACAATATCAAATATTAAAATTTGGTTTTAGATTAAGATATGAATTAGCAAACCGCTGGAATATGCTCAAAGAAACATGTGTTGAAGAAAGAGCTGCATTAATACATGAAAATGATTCATCTACAAAGATGATTAACACTATTATTGGGAAAAATTATATTCCTTCGACTCCTTTCTTTTTATTAACGATGCTTCAATCAATTGATAATGAGCAATCATCCGATCTTAAAACAAGCTCCTATGGATATTATTATCAGTTCCTTATTACAAGTAGTTTAGGAAGTGCTTCTGTTCGCAAAGAACAATTAGATGAAATATTTAATTACATAACTGAACTTGCATACTATTTCTATAAAAATAAAACGGAAGAAGATAGCAAGGATAACTTATGGAATTTTAATAATAAATTTTGTGCTGAGTATGGTGTGCAACTTGATTTTGGTGAGCGTTTCAATCTTTTGGTAAAAGCAAAAATAATGGAAATAGTCGAGCCAAATAATTATAAATTCAAATATAACTATGTTTATTATTTCTTTATCGCCAAATACTTTTCGGACCATCTGAGAGAGGCAGAAGTTGTTGAAGAGATAAAAAAAGCGGCCTCGAGCTTACATTTAAAACAAAGCATGAACATTTTAATGTTCCTGACACATCATTCCAAGGATCAATTCATCTTAGATCTTATAACTGATCAAGCAAAGTTGTTATTTAGCAAATTTGAACCTGCGACTATAGATTTAGATACTGAATTTATTAATAGTATTGTTGATAATCTTCCTGAGGTTTCCTTTATTCAAAAAGACAGACTTGAATTTAGAAGAGAAGTCGAAGATTCAAAGGATATCAGAAGTGAACAAATTGACTCAGAGAAAAATAATGATGAACCCGACGATAACGATCAAAGGGATAGTAATGCAGTATATGAGGGAATTGATCTGAATCTTGAGTTAAATTTAACTGTTAAATCTTTGGAATTATTGGGACAATTATCAAGGAATTATTATGGTTCATTAAAAATTGTTCAAAAAGAATTACTCTTAGATGAGGCAATAAATGCACCACTAAGATCATTAAACTTTTTGCTAAGTTCAGCTCGTGACGAACCGGAAAAAACAATTGAAACCCTTGAGCAAAAAATAAATGAAGTTTTGGCAGGTAAAAAGAGCTCTACTTCTTCTGAAGTTCGTGCTTTAGCTCGTAAAATTCTTTTCAGAATGCTGTTTACTATTACTTATTCTATTGTATCAAAGATCGCATCTTCAATTGGCAGCACTCACTTACAACCGGTTATTGACAAGGTATGTGATAATAAAAACAGCGACGCTGGTAAACTTATTAAGCTTGCAAGTATTTTAGAGGTAGGCCAAACCATATCTATAGAAGAGTTAAAAAAATTAAATGGTAGCTTAAGTAAAAACAGCCTTTCAAAATTATTAGTGAAAGCATTAGTAGTAAATTACTTATATATGTTCGAACGTCCAAATAAGCAAGTTCAACAAATCTGTGCAGCTGTAGACATAAAATATGATGCAATATCTAAAGAAATTGGATTTCAAAAAATAAACAAATAATCGTAAGATCTTCCACCATTTGCATTGTTCGAGAACTTTAAAGCAGCGAATGGTGGAAGTTTAATGTTAAGTTCTATCAAGCACCATATATGCTGGCTGACACATGCTGCCCCGTTCTTGCAACCAGTAGTAGTCAAGATCGGCAACCCTGTCATTCAACCCTGCATCCACGCGGTTGATCTGTATCCGTAGTCCTATTGTATCTTTGTAGGACAGACCTGATTTAACAATGTATTTGTATTTAACCCCGCGTTCCTCTTCAAATGACTTTAGATAAGGCGTCATTTGTTCCTGAATTTCCTTTAAGCAAACAACTTCGTTATTAAAAGCAAATGGTTTTTCTATTTTCCCATCAGGTACAGCAGCTATTGTATTAAAAGTACTGATAAACAGAAGTGCCGCAATAGCAGTAATTTTCACTTTAACTTTCCTTATTGTAGATCAACGCTGAATACTTCACCAGTATCAGCATTATAGGTACAGGAGTACCGAATGTTTTTAAACGCACCAAACCCGTTTTGAGCCTGTGCTCTGTGCCCGTAAAGAGTCACTAATTTTCTGTCTTTATCGAACCAACTTGAGGATGAGAATTTTAGTTCAGTAACTCCATCCGTCCATTTAAAATCGTACTTTGCAGAATCTTCGACAGCTTTTTCACATACATAATTCCCTCGTTCATGTTTCAATATATAGCATTCAGGATTATCACTACGTATGCATTCCATCTCTTCCTCTTTTGCTTTTTGTTCCTTCTCCGCTGCAAGTGCGGCATCATTAGCGGCTTTTACTTCAGCTTTAGATTTCTGTTCTGCCAGGTACTTTGCGTAATCTGTAGTATTGGTAATATTATTTTCCCGGGCGTGAGAAAACTCTCTGCCGTCCTTAAAACCGAGTTTATGTGCTCTCGCTTCATCACTTGAGGAACGGGCTGTACTTGCAATGATAGCAAGTCCGATGATCAGTACAGGAACCGTATAATTATTAACGAGTTTATAGGGTAAGTACTTAGCCCGGAGAGTACCGAAACCCAAAACAGCCCAGCCTATCGCGGCAGTACTTGCCAGTAGCTGGCACAATCCAGCAACGGAAAGCATTACTACCGACCAGAAGCCAGTACCAGCGGCGAAGAAATCACCAAACTTTTCCAGTGCCGCCAGACAAAGAAAAATGCCCCAAAATCCATAGATTATCAGTTGTACAACTCTCACAGTCTTATCACTCCCGTTAGCTTCTTTCAGACCAAAAGTACGGACTGAAATCATCCGTTTTCAAGCTCTCAAGAGTAACACGGACACTCAATTTTGATCGATATTAACGATCAATAATCAATAAACTGATCGTTACTACCTATCAATATCTATTAATTCAATACAAATCAATAGGTAAAAACGATCAAGGGGATTCGTAGAACATGAAAAAGGCTTTATATCTGATTTCAATACAGGGAGTACTGGCGATTCCATCACGTAAACGCTCTTAAAGCGTCGCCACGGTGTTTTATGGGGTTTTGTACATTTAGGTATATCAGCAATGAACACCGCGTTCAGGGGCTTACTGTGCGTTTTGTCGGAAACACCATCATGGAACGGGATTGATCGGATTGGGTTCGCTTCGCTCAGAGCAGTACTGACAGGACTTTTCCAGTAACTGAAACAGCAGACACCCCACTAAGTACACAAAGGAATCATTAGTATAATAAGTAATGAAATAACAATCAGTTATGTACTAACTGACAAAAAAACGCGATTGGTTCGCTCTGCCAGTGACTGAAAGGAACGAAGCAGTAGAACCGAATCCAGCGAACAGTACACGCAAAGCGGGTGCTGTTTCAATGTTTTATCTATATAAACAATTGGATAGCTATCAAGTACTCACTGCGTGAGCACTCTCACTAACTACCCGAAACAGTTCGCTTGCTTCGCCGCTCCTGCTTTCAGGTAGTTAATTCGCTTTTGCTCGTTGTGATGTCTGAAATTTATTACCTAAAGACTTTATAAGGTATTATTTTTCGGACATTTATTGGTTTTATGATGGTATTTCTGACAAAGAAGCGGGACTATTTCTGTTTCTTTTGTACTGCTTTTTCGTACTTCTCGTACATGGCGTCCCTTTCCTCAGGACTGAGATCTTCGTTAGTAGGACTGGCAAGAAACGCCCTGAACGCTTCTAACTCAAGCCCTGGATATCTGCCTTTCCAGCGGAGGAAACGCTTTGCTTTAGTGCCATCAAGAGTGAAACGATTTTCCTTGTTCATTGAGCCTTGCGGCCTGCCTCTCTGCCCTTGCTCGTCATCATCAATACCGAGATCTATGTACTCAATATTGTCAGTAAGAGATCTGGCCTGCCATTCATCAAAAACATAAACGGTTTGCGTTTCAGTACTGTCAAAATTCCTCGAAATCCCTCGTAGTACGAACTGGTGTAAACTTTCGTACTCCCTCGCTACGTGTATCTCCTCGCCGTTAATCTCAAAGAACAATTCACATTGTTTAGCTTCTGTTTCAGAGGGACGCATACAAGCCAACCAGACGCACGTCATGAGGTGTTGGTACTGGTTAAATCCTCTGGCATCCGGGCTGATCTCTGTGCCGTTCTTGAGGCTCTGAGAGTCGCTTTTGTTCTTCGTCCAGTAGAAATCTTGCCCGCCAAGTTTGGCATCGAGGAAATCGTATATTCTTTGTACTTTATCAGGGTTGTTAGTTTTCCATGTCTTTGATAGCTTGTTATTTTTTGAGAAGTAATAAACCCTTAATCTGTCTTTGAGTGCTGTTTTTCGTGTTAGTAATCCTTCAAGTTTAGTACTTTCAAAGAGTTCTTTATTGCCTTTATAAATTAATGATTTTTCAAAATTAGCACCGAGAAAAGTGATTGATACGTCTTTATACTTATTGAGATCTTTCCATGCGGTGATATTAAGTTGTTCCTTTTCCGCATCAGTAAAGTACTCATTATTCATTATAAAAAGATCATTATCATGCAATACTGAAAGTTGATTTAAAATGTTCTTTCCTATATCGCCCTTTACTTCTGGATTTCTTTCAGCAGCAATATACATATTTCTGTCATCTAATAACTGTACTTTATGGATTAAAACATTACGGATAACGTTTTTTATCTCAGGACTCCCTTCATTTATATTCTGGAAAGAGTGAAAATTAGTCACGTCGTCAATATAAACATTCCAGTTAGATAACAATTCACGCGGGATTTTGAAAAATGTTTTATCTGTTATGAGTAATGTTTTATTACTTCCAGATGAAAGAAATTCAATAACTGAACTAATAACGCTTTCATCTTTGAGTACTGTATCTGTAATAATGGACTTGCAATTAGTAATTTGCTTTTCTGTCTGCTTAATAAGTTCTTGAGTGTTCTGTACTACAATATATTTTTCAGTACTATTATTGATTATATTGCATATAGCTGTTGTTTTGCCTGAACCACACTCAGCAGATACGTACTTAAATTTGTTATAAATAGGTGTAGGATTAATCATTTGCACACGCTCCATATTGATTAATTTAGAAAGGCCGATTCGTTCCAGTGAGTCGGCCTTTCGTCGTTTTAGTTATTAGTATTTAGGTTTAATCTAATTTTCACTCATTGCTCTTGTCAATGAATTTAATATGAGTAAAATTATTCACAAGAAACTCTTTAGCGTTATATGACTCGTCATCCGACACATAATCAACAAAATTCATCATATGTGCATAATCTTCCATCGTTGTTTTTGATACTGTAAATTCACATGATAAATTATCATACTCCATGACGAAAGAATTACATATGTACACCTTGTTTTCTTCATTGTATTCTATAGAAAAATTAACAACCATTTCTGAATTTTTATTGTTTATTACTAATACATGCTTGTCATTTAAGTTACGATATTTAATCTCAACAAGTATGAAATCACTAATGCGTTTATAACAAATACTATCTGCAATAGTAGTAATGCCTTTTTTAATCAAACTACGCTCAGAAACATTACTTACATCTGTAATACTATCCAAATCCACATTAAAATGTGGAATGAAATTATCCTCCACATGTGATTCAATCAGTTGAGTCAATTCATCTATGCGATCAGCAACATCCTCATATGATTTTAACGTTTGAGGACGTGGACGTTTACCTTCATTTTCACGTTCTTTGATTATAACTTGTAATTCCTCTTCTTCCGCCTTGCATAATTCTAATTCAGTGCGATAGCGTTCAATCTTGTTATCAACTGGAGCAGCTAATAAAGTGGCAATATCTAATCCTATCAAATGATTTAGTATCGCACGCTCAATCACTTCATATCGTATGTCACCTTGCGTACATGTTTTTAACTCATACCTATTTCTACAACGTAGAAACGTTTTATATGGAACGTATGTAACTACTCCATTGATTATTTTCTTCCTGGTGTTTTGAACTACTGACGTCTCGCCGCTACAAACGCCACATTTGATAACACCATTGAATAGATTCCTTAGAATGGATGTATCACCATATGTTATACGCGTGCGGCCTCTAATATTTTTAGATACACTCGTAAGCATGTTGTTTGCAATATGAAACTTATCCGTATCAATCGTAACTGGATAGAAGTCGGGTATCGTCTCTATTATTTCACGCTTCACACCTTTAATCTGCTTACTGTAACGAATGTGTTTACCTATCAAACGCTCATCGCGGATCAGTTTTGCAACGTATGAACCTCGCCAACTCGTATCACCATACTTCAATCCCATATCATTTAGTTCTTTTGCAATATATCCAGTACTCTGACCTGCAATATAACTATCAAAAGTAAAATCGATTACCTTTTGCATGTTGGGATCGATTGCATACTTACCATCGTTATCATACAACCAACGTGGCATCTGGCGGGTTAATACCTTCTTATTTGCAATCGATTCATTGAGGCGTTTTGTATAACCATGCTTTGCACGTTCAGATTTAATCACCGATTCGTTATTTGCTCGCATCAAATATATAGTACTCATGATTGCCCCGACAGGATCATCACTCCGTAATATCTGATTTTCTGCGACGCTGTGAATCTCAATACCAGCCCCAATAAGGGTAGATATTAATTGAGTTCCAACCCACGGATTTTGACGCGATAAACGGTCAACACTATAACAGACGAGAGCACTGCCAGCAGGAATTAACCCAGCGTTAACATCAGCAAGGAAGCGACCGAGTTCCCCCTCTTTAATGTTCCTGCCAGAGTATGCCGACAAACCTTCATCGCTCATCATCACCATTTTATCAATGTCAAACACGTCGCTTTTTTGTGTTATGTATCGCCTAACCTCTTCATCCTGTGTATCAAGCCCTCCACCGGTCCTTACTTGTTCCAGACTTGAGACGCGTAGATAGCCGTATGGTATGATTTTGCTCATAGGGTGTAGCGTTCCGTGTAGTGTATATAGGTCTACAATAGCAGACATTATGCTTTACACTAAGGGCCACAATTTCTTCCACATCCATACAATACTCCTCGGAAAATGAACGACATTGCGCACAACCTGGCACAGGTCCGGGACAAAATCTCAGCTGCAGCAACACGTTGCGGCCGTGCTTCAGAAGAAATTACGTTACTTGCAGTGAGTAAAACCAAGCCTGCGAGCGCCATCGCAGATGCGATTGAGGCGGGTCAGCATGCGTTTGGTGAAAACTACGTGCAGGAGGGCGTGGATAAAATTCGCTTCTTCCAGGAACAGGGGAAGACGGATCTGCAATGGCACTTTATTGGCCCCTTGCAGTCGAACAAAAGCCGTCTGGTCGCTGAACATTTCGACTGGTGCCATACCATTGACCGTTTGCGTATTGCTTCGCGCCTGAACGACCAGCGCCCTGAAGCGTTACCGCCGCTGAATGTGCTGATTCAGGTCAACATCAGTGACGAAAACAGCAAGTCCGGTATTGCGCTGGAAGAACTGGATGCGCTGGCAGCAGACGTCGCGGCACTGCCGCGCTTAACCCTGCGCGGGTTAATGGCCATCCCGGCACCGGAGTCAAGTTATGAAAGGCAGTTTGCCGTGGCACAGCAAATGGCTGTAGCATTTGAGGCGCTTAAAGCGCGCTATGAAACGGTAGACACGCTTTCTCTGGGCATGTCGGATGATATGGAAGCCGCCATCGCGGCAGGCAGCACCATGGTGCGCATCGGCACGGCAATTTTCGGTGCGCGCGATTACACCCAATAATAAGGAAACCTGAGGAACGCCATGAAGACGTTGACTTTCCTGCTTTCAACGGTCATTGAGCTGTATACGATGGCGCTGTTACTGCGCGTCTGGATGCAGTGGGCCCGCTGTGATTTTTACAATCCGTTCTCGCAGTTTGTCGTGAAAATCACGCAACCTATCGTAGGACCGCTGCGTCGCGTCATTCCGGCGATGGGCCCCATTGACAGTGCTTCTCTGCTGGTCGCGTTTATTCTGAGCGTTATCAAAGCGATTGTGCTGTTTATGGTTATCACCTTCCAGCCGATAATCTGGATTGCCGCCGTTCTGATTCTGATAAAAACCGTCGGTCTGCTGATCTTCTGGGTGCTGCTGGTCATGGCGATCATGAGCTGGGTAAGCCAGGGCCGTAGCCCGGTGGAGTACGCGTTAATTCAGCTGGCTGAGCCGCTGCTGCGTCCAATCCGTAACCTGCTTCCGTCTATGGGCGGCATCGATTTCTCTCCGATGATCCTGGTTCTGCTGCTGTACGTCGTGAATATGGGGATCGCTGAGCTGTTACAGTCCACGGGCGATATGCTGCTGCCGGGGCTGTGGATGGCGCTATGAGTGCAGTGAGCACCTGCGCTGACGGGCTGGTTTTACGGCTGTATATTCAGCCGAAAGCCAGCCGTGACAGTATTGTTGGACTGCATGGCGACGAGCTAAAAGTCGCCATCACTGCCCCACCGGTTGATGGCCAGGCGAATGCGCATCTGACCAAATATCTGGCAAAACAGTTTCGTGTCGCCAAAAGCCAGGTGATCATCGAGAAAGGTGAACTTGGGCGGCATAAACAGGTAAAAATTCTCAACCCGCAATCTATCCCGACGGAAGTCGCGGCGCTGACAGAGCAGGATTAAACCATGCAGAAAGTTGTTCTCGCTACCGGTAACGCCGGTAAAGTGCGCGAGCTGGCCTCGCTATTAAATGATTTTGGACTGGATGTTGTTGCACAGACCGAACTGGGTGTGGATTCCGCCGAAGAGACAGGGCTGACGTTTATCGAAAACGCGATCCTGAAAGCGCGCCATGCCGCACAGATTACCGGTTTGCCCGCGATTGCCGACGACTCCGGTCTGTCGGTAGATGCCCTTGGCGGTGCGCCGGGTATCTACTCCGCACGCTATTCAGGCGTCGATGCCACCGACCAGCAGAATCTGGAAAAGCTGCTTGTCGCGCTGAAAGACGTGCCAGATGATAAACGCCAGGCTCAGTTCCACTGCGTACTGGTCTATCTGCGTCATGCCGAAGACCCTACGCCAGTCGTCTGCCACGGCAGCTGGCCGGGTGTGATTACCCGTGAAGCGGCAGGCAGTGGTGGCTTTGGCTACGACCCGATTTTCTTTGTCCCGTCTGAGGGCAAAACCGCTGCGGAACTGTCCCGCGAAGAGAAAAGCGCGATTTCCCACCGTGGACGCGCCCTGAAACTGTTACTGGAAGCACTGCGTAATGGCTAATTTGCCGCCTCTGAGTCTTTATATTCACATCCCGTGGTGCGTGCAGAAATGCCCGTACTGCGATTTCAACTCGCACGCGCTGAAAGGTGAAGTGCCGCATGATGACTACGTTGCGCATCTGCTGGCCGACCTGGATGCCGATGTACCTTACGCACAGGGACGTGAAGTTAAGACCATTTTCATTGGTGGCGGTACGCCGAGCCTGCTTTCTGGCCCGGCGATGCAAACGCTGCTGGACGGCGTGCGTGCGCGCCTGAACCTGGTCGCGGATGCTGAAATAACAATGGAAGCCAACCCCGGCACCGTTGAAGCCGACCGTTTTGTCGATTATCAACGTGCAGGCGTAAACCGCATCTCGATCGGTGTCCAGAGCTTTAGCGAGCCGAAGCTGAAACGTCTGGGACGCATTCACGGCCCGGAAGAGGCAAAGCGCGCGGCAAACCTGGCCACTGGCTTAGGCCTACGCAGCTTTAACCTGGATTTGATGCACGGTCTGCCGGACCAGTCGCTGGAGGAAGCGCTGGACGATCTGCGTCAGGCGATCGCGCTTAACCCACCACATCTCTCATGGTATCAGCTGACTATTGAGCCAAACACGCTGTTTGGTTCCCGTCCGCCGGTGCTGCCGGATGATGACGCCCTGTGGGATATCTTTGAGCAAGGTCATCAGCTTTTGACCGCGGCAGGTTATCAGCAATACGAAACCTCCGCATACGCGAAGCCGGGTTACCAGTGTCAGCACAACCTGAACTACTGGCGCTTTGGTGATTATCTGGGGATTGGCTGTGGCGCGCACGGTAAAGTGACCTTCCCTGACGGGCGCATCCTGCGTACCGCCAAAACGCGTCATCCGCGTGGTTACATGGAAGGCCGCTACCTTGAACGTCAGCATGATGTTGAGGCGGCGGATAAACCGTTTGAGTTCTTTATGAACCGCTTCCGCTTGCTGGAACCCGCACCACGTGCGGAGTTTGCGCGTTATACCGGATTGCCGGAAGCCACGATTCGTCCGCAGATTGACGAGGCGCTGGCGCAGGGATATCTCACCGAGTGTGAGGATCACTGGCAGATCACCGAGCACGGCAAACTGTTTTTAAACTCCCTGCTTGAGTTGTTCCTCGCAGAAGATTCCTGAAGGCTGATTCAGGATTTTGCACCCCATTCTGCCGGCTGAGGAAAAGGCTGGCAGAGTGTGGGGATGGATATTACTCGTACTTATGCAAAACAGCTCAGACGGGAGCTGACAAAAGAAGAAAGACGGCTTTGGTATCTACTGCGCAGCCGCCGTTTCGAAAATTATAAATTTCGTCGACAACATCCTGTAGATCACTACATTCTGCATTTCGCCTGCTGTGCGGCTCATCTGGCTATTGAACTGGATGGCGGGCAACATGATGAAAAGCAGGAATACGATCGTCAAAGAACGTGCTGGCTTAACAAGAAAGGCTGGTATGTCATTCGATTTTGGAACAACGAACTCTGGAATAACGAAGAAGCGGTGTTAGAAAAGATCCTTGAAACATTGCAAATGCTGCAACCCTCACCCCGGCCCTCTCTCTAAAAGGGAGAGGGAGCAAACCATCCCCTCGCCCCTTTGGGGAGAGGGTTAGGGTGAGGGGAAATTACTTCAGCGTTCCCACCAGCGCCTTGCGGCTATCTTCCAGCGACACCACGCGTTTACAGACGTCTTTGCCGAACTGCTGGAAATCGTCTTCCTGGTTCTTCCACTCGTTCTGAATTGAGGTCTGCAGACCGCCCAGGCTACCGAGCACGCCCTGCAGTGGGTTACCGCCGCCTTTCAGCACCGCTTTAGCCCCCATCTCGTTAATGCTGTCCTGCAGGATGCCACCCATTGCCTGGTTCACCAGCTGCTGACCGTCGGCACGAACCTGATCGATTGCCTTGTAATGGAACGTCAGGCCGTCGGAGCGATGCTCAATAATGCGGTTCATCTGCTCTTTCAGCTGTTTGTCGAGCTTCGTCAGGCGGGTGCGCATGTTACTGCTCTCACCCACCTCTTTAGTGATGATCTTATCCAGCGCGACACGGCTCTTCTCTACGCGCGTCAGGGCACCTTCATCAATCCACGGCAGCGCGGTACGCAAATCGGCCTGGTAGTCTTTCGCCTGCTCACGCTGAGCGGGGGTCAGGTTGTACTTTTTACCGTTAAATGTGACGTTCCCGTCCGGCGTAATCACCAGATGACCGTTCTCGCCTTTGACCTGCACGGTTTGCGGGCTTAACACCACGTCATCACGCGGGGTGACGCTACATTTATACTCCGCATGAGCGGTGAATCCGGTTGCCATTAAGGCAACAGCCAGCAACGTTTTGCGCATCTTAAACACTCCCTCAGACAAAATGGGCCAGCTAATGCTGGCCCCTTACTGCTTAATTAGTCCCACCAAACGTCAAAAAGTTCGCTGACGCGGACATCTTCCAGTTTGTGGTCTTCAAGCCATTTGCGCACAAGCGCCTGATGTTCTTCGGTGCATTTACCGACTTCCTGGGTGCAGATCAGACCTTCCCATGCCAGGTAACCGCTACCATCAAAGGCCAGCTTGTTTGGCTCGATCACTTCATTAATGAACGCATCTACGTCCTGATCGATCTGGTCTACGCTGGTGCCTTCCGGGAAACGCCACGCAACGGAGAAGCCCACTTCCTGGAATTCTTCGATGTGCATTTTTTTACGCAGACGACGGCTACGATTCTTTGCCATTATTTCACCCTCTCGAACATTAAGTCCCATACGCCGTGACCAAGACGATGGCCACGCTGTTCAAATTTTGTCACCGGACGTGAATCCGGACGCGGTACATAGTCGTTGCTTGCAGACTGGTTTTTATACCCGTCCAGAGACGACATGACTTCCAGCATATGTTCCGCATAAGGTTCCCAGTCGGTCGCCATATGGAAGACACCGCCCAGTTTCAGCTTACTTTTTACCAGCTCAGCAAACGGCGCCTGAACGATACGGCGTTTATTATGCCGTGCTTTGTGCCACGGGTCAGGGAAAAAGAGCTGAACCATGGTCAAAGAATTGTCAGGAATCATTTTGTGCAGCACTTCAACCGCGTCGTGACACATAACGCGCAGGTTCTCAACGCCCTCTTCATGAGCCGTTGCCAGACATGCGCCTACGCCTGGTGAGTGCACCTCAATGCCGAGGAAATTTTGCTCCGGGCGCGCGTGGGCCATGGTAACCAGTGAAGACCCCATACCGAAGCCAATCTCCAGTGTTACCGGCGCGTCGCGACCAAACAGCTCGGTAAAGTCCAGAGGCTGCTCGCTGAACTCAACGCCCATCACCGGCCAGTAGTTGTCCAGCGCATGTTGCTGCCCTTTGGTCAGGCGACCCTGACGGCGGACAAAGCTGCGAATACGGCGCAGCGGGCGACCGTTTTCATCAAATTCCGGTGAAATGACGTCGTTTTTCATAAAAGAGTTGTCTGCTTGTGAGAATGTTCGGGAAACGGGCATTATCCAAAGTTAAGGCTTCTATGCAAGCATGGGAAAGATCCGGTTTACAGCAGATTGACGCTGTGCTGCAATCGGCGTCCCTGATTATGCGAATCGATGACCATGCAAGCCTCTCAATTTTCAGCCCAGGTGCTGGACTGGTACGACAAATACGGGCGTAAAACCCTGCCCTGGCAAATTGAAAAAACGCCTTACAAAGTATGGCTCTCCGAAGTGATGTTGCAACAAACGCAGGTCGCTACGGTGATTCCCTACTTCGAGCGCTTTATGGCACGTTTCCCAACGGTGACCGACCTGGCCAATGCGCCCTTAGACGAGGTGCTGCACCTGTGGACCGGTCTCGGTTACTACGCCCGTGCGCGCAATTTGCATAAAGCCGCGCAGCAGGTGGCGACCCGACACCACGGCACATTTCCGGAAACCTTCGATGAAGTGGCTGATTTGCCCGGCGTCGGACGTTCAACTGCTGGCGCAATCCTCTCCCTGTCTTTAGGTAAACATTTCCCGATCCTCGACGGCAACGTGAAGCGCGTCCTCGCACGATGCTATGCCGTTGACGGCTGGCCGGGAAAAAAAGAGGTCGAAAAACGGCTGTGGGAGATCAGCGAAGCGGTTACCCCGGCAAAAGGCGTGGAGCGCTTTAACCAGGCGATGATGGACCTGGGGGCCATGGTCTGCACGCGATCAAAACCGAAATGCGAACTTTGCCCGGTCAATAATCTCTGCGTGGCTTATGCGAACCACGCATGGGCGCAGTATCCGGGCAAAAAGCCAAAGCAGACGCTGCCAGAGCGCACCGGCTACATGCTGTTGATGCAGCATGGCGATGGCGTCTTTCTGGCGCAGCGGCCGCCGAGCGGCCTGTGGGGTGGTCTATACTGCTTCCCACAGTTTGAAGATGAAGAATTGTTACGGGAATGGCTTAAACAGCGCGGCATCGCTGCCGATAACCTGACGCAGCTGACCGCGTTTCGTCATACCTTTAGCCATTTCCATCTGGATATTGTACCGATGTGGCTTCCCGTGTCCTCAATCACTGCCTGCATGGATGAAGGAACGGCTCTCTGGTATAACTTAGCGCAACCGCCATCAGTCGGGCTGGCGGCTCCCGTGGAGCGCCTGTTACAGCAATTACGTGCCGGTGCAATGGTTTAGCATCAGCCACCAACAGAGGAATGAGTATGGCCAGAACTATTTTTTGTACTTTCCTGCAGCGTGACGCTGAAGGCCAGGATTTCCAGCTTTATCCGGGCGAACTGGGTAAGCGCATCTATAACGAAATTTCCAAAGAAGCCTGGGGACAGTGGCTGAAAAAACAGACCATGCTGATCAACGAGAAGAAACTCAGCATGATGAACCCGGAGCACCGCAAACTGCTTGAACAGGAGATGGTGAACTTCCTGTTCGAAGGCAAAGACGTCCACATCGAAGGCTATACGCCGCCGGAACAATAACAGCGTGCGGGGGCAACTCCGCCGTACAAGCAAACACAACACGCACTCCCGGAATGATGAAAAAATTTTTAGCGCTAGCCCTTGTTGCGCCGTTGCTTGTCTCTTGTTCTTCCAAAAAAGGCGATGATTACAACGAAGCCTGGATAAAGGACACCAACGGTTTTGACATTTTGATGGGGCAGTTTGCCCATAACATCGAAAATATATGGGGATTTAACGAAGTTCTTATTGCCGGACCTAAGGACTACGTTAAGTACACCGACGCCTATCAGACCCGTAGCCACATCAACTTTGATGAGGGGACTATCACGGTTGAAACCATCGCAGGCACCGAACCTGCCGCACGGTTACGTCAGGCGATCGTGAAAACCTTACTGATGGGTGATGATCCAGGCTCAATCGATCTCTACTCCGACGCCGATGACATCACCATCTCCAAAGAACCGTTCCTGTACGGCCAGGTTGTCGATCAGACCGGACAGGCCATTCGCTGGGAAGGGCGTGCCACAAAATTTGCCGATTATCTGCTGCAGACACGCCTGAAAAGCCGCTCTAACGGCCTGAAGATCATCTACAGCGTCACCATCAACCTCGTGCCGAACCACCTCGACAAACGTGCGCATAAGTACATTGGCATGGTACGTCAGGCCTCGCGTAAGTACGGCGTGGATGAGTCGCTTATCCTGGCGATCATGCAGACCGAATCGTCGTTTAACCCGTACGCGGTAAGCCGTTCCGACGCGCTGGGACTGATGCAGGTCGTGCAGCACAGCGCAGGTAAAGACGTCTTCCGCGCTCAGGGTAAATCCGGTACGCCGAGCCGCAGTTATCTGTTCGATCCGCAAAGCAACATTGATACCGGTACCGCCTACCTGGCGATGCTCAACAATGTCTACCTGGGCGGGATTGATAACCCGACATCACGTCGCTATGCGGTGATCACCGCGTATAACGGCGGAGCGGGCAGCGTCCTGCGCGTCTTCTCGAGTGACAAAGTGCAGGCGGCGAATATCATCAACAGTATGGCGCCGGGGGATGTCTATTCCACGCTCACCACCCGACACCCGTCTGCGGAATCGCGTCGTTATCTGTATAAAGTGAACACGGCGCAAAAAAACTACCGTCGACGCTAAACCCTTTACCCTGCCCTCTTCCTGTGGGAGAGGGCCAGGGTGAGGGCATCAGACCGCTCCCTCCCCGCCCCACCCATACGAAAATGTTATTTGCATCACAATCCAAACTGCAAATTAATGTGGATTGCATTTTTTTGCGGGAGGTAACAAAACATAACCTCTCCTGCTGATAGAATTGCATCAAATAACAACCCTGAATGTTCCTATAACAACATATCTCCCGCTCACTTGTGAGGAAAGTAACATGAACCTTAAGCTGCAGCTTAAAATATTGTCGTTTCTGCAGTTCTGCCTGTGGGGTAGCTGGCTGACTACACTCGGCTCCTATATGTTTGTGACGCTCAAGTTCGATGGTGCGTCTATCGGTGCCGTCTACAGCTCGCTCGGCATTGCGGCTGTCTTTATGCCAACGCTGCTGGGGATCGTGGCGGATAAATGGTTAAGTGCGAAATGGCTGTACATGCTTTGCCATCTGGTGGGTGCGGGGACGCTGTTTATGGCAGCCCAGGTCACCACGCCGGGGGCGATGTTCATGGTGATCCTGTTTAACTCGCTGGCCTACATGCCAACGCTTGGCCTGATCAACACCATCTCCTACTACCGCCTGAAATCTGCCGGTATGGAAATCGTCACCGATTTCCCGCCAATCCGTATCTGGGGCACCATCGGCTTTATCATGGCAATGTGGGGCGTGAGCTTCGCAGGCTTCGAACTGAGCCATATGCAGCTCTACATCGGGGCGGCACTCTCCGTGGTGCTGGCGCTGTTCACCCTGACCCTGCCGCATATTCCGGTGTCTAACCAGCAGAAAAACCAGAGCTGGAGCACCATGCTCGGTCTGGACGCCTTTGCGCTGTTTAAAAACAAACGCATGGCGATCTTCTTTATCTTCTCCATGCTGCTGGGTGCGGAACTGCAGATCACCAACATGTTCGGCAACACCTTCCTGCACAGCTTCGACAATAACCCGCTGTTCTCTGGCAGCTTTATCGTTGAACATGCGTCAGTGATGATGTCCATCTCTCAGATCTCTGAGACGCTGTTCATCCTGACCATCCCGTTCTTCCTGAGCCGCTACGGCATCAAGAACGTCATGCTGATCAGTATCGCTGCATGGATGTTGCGCTTCGGTCTGTTTGCCTACGGCGACCCAAGCCCGTTCGGTACCGTGCTGCTGGTTCTGTCGATGATTGTTTACGGCTGCGCCTTCGACTTCTTCAACATCTCTGGTTCGGTGTTTGTGGAAAAAGAGGTGAAACCTGAAATCCGCGCCAGTGCTCAGGGTATGTTCCTGATGATGACCAACGGCTTCGGCTGTATTCTGGGCGGTGTGGTGAGCGGTAAAGTGGTTGAGATGTACACCACTAACGGCATCACCAACTGGCAGCCCGTGTGGCTTATCTTCGCCGCGTACTCGTTGGTACTGTTCTTCGCGTTTATCGCACTGTTCAAGTACAAGCACGTACGCGAACCGCACGCTGCGCAGCCTATCGCGCATTAATGATGATCCCCTCTCCTTTCAGGAGAGGGGTAATTTCGCCAGCACCCATCCTACCGACAATAAATCCGCACTGCCCCCCGGGCTTAAATTCCGTTCAATGAGCGCATTGTCCATCTGTATTAATGCATCACGATCCCAGCCACGCGTCAGTAATGCCCGCGCATACCCCTGCACATAACGCAGCCCTTCCATACCACCGCGCGACACCAGGTTACTGTCCTGATTCATCGCCATCAGGCGCAGCAGCAGGTCATGCAGCGCGTGCCCGTTCCATTGCGCCAGCGCTGCACGCACCGTAGCAAAACCGCTTTCCGCTTCGCCCCGCGCGCCGGTTAACCCATACCGCTGAAACTGCCGCTCCCCTGCCGTCGCCTGTCCACTGCGCGCTGCCAGCTCACGCGCCACCAGCCCGCGACAGAGGTGACTCACCTCACTACAGAGGCTCTCAGCCGTGGCGTGTTTCACACGTCCGGCGGCAAAGCACAGCAAACCGAGGGCAAAAATGCCGCCTTTATGCGTGTTCACCCCGCACGTTGCAGCGTACATTGCCTGTTCACAGGCAATGCCCATCGGGCGAATGATCCGTAATTGTTCCGCCGCGGGTTTATCCGCATGGGTATGACCCAGTTCTGCAAAGCGCGCAAACCACGGGGTGATGGCCGCAATACTGCGGGCAAACAGCGCATGGTCCATATCGCGGTGTGCACCGTTGTTGAGCTTATCGACCAGACCCGGCTTGGGCGTCAACGTCAGCTCCTGCCATAACGCCTCTTCGGCGAGCCCTGGCACATCGCATGGCTGCGGGTTAGTCGCGAGCAAACCAGTCATCGATCCTCTTCTCCACGCGAGCCACCACCTGCTCTACAGGATGCTTACGCGAACGGGAACAGGCGTGGGCAGGCTCATCACATACCAGACAGCGCCGGAGGTGTGCCCCTAAAGACTGGCGCCCCACATGCCCCTGTACCGGGCAGATCACATCCAAATCCCACAGCCTGCCGAGCGGGTGAGTCTGCTCCAGATCCGTACAGTGCGCTTTGATTTCCGCCGCCGGATGCGCCACGCACCAGATTGCTTCTGGCCCGGTGGGCAGCCACAGCACCTGGCGGTCCAGCACCTGCCAGCGGTTTTCCCACAGCAGCTGGTCGCACATCTGCAATGCCACGCCCATCGTATTGCGATAGCGCAGGCTGTCTTTGATCTCCCCGGGGGTAACGAGCGTGAGAGAAATCACCGGTTGTTGATAGTGCGTGAGCCAGTCAGTCTGGCGTGCTGCACGGCGCTCTTTCGCCGCCAGCAGCTCCTCCAGGCTGACACCCGCCCGCACGGGTGTCGCTACAGTCATCATTACTCCTTCACCTGTCGAACGGTGTCGATGACGCTGCCGTCGCGGTAGCGGATCACACCGACGATTTTGTCGGTAAACTCAATGGGTTTTGGTACGCCGGTCAGTGATATCGCCCGCTCGAAAAGCGCGTTGATATCGACAACGTTGAGACCTGCGGCAAGCAGTCGTTCGCGGATTTCCGGGCGTGCCGGGTTAACCGCGATGCCGTGATCGGTAACCAGCACGTCGATGCTCTCCCCGGGCGTCAGCCGGGTGGTCACCCGCTTCACGACGGTTGGAATACGGCTACGCAGCAGGGGGGCGACCACGATGGTCAGGTTCGCCGCCGCGGCCACATCACAATGTCCGCCGGATGCCCCACGCATTACGCCGTCAGAGCCGGTAATAACATTGACGTTAAAATCGACGTCAATTTCCAGGGCGCTGAGGATCACCACATCAAGCTGGTCGCAGCTTGCTGCCTTGCTGCCGGGGTTGGCATAAACGTTGGTGGAGATCTCCACATGATTCGGATTTCGTACCAGCGAGGCCGCAGCCTGGCCGTCGAAACACTGGGTATCGAGCAGCTTTTCGATCAGGCCTTTCTCGTGCAGATCCACCAGGCTGCCGGTAATGCCCCCGAGCGCGAAGCGCGCCTTCACGCCGCTGCGCTCCATTTTCTCCTCCATAAAGCGGGTACAGGCGGTAGCCGCCGCACCGGAGCCGGTCTGCATGGAAAAACCGGGTTTGAAATAGCCTGAATGTTCAATCACATCCGCCGCGTAGCGGGCAATCATCAGCTCACGCGGATTACTGGTCACGCGAGCCGCACCGACGCTGATTTTCGCCGGGTCACCCACGCTCTCCACCTGCACAATGTAATCCACCTGATCCTGCACCAGGCTGGCGGGCATATTCGGGAACGGCACCAGCGCTTCGGTCAGCAGCACCACCTTACGGGCGAAATGCGCATCCACCATTGCATAGCCAAGCGAGCCGCAGCACGATTTCCCGTGCGTGCCGTTGGCGTTGCCAAATTCATCGCTGCACGGCACGCCAAGAAACGCCACGTCGATATTCAGCTCACCGTCCTGCAACAGCTTCACGCGCCCGCCGTGGGAGTGAATTTGTACCGGCTCGGCCATCAACCCGTGTGAGATAGCGTCCGCCAGCTTGCCCCGCATACCGGAGGTATAAATCCGGGTGATAACGCCGCTTTCGATGTGTTCGATCAGCGCGTCGTTACAGGTCATCAGCGAGCTGGAAGCCAGCGTCAGGTTTTTAAAGCCCATACGCGCAAGCAGCGCCACGACGGTATTGATCACCCGGTCGCCTTCGCGAAACGCGTGGTGGAAGGAGACGGTCATCCCGTCCTGTAACCCGCTGCGTAACACCGCCTCTTCGACCGAAGCACAGAGCTTACGGGTGTGTTTTTCGTCAGGGCTGTTCAGCCATGGCGTTGCGCTGTGGGCGGCATCAAACGGTTTTAAGTCCCGCAGACGGGGGAAATTCACATGGAGAAGTTCTGTCTGATTCATTGTGTAATCCTTAACGACGCACGCCGGAGGCCGCCGCGCGTTCCAGCACCATCTGCGCGTGGTTAATAATAGGGGCATCGACCATTTTGCCGTTGAGCGACACGACGCCCAGGCCGTTACGCTCCCCCTCTTCTGCCGCTTCAATCACCCGTTTCGCGTGATCCACTTCCTGCTGGGTTGGGGCATAGGCGTTATGTAACAGGTCAATCTGACGTGGGTTAATCAGCGATTTACCGTTAAAGCCCATCTTGCGGATCAAATCGACCTCGCGCAGGAAGCCGGCTTCATCGTTAACGTCCGACCACACCACGTCGAAAGCGTCGATACCCGCGGCGCGGGCGGCGTGCAGCACGGCACAGCGGGCATAAAACAGCTCAGTGCCATCCCCGCGTTCCGTCTGCATGTCCATCACATAATCAAAGGCGGCCAGCGCGATCCCGATTAAGCGCGGAGAACTGCGGGCAATGGCCACGGCGTTAATCACCCCAATCGCCGATTCAATAGCCGCCATGACGCGGGTCGAGCCCGGCTCGCGCCCGCATTCACGCTCAATACGCGCCAGATGCCCTTCCAGCTCATCGATATCCTCTGGGGTGTCGGTTTTCGGCAATCGAATCACGTCCACCCCTGCCCGCACGGCGGCTTCCAGATCCAGCAAGCCAAACGGCGTGCTCAGCGGGTTAATGCGCACCACGGTTTCGATATCCTGATACATCGGGTGCTGCAGGGCATGAAACACCAGCATGCGCGCGGTATCCTTCTCGCGCAGGGCGACGGCGTCTTCAAGGTCAAACATGATGGAGTCCGGGCGGTAGATAAATGCCGTAGAGAGCATGGCGGCGTTTGCGCCCGGCAGGAACAGCATACTGCGGCGGAGTTTGCTCATTTCAGCGCCCCCCAGTTGGGTGTCGGCTCATCGGCTGCGCGCAGGAGCGCGCTTTGCAGGCGGGCGCGGATCACACAGTCCAGCGCCCCTTTATCTTCAACAATAATTAATCCCTGGTGCACGTTCATGGCGCGCAATGTGTCGTTAACGACCTGGCGAATATGTTCGCCAAACTGCTTAATCACTTCACTGTGGATGATAATTTCCAGCTCACCCTGAGCGGGGGCAATTTTTACCATCAGGTCGCTGGACTCCTGCGTACCGGCCAGCGACTCCCTTACAATTTTCATGATAAATTCCTGATAGTTATGCGACTTCCGCACTCGCACGGTAATGCGTTTCGAGGTGCGCGAAGGTGGAGTCCGGGACAATCTCCCGGATCCGGGAAAACTGCTGTGTCTTAAGCAAGCGGCGGACTTCCGATGCGGAAATAGCGTTGCCGGTGACCTTGATGCGCGGCATTTCCACCACGTCAATCTGTGAGTCCAACAGGTCGTGCAGGGTCTGGTTGTACTGACGGGTGATATCGCAAAACGGCTCCGAGCCGATAAAGCGATGCGTAATACCCAGCGCCGGGGCGATAAAGTCCCGAAAGATCAGCACATCAATTTCGCTCCACGCCTGCTGCACTTTGCCGGTCTCTTTCAGGAAGTAGGCCGGGAACGTGGCGCGGGAGATGATGTACTGCGATCCTTCATGCACAATCACGTTCGGCAGATGCGCCACGCCCGCCCGTACCATCTCTAGCCGGGCGCTGAACGGGAAGAACGAGGCATCCTCGCGCACCACAAACAGATGCAGCGCATCGCACTGCCCCGCGGCCTGCTCGACCAGATGCCGGTGGCCGAGGGTAAACGGATTCGCATTCATCACGATCGCGCCAATCTTCTTCCCGGCCTTGCGCTGGCACTTGAGCGCGCGGCAGTAACGCTGGATCCCCTGCGGGGTGTTCTCCATCAGCACCGCGTTGTTCCCGCTCTGGGCAATCGGCCAGAAGCCGCTGCGGCCAAAGCGCTCCTTGTTGCACGGACGGGTGCAGAGGAAGAGGTGAAAATGGCCGCGCTCCAGCGCCGCATTTTCCACCTCTGCCAGCAACCGTGCGCTGAGGTTCTCCCCACGAAGCTGCTCGTTTACCGCCACGCACTTGATGACGTTAGCGGCAAGCCCGGCACAACCCACCAGCTGCGTGCCGGACCAGGCTTCGACAAACAGCGTGATGTCGTTGTCCAGGCCAAGGCCGCTGTCTGCCAGCAGGTAACGGATCTGGCTTAAGCGTTCCGGGTGTTTCGCCACAAGGGTGTGGCGAAAATCGATAGTGGGTTGACTGTTCATGCCGTTTTACTCAGTGTGCTGCCGCAAGCCCGGTGGCGGGCGCTTCCATGATCACATTGCTCAGATGACCGATATGCTCGATCTCCACCTCAATGCGATCGCCCTCTTTCATGAACAGCGGCGGGTTGCGCTTTTTGCCCACGCCGCCAGGGGAGCCGGTGATGATCACATCGCCCGGGCTGAGGCGGGTAAAGGTGCTGATGTATTCGATAAGCTCCGCGACCTTGTGGATCATGCTGCTGGTGTTGTCTTCCTGCACCATACGGCCGTTAAGCCAGGTGCGGATCGCCAGCTGGTGCGGGTCCGGGATCTCATCAGCCGTCGCCATCCACGGGCCAAACGCTCCGGTCTGACGCCAGTTCTTGCCTGCCGTAAACCAGGTGTGCTGCCAGTCGCGGGCGGAGCCGTCCATATAGCAGCTGTAACCTGCCACATGGCGCAGCGCCTCATCACGGCTGATGTTCTCTCCGGCTTTGCCGATAATGACCGCCAGCTCTCCTTCGTAGTCGAATTCACTGGAGTGACGCGGCTTCAGCACCGGTTCGTTATGGCCGGTCTGCGAATCCGGGAAGCGGACAAACAGCGTCGGCGCCGGGTTGTGCTGGTCAAACTCTTTGCGTTTGTCGGCGTAGTTCATGCCCACGCAGAGGATTTTTTCCGGCTGCTCAATCACCGGTAAGAAGGTGATGGCATTCAGAGGGACATCCACGGCGTCGTTGAGATAACGGGTGGCCTCGGCCAGCCCGTTGCCCTGCAGCAGCGCTTTGAGGTCGCTGTAGCGGTCGCCGAGACGGCGACCTAAATCAATCACACCTTCGGCCTGAACGATGCCGTAGCTGCGTGTTCCCTGGTATAAAAAGCTTGCGAGTTTCATTGTTCTTTCCTGAAAACTTAAACGAGGAAGTTGCCCAGTATCAGCAGAGAGATGGAGACGTTAATCGCGCCGCCAATACGGGTTGCAATCTGGGCGAAGGGCATCAGGCTCATACGGTTGCCTGCAGTCAGAATCGCCACGTCACCGGTACCGCCCTGGCCGCTCTGGCAGCAGGAGACGATGGCGACATCAATCGGGTGCATGCCAATCTTTTTGCCCACGAAGAAACCGGTCGCCACCAGCGCGGAGACGGTGCTGACAATCACCAGCAGGTTGGTCAGCGTGAATGCGGCGACCAGCTCATGCCAGGGGGTAATGGCCACGCCCACGGCGAAGAGAATGGGGTAAGTTACTGACGTCTGGAAGAATTTGTACACCACCTGAGAGCCTTCCAGCAGACGCGGAGAGGCGCCATTGCAGAGCTTGACCAGCACCGCCATAAACAGCATGCCAACCGGTGCGGGCAGGCCAATCAGCTTGTGACCGAGCATCCCCAGCATGTAGAGCAGAACGGCCAGCAGTGCGCCAGAAGCGATCGTGGTGACGTCTGCTTTACCGGAGAACGCAGGCTGTGCGGTGGTTTCATCGGTATTCGCACGGTTAGGCATCAGCTGGCCTTCGCCGGTCAGGTGCGGGTAACGTTTACCGAGCTGATTGAGGCAACCGGAGATGATGATTGCCGTCAGGCCGCCGAGCATAACCATAGGCAGAACGCGACCGAGCGCCACGCCCTGGTCCATATGCAGCAGGGTGGCATAGCCGATGGAGAGTGGGATCGCCCCTTCCCCAACACCGCCCGCCATGATCGGCAGAATGATAAAGAAGAAGATCTGGAATGGCTCAAGGCCCAGCGCTATCCCTACGCCCATGCCAACAATCATGCCGACAATTTCGCCGCACAGCATCGGGAAGAAGATGCGCAGGAAGCCCTGAATCAGCACGGTGCGGTTCATGCTCATGATGCTGCCGACAATGATGCAGCAGATGTAGAGATACAGAATGTTGGTGGATTTGTAGAACTTCGTGGTGGACTCCACCACCACATCCGGCAGCAGACCGTAATAGACCAGTGCCGAAGGAATAAAGGTGGCGCAAATCGCCGCCGCACCGAGTTTACCGACAATCGGCAGGCGCTTGCCAAACTCACCGCAGGCAAAACCGAAGAACGCGAGCGTGGCGACCATCACCACGATATCGCTGGGCAGTTTGCCGCCGAGGCAATCAATGGCAATCAGCGCGCCAGCCAGGACAAACAGTGGCAGAGGGATAATTCCGATTTTCCACGTATCCATAATATGCCACCAGCGCTCTTTGAGTGATGGTCGCTGAATATCAATCGGGTCGTGGGTAACAGAGAAAGAATCGTCAGTTGTGCTCATAATAAGCCCCTTAGTTATTTTGTGCGTTCAGCTTAGAGTCACAAAGGCTTACTTTATGTGAGGAATGGCATATTAAAAGCGAAGTTTTTATGGCAGCTATGGTTTTAATGGTTTCTTTTATTTAATGTGATTTACGCCTTATTTATTGCCGTGGTTTTTATGGTTTCTTTTCTAAAATGAACAATCAAATAACATTTCTCCAGACGGCTTCAGCCGCATAGACTATTCGGAAAATTCTTTTACAGGGCCTGCTGTGCAAGGGATCACAAGTTTTCGGCAAACCGGGTATCCGCGCGAAAAAAGATGATATATTGGCAATCTTTGCTGCTACCTCGCGTGATAGTTATGAAAGTATCGTTTCAGATTAAGCTGTTTATTTCGCTGGTCGCCTTTTTCTCAGTACTTTTTGCGTTACTGGGCGGATATTATTACGTCGATGTCGGCAAGCAGCTTTATCAGGAAATGAGTGCACGTGCCAAAATACAGGCGGAAGAGATCGCACTTATTCCCTCATTACGTGATGAGGTTGAACAAAAAGATATCAAAGCCATCCATGATTTTATGCAGAAAATTGCCGCTCACAGTGATGCCAGCTTTATTGTGATTGGAGATAATAAAGGTCTGCATCTTTTTCATTCGGTCTTTGCCGACAGAGTGGGCAAGACGCTTATCGGTGGAGACAATGAGGAGGTCCTGCAGGGAAAAAGCACCACCACCATCCGCAAAGGGGGGTTGGGTATTTCGCTGCGCAGCAAAGCGCCCATCTTCAACGATGCGGGGCAAGTGGTGGGGATTGTCTCGGTGGGTTATCTCACCAGCTACCTTGATACCATTACCGTCAGCAAAGTGGTCAATATCCTGCTGGCCGCCGTGCTGCTGTTGATTGCGCTCTTTATCTTCTCCTGGTTCTTTACCCGCAGTATCAAGAAGCAGATCTTCTCCCTGGAGCCACGGGAAATCGGCCTGCTGGTGCGCCAGCAAAAGGCGATGATGGAGTCTATCTATGAAGGGGTGATCGCCATTGATGATGAGCTGCGCATTGAGGTGATCAACCAGGCGGCGCGCAAGCTGCTTGGCCTGAGCCAGCCAGCCCGTGAACTGCGCGGGCAGCTGATTAGCCAGGTTATCGACCCTGTCCCGTTCTTCTCGACGCAGACGATGCTGGCGAAAGATACCCATGATGAAATTTGCCGTTTTAACACCCTCACGGTGATTGCCAGCCGGGTGCGCATCATGCTTGAGGATTCGCTGCAGGGCTGGGTGATCACCTTCCGCGATCGGAATGAAATTGACTCGCTTAGCGCCCAGCTCAGCCAGGTTAAACGCTATGTCGATAACCTGCGCATCATGCGTCATGAGCAGTTGAACCGCATGACCACTCTATCCGGCCTGCTGCACA
The DNA here is from genome assembly GCF_029967775.1 of Enterobacter sp. V89_11. Classification (NCBI taxonomy): domain Bacteria; kingdom Pseudomonadati; phylum Pseudomonadota; class Gammaproteobacteria; order Enterobacterales; family Enterobacteriaceae; genus Enterobacter; species Enterobacter sp. V89_11. Next base: position 4,553 of record NZ_JASCAN010000014.1, on the reverse strand, counting down.
TGGGCCGCTATGAAGAGGCGATTGGCTATATTCAGGCGCAGTCGGAACACGCTCAGGAGCTGCTGGACTTTATCTCTTCCCGCTTCAGCTCCCCGACCCTGTGTGGCCTGCTGCTGGGTAAAGCCGCCCGCGCGCGGGAGAAAGGGGTCGAGCTCAGTTTTGACCCGGCCTGCCGGCTGGACAGGCCGTTCCCGTCGCTGGCTGAAGAAGAGCTGATCTCAATCATCGGCAACCTGCTGGATAACGCCATCGAAGCGACGCAGCGCTCACCGCTTCCCCATGCACCGGTCGAAGTGCTGATCAAACTGAGCGAGCAGGAGCTGATTATCGAAGTGGCCGACCAGGGCGTTGGCATCAAACCGGAGATCCGTGACAGGATATTTGAACGCGGCATCACCACCAAAACACGCGGCGATCACGGGATTGGCCTGTATCTGATCGAAAGCTATGTTACGCAGGCTGGCGGCGCGATAGAAATTGCCGATAACACCCCGCGCGGCGCCATTTTCTCACTGTTTATTCCCGCCCGGCGTCCCGCCCAGCAACTGGAAGATACCGACTATGCAACATGAACTTATCGACGTATTGATTGTTGAAGACGAGAACGAACTGGCGCAACTGCACGCGGAACTTATCGGTAAACATCCGCGCCTGAGGCTGGTAGGGATCGCCTCGTCTCTCGCTGCCGCCCAGGTCCAGCTTGAAAGCAAGCAGCCGCAGCTTATGCTGCTGGATAACTATTTGCCGGACGGTAAAGGGATCACACTGATCAATGACCCCATGCTCACCCGCGCCAACTGTTCGGTGATTTTCATTACTGCTGCCAGCGACATGGACACCTGCAGCCAGGCCATCCGGAATGGCGCCTTTGATTACATCCTGAAGCCGGTCTCCTGGAAACGCCTCAGCCAGTCGCTTGAACGCTTTGTGCAGTTTGCCGAACAACAGCGGGTCTGGAAGATTGTCGACCAGCAGAACGTCGACTCGCTCTACCAGCTGCAGGCGAAAAACTACCGTCTGGATAACGGCAGCAAAGGCATTGAGGAGAATACGCTGGCACGGGTACAGGCGTTGTTTAACGACAAGGCGACACACTGTTTTTCCGTCGACGAAGTCGTGCAGGAGACAGGATTAAGTAAAACCACCACCCGACGCTATCTGGAGCACTGCGTGGAGGCGGGGTTTCTGAGCGTAGAGATGTTGTACGGAAAGATTGGGCATCCGCGGAGGATGTATAAGAGAAGTGCGGTGTGAGCCCTGACCCTCTCTTTGGGGAGAGGGCCGGGATTACGGATGACGGCGGCTATGACAAAACATACCCGTACAGTCGCTTAATCCCGTCGGGATCCTTTTCGCTGTAAACGCCCTGCAGTTCCGGCGAGAAGCCTGGCAGCAGGTTGATGCCCTCCTCCAGCGCCAGGAAGTAACGCTGTACCGCCCCACCCCAGATTTCACCCGGCACCACGCACAGTACGCCAGGGGGATACGGCAGCGCGCCCTCGGCGGCAATGCGTCCGCCGGCATCACGGATGCGCACCAACTCCACCTTCCCGCGAATATACGCCTGATTCGCATCCTGGGGATTCATCGCCCGTTCTGGCAGACTCTCTTTACGGAACATTGCCTTCTGCAAATCTTTCACGTCAAAGCTCACGTAGAGATCGTGCATCTCCTGGCAGAGCTGGCGAAGGGTGTAATCGCGATAACGTACCGGGTATTTCTGGTAGATGGTCGGCAGGACGTCAGCAAGCGGCGTATCGTCTTCAATATGCTGTTCAAACTGACCCAGCATCGCCACCAGCTGCCCCAGCTTCTCACTGCTTTCGGCAGGCGTCAGCAGGAAGAGGATCGAGTTGAGATCGCACTTCTCCGGCACAATGCCGTTTTCACGCAGGTAGTGCGCAAGAATGGTCGCCGGAATGCCGAACTCGGTATATTCCCCGGTTTCCGCATCAATACCCGGCGTGGTCAGCAGCAGCTTGCACGGATCGACGAAATACTGCTCGCTGGCATAGCCTTCAAACCCGTGCCATTTAGCCCCTGGCTCAAAGCTGAAGAAGCGGCGCTCGCTGGCGATGGCGTGAGTGGGATGATCCTGCCACGGACGCCCGGCCACCATCGGCGGAATAAACGGTTTGATCATATGGCAGTTGGCAATGATCGCCTTGCGGGCCTCAATGCCCAGCTCAACACACTCCGCCCAAAGCCGGCGCCCGCTCTCCCCTTCATGGATTTTCGCGTTCACATCAAGAGCCGCGAACAGCGGATAGAACGGACTGGTCGAGGCATGGAGCATGAACGCATTGTTGAGGCGCTTGTGCGGACAGAAACGCGCCTGGCCGCGAATGTGATTATCCTTTTTATGGATCTGCGAAGTCTGCGAGAACCCGGCCTGCTGTTTATGCACCGACTGCGTCACGAAAATGCCCGGATCGTTCTCGTTCAGATCCAGTAACAGCGGAGAGGTTTCCGCCATCATCGGAATAAACTGCTCGTAGCCCACCCAGGCCGAATCAAACAGGATGTAGTCACAAAGATGGCCGATCTTGTCGATCACCTGACGGGCGTTGTAGATCGTGCCATCGTAGGTACCAAGCTGAATGATCGCCAGACGAAACGGGCGTTTCTCCATGGCCTTTTCCGGCGCAACTTCACGGATCTGATTTCGCAGGTACGCGTCGTCAAAGCACTGCGCGTCAATCCCGCCAATAAAACCAAACGGGTTACGCGCCGCTTCGAGATAAACCGGCGTGGCTCCCGCCTGGATCAGCGCACCGTGGTGGTTGGACTTATGGTTGTTACGATCGAACAGCACCAGGTCGCCGCGGGTCAGCAGCGCATTGGTGACCACCTTATTTGCAGCGGAGGTGCCGTTCAGTACGAAGTAGGTTTTATCAGCATTAAAGACTTTTGCTGCGAACTTCTGGGCATGCTTGGCGGAGCCTTCGTGGATCAGCAGATCGCCCAGTTTCACATCGGCATTGCACATATCGGCGCGAAATACGTTCTCACCGAAGAATTCATAGAACTGCCGTCCCGCAGGGTGTTTTTTAAAAAATGCACCGTGCTGGTGTCCCGGACAGGCAAATGTACTGTTGCCCATCGCCACGTACTGGCTCAGGGTGTCAAAAAATGGCGGCAACAGATTCTCTTCATACCGGCTGGCCGCCGTCTCCAGTTCCAGAAACTCCTGAGCTTTACCTGATATCACTGCCGTTGCGCCATCAGGAACGTCAGACGGCTCTTGCGAGTAAATAAACACCGGAAGCTGGAAGCCCGTGCGTTTAAGCAATGCCAGAATGCCGCTGCAACTTTCCACGGGGGTAATGACGACTGCCGCCACATCCGTAAAATCAGTGTTATCCAGCGTCACCTTTTCGCGGTGCGTAGACACAGTAGAGACCAGCTCGCGGCTGACGGCGATTTTCATGGTTTTCATAAGTGCAGTTACCCTCACCGAACGGTGAGACAGGAGTAGATAATATCGATATGGGTGAGCGTTCGCGCAGCGACAGACAACATCATCATTGGCGGCTCCGTACACAGGAAGGAGAAATTTCGCGCAATCATGTCACCTTTTATTTTGAGGTGCAAGAAGCAATCAGTATGCGTTAACCCGCCTAAACCTAAGCTTAACAGGCCCCTGGCGTGTCATAATCCTGCAATACCCATGATTAACTAACAGGAGTTCACGGTGGTTATCGGACCCTTTATAAATGCCGGTGCCGTATTGCTGGGCGGCGTACTTGGCGCCGTATTAAGTCAGCGGTTGCCGGAGCGTATTCGCTCTTCCATGCCCTCAATATTCGGCCTGGCCTCGTTAGGTATCGGCATTTTGCTGGTGATTAAGTGCGCCAACCTGCCGGTGATGGTGCTTGCTACCCTGCTCGGCGCGCTCATTGGCGAGTTCTGCTATCTGGAAAAGGGTATTAACAATGCGGTCAGCAAAGCCAAAAACCTGATTGCCCACCCGGGCAAGGCGAAAAACGGCACTCACGAGTCGTTTATTCAGAACTACGTCGCGATAATTATTCTTTTTTGCGCCAGCGGCACAGGCATTTTCGGTTCAATGCAGGAAGGCATGACTGGCGACCCCAGCATATTGATTGCGAAGGCGTTTCTTGATTTCTTCACGGCCACCATTTTCGCCACGACCCTTGGCATCGCCGTCGCCGCGATTTGCGTGCCCATGCTGCTTATCCAGCTGGCCCTCGCTACCTGCGCCACACTGATCCTTCCTCTCACCACGCCGGCGATGATGGCCGACTTCACCGCCGTCGGTGGCCTGCTGCTGCTGGCGACAGGGCTGCGGATATGCGGAATTAAGATGTTTGCGGTGGTGAATATGCTGCCCGCGCTGTTGATTGCAATGCCGCTATCTGCGCTCTGGACGCACTTTTTTGCTTAAGTTTACGGCGAACTGGTGAGAGAGTGTGCAGTCCGTTACGAAAACAACAAATTTCGTTGACGGCAGAGGGCATATCAGGTTTAATGCGCCCCGTTGCCCGGATAGCTCAGTCGGTAGAGCAGGGGATTGAAAATCCCCGTGTCCT
>NZ_JASCAN010000009.1:0-191612 GCF_029967775.1 Enterobacter sp. V89_11 | reverse complement strand
TTCCAGAACAGAAGCCCCTCCACCGGGAGCTGAACGGTAATTCGGTTGAGCATAACTTTATTCCATATGGCTTATGCGATGCAAAGACTCACGGCACTAAATGTGTCATGGTAATACTATGCAGTGTCAGATTGGTTATTTAGCGCGAAGTGTTTTGATTATATATATGAGAGAGCCAATCTTTAATATTTCCGATAATATAAATAAAGCAATATTAATGGAAATAACGCTCAATCCTAAACCAGCGATCGCCATAGGGAAAAGTGTCACTGAGCAACTGAAGATGATAACGCGCAGCACTTCTTGTATAAGAGCAAAACCGACCGCATATCGATGTTTTGTGAAAAAAAACCAGGCAGAAAAAAGCAAGGAAACTGGCATGAGGAGATAAACAAGATAAAAAGCACCTGTCACCATTCCGTTTACGCCACCTGCTATCATCATAAAGATAATTACACCCGGATTTCCTCCGGTGGAAACCCACCATGACTCAAGTAAATGGTATGGACCAATCGAATAAAACACAATCCCGATGACATCCATAACACCCCAGAAATAGAAAATTTTATTTTTCGCGGTCATGTTCGCCCTAACCTTTACTTGACTGGTGCTGGCGGCCATTTACCACCATGTTGAATAAGCGTCTCTTTGATTTCAGTTAGTTTTTTATATTCTTCACTGCCTTCTTCTGTTCTGTTCAGATAACGTTGCAGTTGATTACCCATCGTCCAGCCATTGATAGTCTTAATTTCAGGGTCAGTACCGCGTTTCAGCAAAAGGAGCACGTGATCGTAAGCGTGGTAATCCAGCGCGGCTACTAACAATGTACTACCCAGTGAGTCGGTAATATTAATATCCGCTCCGCCGTCAAGCATCGCCTTGAGTGTCTCGGTATTTTTCGCTTCGATACTTTCGAATATTATAGGCTCACCAAACGTTTTGTCTTTTGCATCTGGAGATAATCCGCCGTCCAGCATCGCCTTTATCCACACGTCGCTGTCCGCTTTTAATACTAATTCTGCAGGCGAACTTTTTCCCTGCGGCCTCGGCTGCAGCGGATCTGCGCCAGCCTTAATCAGAGTAGTGATAATTTTTAAATGTTCAGGTGTTTTTTTATCGTTAAGTGAATTCATCACCGCCCAAAACAACAGGGTCATGTCCTCTTTACCAGGTTTGTTTAAATCAGTTTTCGAAGCTAACTTTTTCACCTCATCGCCGTCACCATTCTCAATTGCGCGCGCTAATGTGAGCTGGTCACCATTAAAGTAATTATCTGGTTGTAAATCCATATTTTGCTTGCACCCCTGAACCATAAACATTAAACAAAGCGCTACCCAGCCAATAATTAGTGATTTCACGCGCGGCTCCTGATAATAGAGATATCCTCATCCTTCTGTTGTTCAATACAGTTTATCGCTTGATCTATTCCATGTCGGTCAAATGCACTCCCCATTCCACCAGGAAGGTCGTGAGCTATTCCGGCAGCATTGGGCATAATGGCAGAAATCTCTTCTTTCGCTATAAGTGCTGGCACGTGCCCTTTTACCATTTTAAAATCTTCCCAAACATTTACTTCCTGAGCCCTGGTCAGCAGTTCACCCTCGACGCGGTAAGCCTGAATGTTATCCGTGCTGCCCAATATGCTTCCGCCATATTTCTCGACGGTACCGGAATTTAGGCCAGAAGCATTAAACGTCCATCCCGCCATACCGCTTGCCATAGAGGTGGCTGATGCTAAACCTCCCCCAAGAGAGTGCCCCGCAATGTCTATTTTTTGACCTGATTTGGCGAGCTGCTCGCCCATACTTACGGCTCTTCGGTAATAATCCGACTCCAACCCAAGCCCCTGCGCACCGTTATTTTTCCAGTCAGTCATGTTCTTCATGGGGAAAAACTCTGGTTGCCTCGACCCTCTGAACACCAGCGTAGGATTCATATCGCCACCAAAAACGTTAGGGTCAGGCTGATAGACGCGTGCCAGAAAATCAGGATCCTCACTCTTGTCATAAAGTGTTTTACTTTTAAGACCTAACTTCTTTAGCACCGATGCATCGTTGCTTATATCCTTCCAGCCCTCTGGCACCCCCGGCGTTGTCTCCAGCGGATTCACTGTCTTATAAACATTCTCAGCAAGCTTCGCTTTCTCCACAGCAATATTATTCGCCGCCAGTCGTTTAGCGGCGATCTGCGCATCCGGGTAAAGGCTGTTGCTGCCCTTCGCGATCAGATCCTTACGCGCCTGCCAGCGTTCCGCCTTGGTCATCTGCTGTAGCTGAGAAGCATAGGTTTTACCGTCTTTGCCCGGCGTGGCCTCATCCGGCACCTGTGCCGCTTTGGATTTCACCACCTGCTTCGGCAGTACCGTCGGCGCAGGACGGGCACCGTAGGTTCGCACCATGGTTTCGTAGCGATCGACGATTGTGCTTACCGGGTACCAGCCCAGACCGGTAAGCGAGGCCGCCTGCAGTCGGCCATCGGCATTGATATAAAATATCTCCGTTACCGATGACCAGTTACGGAAACTCTCGTCGATGGCAACGATCCTGCCGATATCGAGATCCTGCACGATCAGCTTACGGGTATCGCGTCCTGACTGATAGGGATTCGCCCCGGTGATGGAATGCAGCAAATCGTAACGCGTAAACAGCGAGCGCAGCGAATTGTCGGGAACTGACATTATCCACTGCCCGGCTACGGACGGGCGGATAATTTTCGCGAAAAGCGCTGGCGAGACATTCTCGCTGAAAAGATAGACAAACTTGAGGTTATACATTCGCTCCGTCCTGTTACCAGTCCCTGCTTACCTTACTTACGGATTCACCAGCCAGGTGCCAGGCTTCGCGATATCCAGCGTCTGGGTACGCGTTTTCCCGTTGCCCTGGAGTTCAATTCTGGCCTCGCCCGCAGGTAGCTTGAGCGATGCATAACCGTTATTCGCCGGACGCAGTGTTTTTGGCTCACCGTTCACTTTCAGGGTCTCACCGTCAAGAATACGGATATAGACCAGTGCAACCGGGCTAGCATCCACCGGCGGGGTGGCCGGTTGCGCTGTCGCAGTCGGTGCAGCCTGTTCACTGGCTTTCGCCGTTTCCGGTTTCACATCCGGCGCGTTCGATGCAGTTTCAACGGTGCGCGTCTCAGCGGGGGCCTGCGCCGCCTGCTCTGGCGCATCATGGTCGCCACCGCTAAACAGCATCGCTCCGGCGACGACGCCAACCAGCACGCCCGCAGCAACCATTGCCGGGATTTTGTACCGGTGCCAGTCCAGTGCAGAAGCCGGTGCCTCTTCCTCTACCGGTACCAGCATCGTGCCCGGTTTTTTCGCGCTCAGTACATCGTCGATACCCGCTACCGGCATCTCAATCAGCGCCGCGAATTCATCGATGGACTGCGGTCGGTCTTCCATGTGCAACGCCAGCGCCCGGTCGATGGCCTGCAGCAGCGAGAGGGAATAGCCCTGTGGCTGCAATTCCACTAGCGGTTTGCAGGTGTCCTGAATTGAGCGCACCACGCTGACCGGCGGCGGTGAGCCGACAATCAGGGTACGCAGCACTGCGCCGAGGGCGTAAATATCCGTCCACGGGCCCTGCTCGCTTTCGTTGTCGTCAGTGTACTGCTCGATTGGCGCAAAGCCCGGGCGCAGCATGGTTTCCGTCTCGTCAGAGAGATTACCAATGGTGCGGCGCGCAGAGCCGAAATCGAGCAGAACCGGCAGGCCGTTGTCCTGAATCTGGATGTTATCCAGAGAGATGTCGCGGTGCAGATAGCCTTCGTCATGGATTGTCTTAATGGCACCGAACAGCATGGGCAGCATACGACGGATCCAGGCTTCGTTAATCAGCTCCGGCTTTTGTTCGCGCAGGCGGGAGAGCGTGGTACCGCTATAGAACAGCGTTCCCATATAGGCCGTATCGTTTTGCACCCAGAAACGCAGCACGTGAAGCAGGTTCGGGTGGTTGAAGCGCGCCAGCAGGCGGGCTTCCTGAATGAAGCTGTTCAGGCCGGCGGAAAACGCTTTGCCAAAACGTTCGCTGCGCAGTACCAGCGTCATATCGTCGCCGCGCACGGCGAGCGAGGCAGGCATGAATTCTTTGATAGCGATAGTGCGTTCGAGCTGATGATCCCACGCGCGATAGACGATGCCGAACCCGCCGCCGCCGATCACCTCTTTAATTTCAAACTCGTTGAAGCGATACCCGACCGGGAGCGCGTTTGGGACAGTCCGATTGTTATCATTATCCGTCATCTTTTACAGTTCTCTTGATGATTATTACGCGGCAAACTGACAGTGAAACTCGCCCTGCTCACAGGTGACGTGCAGACGTCGGTACTGCTCATCGCTGCGGCTGGCGGTAAGTAATATCTGGCTCATCTGAGGCAGCAAGGTGTTTGTCAGAATAGCGTCCACCATGCGGCCGCCAGACTCCACCTCGGTACAGCGCTGAACAATTTGTTCCACCACGCTGTCATCAAACTCGGAAATAATATTGTGATTCTCTTGCAGACGACGCTGAATGCGTTTGAGCTGCAGGCGGACAATCTGCCCCAGCATCTCGTCGCTCAGTGGATAATACGGCACCACCAGCAGACGGCCCAGCAGCGCCGGCGGGAAGACCTCCAGCAGCGGCTGACGCAACGCGCCGCTTAACGCCTCAGGCTCAGGCATCAGTTCCGGATCGGCACACATGGCGCTGATCAGATCGGTGCCGACGTTGGACGTCAGAATAATGATGGTGTTACGGAAATCAATATGGCGGCCCTCGCCATCTTCCATCCAGCCTTTATCGAAGACCTGGAAGAAGATTTCATGTACATCCGGGTGCGCTTTTTCAATTTCGTCCAGCAAGACCACGCTGTACGGGCGACGGCGAACGGCCTCGGTTAACACCCCGCCTTCACCATAACCCACGTATCCCGGAGGCGCACCTTTTAAGGTGGAAACGGTGTGGGCTTCCTGGAATTCACTCATGTTGATGGTGATAACGTTCTGCTCACCACCATAAAGCGACTCCGCCAGCGCCAGTGCAGTTTCCGTTTTCCCCACGCCGGACGGGCCACAGAGCATAAATACGCCAACAGGTTTGTTCGGATCATCGAGTTTCGCCCGCGAGGTTTTCACGCGACGGGCAATCAGATCCAGGCCGTGACGCTGGCCGATGACGCGCTGGTTGAGGGTATCAGCCAGGTTGAGCACCGCATCAATCTCGTTTTTCACCATCCGGCCCAGCGGGATACCGGTCCAGTCAGAGACCACCGCCGCCACCACATTTTCATCCACCGCCGCAAACAGCAGCGGCTCGTCGCCCTGTAAAGCGTTGAGCGCCTGCTGCTGCGCGTTAAGCGCGCTGCGCAGTTCGCCGGTCTCGTCATCACCCGCGGCAAAAAGCGCGGCACGCAGGCGGATGATTTCAGTCACAAGAGCACGTTCCTCTTCCCAGCGCTGGGTCAGGGCTTCGCGCTTTGTTTCGTATGTATCGCGCTCGGCGGTCAAGGCTGCGACGCGCTCCGGATCGCCGGCACCCACGCGCGCTTCGCGTCCGGCAATCTCGATCTCCACATCCAGGGCCGCGAGATGGCGCAGGCAATCTTCCAGCTGTGCCGGTGGCGCGCTCTGGCTGACCGCCACGCGGGCACAGGCAGTATCAAGCAGCGCAACGGCTTTATCCGGCAACTGGCGTGCCGGAATATAACGATGTGAAAGCTTGACCGCCGCGCTGACCGCTTCGTCGAGAAGCAGTACCTGGTGATGCGTCTCCAGCGGTGACACCGTGCTGCGCAGCATCAGAATGGCTTTGGCTTCGTCCGGCTCGTGAACCTGTACCGTCTGGAAACGACGGGTCAGCGCCGGGTCTTTCTCGATGTATTTTTTGTATTCCGCCCACGTGGTGGCCCCGATGGTGCGCAGTTGCCCGCGCGCCAGAGCCGGCTTTAACAGGTTAGCGGCATCACCGGTACCCTGCTGGCCGCCTGCGCCAATCAGGGTGTGGATCTCATCGATAAACAGAATGACTGGCGTAGAGCTGGACTGCACTTCATTAATCAGGGCCTGTAGACGCGCTTCGAACTCGCCTTTCATGCCTGCGCCAGCCTGCAGCATGCCGATATCCAGCAGCCAAAGCTGAATATTCTGCAACGGTGCCGGCACGTCGCCTTCGGCGATACGCAGCGCCAGCCCTTCCACCACCGCCGTTTTGCCAACGCCAGCTTCCCCGGTCAGCAGCGGGTTATTCTGGCGACGGCGCATCAGAATATCGACCATCTGGCGGATCTCTTCATCGCGCCCGACAACCGGGTCAATCTTCCCTTCACGGGCGCGCGCAGTCAGGTCCTGACCATACTGGGCTAACGTCCCCTGTGCGGCAGGCACCGTACCGGCTGGCGTATCCGCGGCAGCGGCCGCCTGCTGCGTCTCTTTGCTCTGAGCGCAAATCGCATCAAACTGCTCGATCAGCACGTCGACGTTAAGGCGGGTGAACTGCGCCGAGATGCTTTTCAGCACGTTAGCCAGATTCCAGGTTTTCAGGATGCCAATCAGTAAATGCCCGCCGCGAATACGGCTGACGCCATACTTCAGCGAGCCAAACACCCACGCGCGCTCCACGGCGCTGTCGATATGTTCTGACAGATCGGAAACAGAACTCGCGCCACGTGGCAGCGCATCCAGTGCGGCCACGATATCGCGCGTCAGCTGCTGTTCATCGAGGGCAAAATGACGAATCACCTGTTGCAGATCGCCATCCTGCTGCTGCATCAGTTGATGCAGCCAGTGCACCAGTTCAACATAGGGGTTGCCGCGCAGCTTGCAGAACGCGGTGGCGCTTTCCAGTGAGGTAAATAACAGCGTATCCAGTTTGCCGAAAAGCACGGCACGGCTGATTTCTGACATGTTCGGTTCCGTTGATAACAATGCGTTAGAAAAATTATCGCTCTGCGCGATACACCAGATCGCCACGTGGGACAGGCTGAGGCTGAAGGCCCAGCCAGGTGTTGTAACCTAACCGCCCGGCGCTACCGAGCGAGGCACCCTGCACCGCGTCGGCGCGCAGAATAACCCGAGTTTCCCATTCAAATTCTACCCCTGCGTACTGGCGTACCCAGTCGCGCAGTTCAGTGACCCACGCTTCGCCTGGCAGAAAGCGGTTGTACTCTTCCGCGCTCAGTGGGCCGATTTCGATACGAAACTTGTGCTGCACGTCGCGCACCGCAACGCCGAGAAAAGCGGATTCTCCCATCCGCGGCAGTCGACGCCCTTCACCCAACTGCGCCTGTTCCCGCGGCGAAAGCGGCATCCACTGCGCCACGTTCGTGACCAGTTTTACCGGGGCGTTAAAATAGTTGCGCAGGATCTTCTCCAGCCCTTCCGGATCCCGGGCGTGACGAGTCAGGTGTCCGGCATGAGTAAAACGGGCATGTGCGCTCAGGCTGCCTTTGGTCATCTGCCCCGGCTGGCCCATCCCGATCAAGGATGCCAGATACCCCTCAAAGCGTTTGTTGTCCGCGCGGTCAAGAGAGACGGCGGGCTGCGCATCAGCCCAGGCGCGGTAAAACAACAGCGTCAGGCGATGATGGAACAGATCGGCAAACGCGCTCAGGCTGGTGTCCTGATGATGATGAATACGCTCCCGGGCGTACTCTGTCATATGGACGGGCAGCGGGCCATTTGGACCAAACAGACCAAAGCTGAGGATAGACACCTCGTGCAGCCCGTTCTCTTCACGCTGGCGCACCTGCGCGAGGGTCGACGGCGCAAAGCTCATCGATGGCTGCTGACCGATACGTAACGGCTCAAATTTCGGCAGCGGCGCGCGCCCCAGCGGATAACGTTCACCGCCCTGGGCATCAATGCGTCTTAATAGCTGGAACAGATCGTAGCGCCACGGCGTCTCGCGAACGCCGCGCCAGAAAGCGTCCGGCAACGGCGTCAGGCGATGGACACGCAGCGGCGCGGAGGCGACTTCGCTCATAGTAGTGCCCTTTTCCCCATACGCGGTGCCCAGTAGCCAATCTCACCGCGCTGCTGACTCTTCAGCGTGAATTCAGTAAAGCTGTTGATGGACACCAGGCGGGCAAACAGGCGTTCCAGCACGCTGCCGAAAAGCCAGGGGCTGGCGCCGGAAAACGCACGCTCATCCACCGTCAGAGTAATGCCGATCCCGCGCGCAAAGACCACCGGACCCGGCTCCGGGACGCGACGGTGAACCGGCTCCAGCACGCAGTGGCGAACGCCCTCAACCTGACGTGCAACCGGCGTCTCCGCCAGGTTAGCATACAGCCCCAACAGCTGACGCAGGGCGGCGGCGCCCTCTTCGTTTTCGCTGTCCATCAGGCTGAGATAGTTCATCTGCAGCTGGCTGATCAATCGCCAGGTGCTAAACCCTTCGGCCAGAGCCGGACGCGGCGGCGTTGGGCCTTTTCGCAGGGTCAGGGATTTCACCGGCATGGAATCGGCCATGATGAACTGTCCGAGCTCCTGCTGAAGCATCAGCGGCAGGTCGCGGCTGGTGCACAATACTTCCGCGGAGATATAGCGCAGATTTTCCTGCCAGGGTGCATGCTGTTCATCCACCAGCGAAACAAAGACTTCGGAGCCGATATAACCGGTTCGGGTGCCGTAGCGCAGGGCATGTTCAGAGAGCACTCGCTGCTCACGGCGCAGGGAAAAATAGGCGCCGTAGTTGCCCGCATCACCGCTCCAGGTGCTCCAGAAAGGTCGGAATGTCTGGTCATCACGCTGGCCGTCGGCACTGCCGAAGATTTTGTTTACCGCATAAATTTCATAATCCAGGGGACGGATGTTATCCACCACCAGATGATATTCATGCTGGCTCTCGCTCAGCTTCTGCCGCGCCGCCACTTTCGGGAAAAGGTTGATCACCGGCGTGCAATGCATCGCAAGATGGCTGGCATCAACCACCCGCTCCAGCTGCTCATCGCTTTTATCCAGCAGGATGAAAATATCGAACGCTTTTTCATTTTCACAGAGCTGGATAAGCTTGCCCAGACCGCTGAGGCTGATAAAGCGGAACCGTGCCGGAAACGCAAAGTATTCCTGCAGCAGACGATAGCCGTCAAAGTTGCGCAGGTCATCCGGAAGCAGCGCCTGGTCCGACTCAAACCCTTCCTGTCGTAAGGCATCCGCAGAGAGCAGCTGTCGCTGCGGGTGCTTGCTGACGGTCTGGCAGACAATCCCGGCGTGGTGCTCCATGACCAGCTCAAGCAGCTTGAGCGCTTCAATATCCGGGCCGCTAAGGAAAAACTCCAGACGGTCAAAATCCAGATGCCCAAGATGCTGCGGGCCATCACAGGCAATGCGGATCCGTAACGCGCTGTTGATCCCCCGCTGGCTCAGGCCCAACTGCGCCAGCGGCAGATCGGCAGGCACACCGCCCAGCTCGACCTTATCGATTTTCAGCGGCAGCAGATTAACTTCATGCGCCGTGGTGTAGCTGCAGGTGACCCCGGTCTTTTTCAGCGCCAGGCTGTCCATCATGGTGCCGCGCGGCACCTTAAAACCGTTGCTCAGATCGCCACGCGTGCTGTCGGGCTGGATTTCAGCAATCGCCATTGAGGGGGTTGGCGCGAGATAGTTTGGCGCAATCATTTCCAGCAAACGCTGGGAGAAGCGCGGGAACTCCGCATCCATTTTCATTTGCACACGGGAGGTCAGGAACGCGAACCCCTCCATCAGGCGTTCTGTATACGGATCCGCCACTTCGATGCCGCGCATGCCCAGTCGACCCGCGACTTTGGGATAACGCTCGGCAAATTCAGCGCCCATTTCACGCAGATAGGCCAGTTCACGGTTGTAATATTCGAGCAGTTTACTTTCCATGATCACCCCGCATCTTTCAGTTCAAAATGGCCGTTTTCCAGATCGACATCGGTGCGAAACAGAAACTCCAGCGGGTACGGCACACACCACAGACGCCCTTTTATCTCAATGGACAACACGTTGTGCAGATCCAGTGACGAGGTGTCTGACACGCAGCGGACCTGCAGTCCCTGCGGCAAAATACGCGGTTCAAAGTTAATGATGGCCTCGGTAAGCTTGCGCTGAATGTCGTGCCATTCAATGTCTGACATTCTTTTCCCGGCCAGCGGCGCGACGCCAAAATTAACCACCGAGCGGTTCACATGCGGCAACGCGCTCAGGTCACCGGATGCGTCATGGTTGATGGTGTTAAACAACCACTGCAGATCCCGCAGCACGTTGCGGCGCAGGGCGGCGTGGGTAATCAGATTACTGTTGGCGGACTCGCGTTTTTTTTCCGGGTCGTTATCGGTGAGGCGATCCAGCAGCGAGGGCTGCATTTTATCGCGCGCCCCCACCTTCTCCTGCTTGCTGCGGGCTTGCCAGCCGCTGCGCAGCAGATCGCCTTCGCCAGCGGGATTACTCATGGGCTCCATCCGCAGCAAACGTCACCAGGTTCAACGACAGCAATGGGCTTTCGCTTTGCTCGCTAAGCCAGGCTTTCTGCCCCATGCCTTCATACAGCGTGCCGTCATTGTCGAGCGGCAGCCACTCGGTGGTGCGCGCGAGCTTAACCGCGTCAGACGCATCCGCTGCGAAAGGATAGCGCGCCGGGATCTGGCAAACCTGTTCGGTACCGTCCGTCAGGCGCACCAGCGCATGACGCCACACCAGGTCAGTCACGCTGGCAGGCGCCTGGAAACGAATCTCGGCGATGGCGTTAAACGGCAGCCAGAAATAACGGCCGTTGACGATGGTTTCACACACGGGCCCCAGACGAGCATCGCCGTCCATCAGCCATGCGAATGCCTGCGTCTCGTCATTCTCAAGTGTGATTTGACCCGCCGTTGCCTGCGCCTGCTCAAGGGCTTCCAGACGCAGCGCCTGAGCACGCTCTCCCGCGTCATTAAGCGCGGCGGCAAGCGTGGTAAGCCATGGCCACTGCGTTTCAGGCATGGCAGGACGAGCCTGCCCCGCCATCACCTGCGCGCGCTGCAGCTCGCCCTGGATGGACTGCTCCAGCAGGGTAACGGTTGGTTTAGCCTGGGGCTTAAGTGCCAGCCAGCTTTTCAGCTGAGTCAGGGCACGCGTCCAGTTACCACTGAGGGTCAAAAACTGCACAAACGCGGCACGGAGATCGGCATCGGCCGGACGAGCTTTGATCTCAGCTTCAAGACGCACCAGCGCGTCACTCAGCGATTCACCCGCCAGGTGTTGATAGAGCGTATTCATAGCCATTCCTTAGTTTGCCGCGCGCCAGGCGCCGACTGCCGGATCGCGCAGCTGAGGGCGCAGGGTGTCAATCAGGACGATATTGAGCGTTGTGCCAGGGGTAACCCAGGCGCCCCAGATTTTTTTCACCGCGGCGATACGCGCCTGCAGTTTTGCATCGTCGCTGGCGGTCTCACGTGAAATCTCCACGGCCACCGTGCCGTTGCTTTTCCAGCCGTTGAGGCTGCTGTCGTAAGGCAGGATCATCCAGCTCTGGTCGCTGTTGGAAGTGCTGAAAACCATGCGCTCTTTGTTGACGGAGGTGATCAGCGCGTTTTCCGGGTCGGCACTTTGATTCAGTCCCATGACCGGGAAGCCGTGAATGTAGGTCACCGGTATCTCTTTTTGTCCACCATTACGGGACTGGGAGATAACCGTGTGACCACTCAGCCAGCTCCCGTTTCCGCAGCGGGTGGTGTCTGAATCCGGAATAAAGAGCGCCGGAGCAGACGAGCCCCCTTCCCAGAAGGTACGCAGATGGCAGCCGTCCTGAAGGGTAAATTCCTGCCACGGCGTGCGATCGGCAGCAACCGTGTGGGTTTCCGCGTTCTGGTCCGGCGGCAGCAACGCACCGCTGGCCGGAGTACTCACTGGCGCAGTCTGCTGCTGTTTTACCACCAGCGCCCAGTCCTGCGCTTTGCCTGCTGTCCCCTGCGCCAGCGTCGTCCCGGACGGATCGTTCAGCGTCCAGCTCAGTTTACTGACTTTGCTGCACTGGTGTTCCAGCAGCGAGCCCAGACGCGGGACAAAGTTCTCCAGAACCGAGACGTCTTTGTTGCCGTTCGCCACGATACGCAGCGCAATCTCAGACTTACACCAGCTCTGTGGGGTGTTGTCTTTGATGTTATCAATCCAGATATCCAGCTTCTGCGCAGGAGACTGCACGATGCGGAAATTCTCAGCCTGCGCGGTGGACGCCACCGCCAGAAGTGCTAAACCCGATAGCCAAAGTTTCATATCGTTCCTTGTGTGTCTAATCAGTTCCGCAGGGAAGAAATTGTGCTGCGTCAGAAAGCGTATGCAGCAAAGTGGTGTCCTGAGGGTTGCCCATCCATACCGCCAGGGCGGTATAGTTATCCTGAGCATTCCCCTCCTGTTCGCCATTCTTTTGGATGATTTGGTTCATTAAGGTCAGCCACTCTTGTGGCGTGTTAACCATGTGCAGCGACTGTTTCATCTGTTCTTCGCTGACGCCGTGCCAGAAACCGTCTGTACAGAGTAGAAATGCATCTCCGTCTTCGACCTGCACCACATCGCTGTAGCTCGCTTCTGGCCCACCGTTTTCAATACCCAGCGCCAGATAGAGCAAATTGCTGTTGAGGTTATCGGTGTCGTGCCCTGCATCTTTCATCTGCTGAACCAGGCTGTGATCGGTGGTGACATGCCACAGCCATCCCCGGCGAAACAGATACAGGCGGCTGTCCCCGGCATGTGCCCAGTAGGCCAGCCGGTAATCTCTGTCGATAAACAGACTGACCAGCGTGGTGCCCATCCGACGATAATCCTGAACCGCCTGCTGTTCGCTGAGAATGGTACGATTCGCCGTTTGCACATAGTCGCGAATATGCTGCGCGTTCAGGTGCTTGTCGCCATCGAAGCGGGAGATAATACTGTTGCGGGCCAGTTCAGCGGCCACCTCACCGCCCGGCAGACCAGCGATACCATCACAGACGACAAAGCAGGCTGAACGTTCCCCTATGGTTTCTCCCGTCTGATCCTGGTTGCTGGCGCGCGTCCCCTGGCGGGAGAGAGAAGCCGTTGCGATATTCATTTTTCTTCCGATCCGCTCTGTGAGTCTTTGTACTGATTTACCTCCATGTCATAGGCATGGAGGAAGGCTTCGCCAAACAGGGTGTGGAAGTCATCCTCAATCTCGCCTGCCGTTTCACCATAGCTGCGGACAAAGTAGTCCCACAGTGCGGCTTTGCGGCTGCCCGGCAGCGCCAGTCGGGAGGTCATCCCGTTCTGCTTAGCCTGCTCTTCCAGCTGTTCCGGGTTGAAGGATTGCAGCATGGCGGCAATGATGGCGCGGATACCGGAGATCATACCCAGTTGATGCGCCTGCAGATCGATCAGCGCGTCACGCACGGATTTTGTCGGCGGCATAAAGCCCGGCATTGGCGTACCGAACATCTGGATCAGAACGGTTTTCCCGGTCGGCAACAGTTTGAACGGGTTGTTGGCATCATCAAGTACCATGGTCATATCGGCTTTTACGCCGCGCTTGAGAATGGAGCGCGAAGAAAGCAGCGCCACGGTGCCCTGAGAGAACATGCCCAGAATTTGCCCCAGCTGACGCATATTTTCACGGTCAAACTGCGGGACGGGCTGCATTTCGCTGAGCCCCATCCCTTCCAGCAGTGCCTCAAGTAATTCGCCCTGCAGTACTTCACCCTTTTCGCCATTATGGGCTGCTGGCGACGCCGCGTTTTTGACCGGGTCAATACGCAAACGCCCTTTAGGTGCCTGGGCATTACTGCGCGCCACGGCCTGCGGGGTTGGCATGGTGAAGCCGGCATAATCCGGTCGCGCCGGCTCTTCTTCTTCCGCGCGCGGCGGCACCTGCGGCTCAGGAGCAAACAGCGGAGAAGCGGCAAGGACGTCCTCTTCCTGTTCTGCTTCCGGCTCTGGCGTCAGTTCTGGCTCAACGACGGCCTCTGGCTTATCGCCGACAATCTCATCCGGATGGGTTAACGGTGCCCCGCCCATCAACCCGAGGGGGTCATCATTTCGTGCGGCAGGTGCGCTGGCACTACCGCCAAACAGAGCGAGCGGATCGAGTTCATCCGTCTGCTCTTCTTGTGGCTGCGCAGGTTTAGCTTCATTGGGCGGCACCAGCGTAGACGGGGTGACGTCGTCAAAAATGCTCTCTTTTTTGAACAACGCTTCGTCACTGAACAGCGTATCCGGATCCACGTTCTTACGCTCAAACTTCGGATCGCTGTCATTGAACATTGCCAGCGGATCTTCAGCGTTACGCTCAGGTGCGATAGGCTGGGAGAACGGATCGTGCGACGCTGCCGGCTGCGGCTTCGCCCGAGAACTGGAAATGCTGTCGGAGATAGAGAACTCCTGCATCAGGCTATCCCAGATTTCCGACGGCACAGCAGTCGGTTCCGCCTTCCCGCGCGGGGCGGCGCTCGCAGGCTTCGGCTGCGGGGCTGCCGCAGGGGCCGCGGCTGGACGCGCCTGCTGCTGCATGGTCGCCACCATGCGGCTGACTGGCTGCGTATCATGAATCAGTTCGGTCACTTCGATGCGGTAATCATCAATACCGAGAATGTCCCCATCCTGCAGCTCAACCTGGCGCCCGCGCTCAAGCGGAATGTCATTTAATACCACGCGGGTGACGCTGCCACGGTTAGTGACGCGGCATTCGCCCTGGGCGTCAACGTGAACAATGGCCTGCAAACGCGAGATGGTGCGGTCATTGTCCGGCAATACCAGATTGTTATCCGTACCGCGCCCAATGGTGCCGCCCGGGGCATAAAAATCACAGCTGCTCTGCGGCGGCTGATGACCGGGTTTTGTAGAAATAATCGTGAATCGCATGGCGTATTCCTGCTGGTATGATTAGCGCTCAAACGCTGCCGCTCTCGGGGCGAGAACGGCGGCGTTTGGGGGTTAAGGCAAAGAACATTTTAAGTAATTTATAAAAAAGTAAACATCCTTTGGAATGGCATGACTATTGCCCAGTAGCAACCAGCACAAATAACAATAACATTAACATCACCACAAAAATTGTTAATTTGTGAAACGTTTCAATCCAGGGGAATCGAAATATTGATAATATACATCTTCCGGCTTCTGGGGTGATTTGCTTTTTATCATCTGGCTTAATCGGCTTGCACGCAATTATTCTTCTCATTAAAAAAACACGATGAGCAAAGCCAGGCAAACCAAGCTGGTTATAAAAAAGATAATCATTTATATCTAAGTACTGTTTACTACTTAGAAGGTGAAATGCTTTTGTAAGTTCTTGCGAGTACTTTCGATAAAAATAAATATACAACACCAAAGAAATAAACAACCCTAAGAATACTGATGAGAGCAAGATTAAGCGCATTAATTCAGACATTTACTTACCTCCCGAACAAGTCAATTTGCTAATCCCTTCGGCAAATCTAGCTACTCATTTTGAAGCTTTTATCCGTGCCGCGCCCAATGGTGCATAAAATCACAACCGCCCTGCAGCGACGTTTGGGTGCAAAGTTAATTAATACTCAGAATCAATTAATACCTTTCAAAATTAAAACATTAAAAAAGCCACCGTGAAAATAATCTTTTCGTTATATGAAGAGAGCCAGACTATTTCAGAACCAGACGGAGTGCCATTATACTTATGGGAATCTTCTTTTGTAGCAACCCAGTTTGCGTTAATGGCTGATAGACTCACGGAACCTCACTTGAATGGTTTAGACAATCAATATATAAAAACTCATCACCAGAACAAAAAAAATTATAAAGTGGAGAACATATTCGAACTCACGTCATTCTTCACGTAATATTAAAATTATTCATTTGCCCACCAGCTTCTACATGACCACCAAATGACTCTATTTTTGGGTGTTTAGCGTTCGAATTGCGTCGCTGTTGGTGATTAAGCTGCACTTCAATACCTGATAATGGCCCGGTTCGCTACCGCCTACCTTCTCTTTAAGTAAGGAAACAATAACGTTATCCGCTTTTTCAAAATTCTCTGCAGGTAGATTGCTTGCTTCGAGCCATGCGGCAGCGCTGGCCTCTGCATCATCTTTTAAACTCTTACTGTCCGCAATCTTACTGATACAACGATTTTGCACCCAGTTTTCAAAGATTTGTTGTTGAGTAAAAGCACTGACATCAGGCAATGTTTGGGCATAAACAACGGTGGCATTTAACGCTAATGCGAGCAGTAATAAGCGTTTCATTTCAGGCTCCAGAATGTTGCATTCGTAGGAATAAACGAACCATTGCCGGGTGATCCAAGGAAATGGCAATCATCCGAGCAAATATTTCCATTCCAGAGTGTTACATGTCCGGTTGCGTCACGCCACCCATGGCCGGTAAAGATAATAATGCCTTGCTTGCCTGAAAATTGTGCTGGTGTAGGAGAGGCAACTGACATATCTGCATGACCCAGAACAGTAGGAAGAAATGCAATCATATCTTTAACGCGGAACATATAGCGTTTTTTGTCATTTCCGGTCACTGTCGCGTATTTGCTATTAGACGGAATAGGTATACCACAATAATTCAAAACATAGCTCATACGAATGGGACAGGCATTTTTAAAAATACCAGCATCGATATTATGCTGAACTTTTCCACCCAATAATTTGCCAACCTGTTCCACATTAACGTTAACTTCTCTGAATCTGTTCCAGGCAGCACCAAAAGAAGGACGTATAGCAGACATTCTTCTTTCTCCATCCTAAGAAGGTCATGTAAAAGTGAGCCCTTTCGGGCCCACTATCATTACGCTTCTTTGTTTTCTTTGATGTTCCAGCCAGCGCTGCTTTCAGCACCTTTACCACCAGCAGTGGTCTGCTCCCAGTACTGCTGTTTCACTTTCGCAGCCTGGAATGCATAGGTCACACCAACGGTGTCGCCGTTGTCTGCACCGGTGTACTGAACAGAAGTTACCAGCACATCTTCCAGCGTGATGCGGGTATATTCAACTTGCTGACCACCCGCTTTGCACACGGACAGTTCAACTTTAGTCAGGTGCTTACCGCTTGCGCAGTGTTTGAGAATTGCTGTAGTGGATTTGTCGATCAGAGCGTTAACGTGCAGATCGTTAAAGTTAACTTTACCGGCACCGCCGCCGCCACCAACACTCATATTACCTGGCTGGGAAGCACCCCAGGAGAAGGAGGTAATATCAGTCCAGCCGGTGTGGTTAGAATCTTTAGATTCGCCCGTAACACCCTCGACCTTCAGAAACATATCAATAGCCATAATATCTACTCTTCGTGGATGAACAATATTGCTTTCGAAAAAGCACTTATATGGCAAACAGGAAAGCATGGGGCTGAATAAAACCGTCCATATTTTACCTCTGCCTCATATCAAATGACCCGTGTCATTTGACAGTCTTGACATTCCCCCTGAATGAAAGGAAAGAATGTGAAGTCTTTACTACTGCGGATTATCCTGAAGCCAGGTACGGTCAGGATTGCCGATAATTAATTGAGGTACAAGTTTATTAAGTTCGTCACTATGATAAAGACGTAGACAGTTTAACGTTACGCCTTTGACATCGGGTTTTATCTCAGAATGAAAGGCATTGGTTGCGCCTTTATATTTATCAATAAGGGCATTAATTTTGTCATTGCCATTTTCAATATCGAAAGGCACCCATTCCAGTAATGCACTACTGCTACGGGCTGCATCCAGAGAAAACTGGCTTTTATCATCTGAAACTTGTGCCAGACAGCGAGAAAAAACAACGTCTTTAACAACTTGCTTATAAGGCATTTTTTTGACAAACATCACCGGATCGTTAGTTGCATAAACAGAGGCGGAACTGGTGAGCAACAGTAGACTGGCAATTATTTTTTTCATGGCAACTCCCAAAAATTGGCTTTGGTCGTCGTGTAATTCGTCTCCGGTGCATTGAAATAACAATGATCCGAACAGGTTAAACCATTCCAGAATGTGGCATGACCTGCAGCGTCACTCCAGCCCTGTACCTCAAACAGAATTACGCCCTTTTTGTTGGCTAATTGTTGAACGGGTAAGGAAGGATAACTCACGACCATGTCAGGTTTACCCCACTGACGCGTCAACCAGGCAATAACATCCTTTACCCGATAGAAGTACCATTTATTATCAGCACCGGATACCGTGAGATTTGCAATACGCGGGACGGGATGCCCGGTATAGTTCAGAACATAACTCATGCGTACGGCACAACTATTTGACCACCCACCCTGATCTTGCGGTATTTCGAAGTTGTGCTTAACCTTGCCGCCGATAATTTGCTTAACTTTGCCGATAGAATCATTTGCATCGTAAATACGTGTTGCTGCCGCCCAGGCAGCAACAAACGAAGGTCTCGCGGTCATATTTCCTCTCACATTTCCATGCTATAAAGCAGGCGCCGGGTATGGCCTCCCGGCGGCAATCATCATCACGCGTCTTTCGTCTTCAGTGACGGCAGTTTAGAAACCAGACGCAGAGAAACGGTCAGACCTTCCAGCTGGTAGTGTGGACGCAGGAAGAATTTCGCGGCGTAATAGCCCGGGTTATCTTCAATTTCCTGCACCTGCACTTCGGCAGCCGCCAGCGGTTTACGGGACTTGGTCTCCTGTGAGGAGTTAGCCGGGTCGCCGTCCACATAGTTCATCACCCAGTCGTTCAGCCAGCGTTCCATCTCTTCACGTTCACGGAAGGAGCCAATTTTGTCGCGCACGATGCACTTCAGGTAGTGGGCAAAGCGGCAGCAGGCGAACAGGTACGGCAGACGGGATGCCAGACGCGCGTTAGCGGTCGCATCCGGGTCGTGGTACTCAGCCGGTTTCTGCAGAGACTGCGCGCCGATGAAAGCGGCAAAGTCAGAGTTTTTGCGGTGAACCAGCGGCATAAAGCCGTTCTTCGCCAGCTCGGCTTCACGACGATCGCTGATGGCGATTTCGGTCGGGCATTTCATGTCCACGCCGCCGTCGTCGCTCGGGAAAGTATGACACGGCAGGTTTTCAACCGCCCCGCCGGACTCTACGCCGCGGATTGAGGTACACCAGCCGTACTCTTTAAAGGAGCGGTTGATGTTGGCAGCCATGGCATACGCGGCGTTCGCCCAGGAGTAGCTGTTGTGGTTCGCGCCATCGGTCTGCTCTTCGAAATCGAAGCTGTCGACCGGGTTAGTGCGAATACCGTACGGCAGGCGCGACAGGAAGCGCGGCATCACCAGGCCAAGGTAGCGTGCATCTTCGGATTCACGCAGTGAACGCCACGCGGCATACTCGGTGTTCTGGAAGATTTTGGTCAGGTCGCGCGGGTTCGCGAGTTCCTGCCAGGACTCCATCTGCATCACGCCCGGTGCGGTACCGGTGATAAACGGACAGTGGGCCGCCGAGCCGATACGCGCCATCTCGCCCAGCAGTTCAACGTCCTGCGGACTGTGGTCGAAGTAGTAGTCGCCGACGATGCAGCCAAACGGCTCGCCACCAAACTGGCCGTACTCCTGCTCGTAGATTTTCTTGAAGATTGGGCTCTGGTCCCAGCCCACGCCCTTAAAGCGTTTCAGGGTACGACCCAGCTCCTGCTTGGAGATGCTCATAAAGCGGATCTTCAGCATCTCGTCGGTTTCAGTGTTGTTCACCAGATAGCTCAGACCGCGCCAGGCGCTCTCCAGCTTCTGGAACTCTTCATGGTGAATAATCTGGTTCACCTGCTGAGATAGCTGCTCGTCGATACCGGCAATCAGGTTCTGAATGGTGCGGTAGGTGTCACTGGAGAAGGTAACGGTATTCTCCAGCGCCTGCTGCGCCAGCGTTTTTACCGCACTTTCCACCGCGGAGCGCGCCTGATCGGTTTTCGGGCGGAACTCTTTGTTCAGCAGCGCGCTGAATTCATCCTGGCTGAACGCCTGACCACTCTGCTGCTCGTGTTGTTGAGTCTGGTTGCTCATCGATTATTCCTCGCTACCTTTCGCGCTTTCGTCATTTTTCGGCAACTGGCTCAGAGATTTGAGCAGCGTCGGATCCTGCAGAATTTTAGCGATCAGCTCTTCCGCGCCGTTTTTGCCATCCATATAGGTCAGCAGGTTGGAAAGTTGAGTACGTGCTTCCAGCAGCTTGTTCAACGGCTCAACCTTGCGGGCTACCGCGTCCGGCAGGAAGTCGTCCATGCTGTCGAAGGTCAGATCAACGTTGAGCTTACCTTCGCCGGTCAGAGTGTTATCCACCTGGAACGCCACGCGAGGTTTCAGCGCTTTCATGCGCTCGTCAAAGTTATCAATGTCGATTTCGAGGAATTTACGCTCGTCGACTGCCGGCAGGTTTTCCACCGGTTTACCGACCAGATCGGCCATGACGCCCATCACAAACGGCAGCTGAATTTTACGTTCTGCACCGTAGATCTCTACGTCGTACTCGATCTGCACGCGGGGGGCACGGTTACGTGCGATGAATTTCTGCCCACTGTTACTCATTGCCATGATGTTCTCCATCAAAGATGCGCGGTGAAGGTGAAACGGCAGGCTCCATGCCTGTCGTCATAATGCCAGGACGCGTTATTCGCGGCGTCCAAAGATGTTTTCCAGTTGGTTAACGCCGTCTGGCGCCAGGTCGCGAATAATGTCCATAAAGTTAAGTTCTGACAGCCGCTGCACCCGTTCAATCATCAACGGTGCGGGGTGGCTCGGTTCGTACTGCGCAAAATACTGTTTGGCTTTCTCCAGCATCAGCTGTGCATCGGCGCGGCTGGTGACCTGCACGCTGCGCCAGTCTGTAACCTGCTGAACGGGTTGTGCGACCGCCGGTTGAGGTTCAGCGCTGAGCTCAGCCTGTGCCTCCCGGTTGGGCAGCAGCTTGCTGATGTCGGTCACCTGACAGGCGCTGGCGACCAGCCCGACGGTTTTCAGCAGCTGTTCCATCTCCGGAACGCCGCTTTCACCAAGATGGCCGGTGAGCAACTCACGAATGGCCAGCAGCCGTTCGTTAATCACTATCACCGCCGACGTGCCCGGCTGATCGCCGCGGGCCAGCTCGTCAATCAGTCTTGGACGGCCACCGGGATAATCCGGACATTCGGTTTTACTGCCATCCAGCAGTGCCTGAGCGTCGCGAAGTGAAATTTCATCGCCATTTGATCGCAGCAGCGAGGCGTTACGCACGGCGACGGTCAGGTCAGACTTATCACTCAGCCCGGCCAGGGCGTTAATGCGGTAAAACGGGTCGGTTTCGCCATACTCTTCCAGCAGCGGATAGAGCGGCTCCCAGTAACGCGTGATCGCCTCCTGCACCAGTAACAACCCGTCGGCATAGCCCGCAAGGCCGCGGCGACGTGTCCATGCATGTGTTAACGCCAGCATGACGCGCAGATCTTTGGTGCGGCTCAGCAGGCTGGTGGCGAATTTTTCCACCGTATTCCAGTCAGCAGGTTCTGCCGGAATGATGGTGTCGCCAAACTGCTGCTCTGCTTTGCCCTGGCTGGCCTGATTCATGAGCTGGAAATCAGCGTCATACTCCAGGTTTTCGCCACAGGGCTTGTCGGGGCTTATTGGCGCGAGAAATTCTTCGATATTCATAAGATCCCTGCTTATTCAAACATGGGCGGATAGAGACCGTGACGGCCCGGACGGGCGCCACCTGCCGGGTCGAACAGCAGCGTAAAGAGCTGCCCGGTGAAGTTGCCGCTGTGAACATGGGTGTAGAGCGGGTAGCCGTCGCAGCGGTTGGTCCACCAGTAGCTGGTCTGGCGAAGCGGGTCAAAGCACTCTGCTGCCTGAGGCCAGCCCAGCGTGCTCTGGCCGTCTTCGTCATAACCAATCACGTCGAGAATATCTGAACGCTTTTGCGGCTCGACGGGCTGCGGTGCCGGAATGGACATCAGCATGTCATCGAGCTGTGAGGCAGAAAAACTGTTACGTACCGCATGCAGGCCCAGACGGCCAATCTGCTGATACCAGCTTTCAGCCTGACTGAGCAGGCGTGACGACCAGTCCGCGGGGGCAAAGCTGAGCTGAATGCAGACCGGATATTGTCGACCAACGCTGTCACGTCCCGGCAGCAGGCAGCCCATCTGAATCATCTGGCTGCCCAGCATCGGCGGTACGACAAAATTCCAGACCGGCGCTTTGTTAAACGGGCGCTCACCGCTGCGCTGCTCTTCCTGCTGCCAGGCCAGCAGGCCGACCTGGAACCAGTGTGACCACTGGCGTTGCAGGGTGTCAGGAAAGCGACGCTGCAAAAAATCTCCGGCGCTGGGCAGTTTGCCATACCAGCTGTAGCGGTTCATCGCAGGGGTATTCGTCATACGGCTGTCCTTGCGGTTATGGGCATGAGAAACGGGGAAGCTGGAACGGGTTACGAATACTGTTTGGCGCAAATTCCAGCGTAACCTGATGTCCGTCTACGTTGAAGGTCGCCTGGCGACTCAGACTTCCCGCCCCCGGGCTGGTACGCGCTTTATCGAAAAAGCGGTTCAGCGCCCAGGAACCGTTCGTCACCAGCGTAGCCGTGCTGCCATTAGCCAGACCCAGCTGCATACGCACCTGGTTGGTCCCGCCCGGCCCCGGCCAGTTCATGATCTGCACAGCCTGTGGACCGTGGCTGTAGCGCAGCAGTTGACCGTCAACATCCAGCGTCAGGTTAAGGATCGTGTTATCCATTCTGACGGTGCGCACCGTCACTTTGTAAGAAGGCGTGGTAGCACCGTTAGCAAAGAAAGCATCGCGAATGGACTGCGCCTGCTGGAACGGTCTCAGGAGACCTTCACTTCCCGGCAGCGTTTTTCCATCAATGCCCGGCATAAAGCGCCAGTTCGCCTGCGTGGTATCGACTTTATTGGTCAGGTTGTCACGAAAGAAGGTGTCCATCAGCCCGGTGCCTGGCGCAAACATGCGCGCGAGATCGTCCGGCGTGGCCTCCGTACTGGCGCTGCGCACCAGCGGGTAACGGCCAGCGATTGCCTGACGGCAGAAACCACCGACTTCGACGTTAATCCGCTTACGCACGTTTTCGAGGTCGCGACGCTGGGTATCACTGCTGGCCCCCACCGCCATATTGCTGAACATGGTTTGCAGACCGCCCGGCAGACGACCGGCACTGGCCTGCAGACGGCTAATCGCCTCGCCTCCCGGAGCAGGCATGCCGCTATTGGCCGCGTCCTGAACGGCAGTCAGGTAGCGGTAAAGTTCATCGACCTGCTTGAGAAAATCATCAAAGACGATGGTCTTCCCGCCCTTCTCCAGCGGCTGCGCCAGCTCAATCATTGGAGCATAGTGATCGGTTACCAGCTGTTCAGGTGCCTGAGTGACCACCGCGGCCTGCGTCGGGGCATTGTCATTATTACTGAATAACGCTTCGAGCGTGCGGGTGGCACGGTTGCTTTGCGCTTGCGCTTTACCGGCATCATCCGGGGCTGGCGCATTACGTGAAAGCGTCAGGACCTGGCTCAGGTTCAGCACCAGACGGCGCAGCGGCGAGTTTGCCCCGGAGAGCAGACGCGCGGTATTGATGCGCTGGGAGAGATCGGCGCTGTTATTAAGCTGAATGTCGGCGAGGAAGCGATCCCAGTTGGCGATAAAGTCGCGCATGTAGAGCTGACGCACGGCGTTATCGATCTGCTGTTTATCTTCCTGGGCTGAGGTCGCCCCCAGCACCCACGCATCGTCTTCATGCAGGGCAGTGGTGACGCTGTCAATCTGGCCGTTGAAGCTTTTCCAGTAACCGTCCGGGGTATAAAGACCCGGTACGCCTTCACTCACCGGCTTGCCGCTTTTGCGTGAAAACACCAGCTCGCTCTGCGGACCGCCCAGGTCGGAGAGCGACACCGGTTTCAGGTTTTCATTATGCTCCAGCAGACGCTTCAGACGACCATACACCCGGGTGGAAAGTGGCTGCTGGTTGATTAGCGCCCTTTCACGCGCGACCAGGGATTCATCCTGCGCGTACGGCGAGGCCTGAATTTTCGGTTCAAGCAGCTGAGTCAGGTGCCATTCAAGCTGCTGAAGCTGCGCCTGAGTCACGTTCTGCGGCAGGTTACGCTGCAGATTGAGCATTACCCAGGAGTGCAGGAATTTGCCATCGTAGTGCTTCGGCTGATAGAGCATCTGGTAGGCCTTCAGCGCTTCATAGCTGTATTCCACATCGCTGCCGTTATCGTTGCGCAGCCAGGTGGTGATGTGCATCGCCACGGCAGGGAGCAGCATCTGGTCCAGCGCTTTCTGGTACAGAGACTGCGATGCATCGCTGACGTCATCCCCACGATAGAGCCCCATACGGCGTGAAACAGGCGGATCGTTAACATCAAACGCGTCACTTTTCGGCAGATCGACCAGGCCATTCAGCAAGGGCAGAAGGTCAAACAGATCGCGCTGAGGCTGATTCTGCAGCGCCTTGCTCTGCTGATCCAGCAGCGGCACCTTTGCGTCCACCTCTTCCAGATAAGCCTTGTTCCTGGCATAGCTGGTCAGCCACAGTCCACCGAGGATCACCAGCAGGGCCAGCAGCGCCGCATAGCCGGACCAAATGACGGCGCGGTTACGCAGTTCCCACCAGCGGTTTTCCCCGGCGATGCCAGCTTCCTGGAAAATGACGTTTTGCAGCAGGTTCTTGATGAAGAAGCTCTGCCCTTTCGCCCCCGGGATCGGAGCCTCTTTGCTGACGGAATCCCAGCGATTTCCCTCTTCACCTTCCGGCAAGGAGAGCGCACGGTTAAGTTCGCCCATCACCCGGTCAAACGGCATGCCTTCCTGGGTACCACTGGCGAAATAGATCCCGCGCGGGGAGAATTCGGTTTCAAAGTTAGAGCGGGCAAAGACCGTGCTCAGGTAGTCAGCCAGCAGCGGACGCAGTGCGGCAAACTCCTGCGGGAAGAGATACGCTTCCGCGCGCGCTTTTGCATCATGCTCCTGCAGCAGGGTTTCCGGCAGTCCGGCATCCAGGCGCTGCTGTAAGAGGGAAAATTCCTGCTGGAAGTTACCCATCAGGTCGTAATCAGCGTGTTTGGTTTGCTCCCACGGCAGCGTGAAGCCCCAGATCTGGTCGCGCTGCGCTTTGTCGTAATCGGCAAACCAGGCACGGAAGCCTTTAAGCAGGTCAGCTTTGGTCACCATGACATACACCGGGAAGCGAATACCCAGTTGCTCATGCAGCTCAGAGAGACGCTGGCGCAGGTTGACCGCCTGCTGGCGTGACGCTTCAGGCGAGAGCGTCAGCAGGTCAGAAATGCTGATGGTAATAATCACACCGTTGATCGGCTGGCGACGGCGATACTTACGCAGTAACCCCATAAACTCAAGCCATTCACCGGCGTCCTGAACCTGTTCGCTCTCCTGGGTGGTATAGCGACCCGCGGTGTCCAGCAGTACGGCTTCGTTGGTGAACCACCAGTCGCAGTTACGCGTGCCGCCGATTCCGCGCAGCGCGGTCTTACCGAAGCGGTCGGCCAGCGGGAATTGCAGTCCGGAGTTGACCAGCGCCGTGGTTTTACCGCTGCCCGGCGCGCCGATGATGACGTACCACGGCAGTTGATACAGATATTGCGTGCTAAAGCGCTGCGTCCACTGGGCACCCTGTCCCGCTTTGCTGAAGTGCGCTTTTTTCAGCATCTGTGCGGCTTCGTCAAAACGGCTGGCGAGGATCTGCTCCTCGTTGTTCAGTCGCTTCTGCGGATCCGCTGCTTCCGGGCTGGTGGTGTTCTCATTGAGTTTGTCCATCAGCTTGCGGTTCAGCCAGGCATTGTACAGCCGCGGCAGAATGTGGCCCTGAGCCCAGAGCAGATAAACCACCGCAATACTGATGATGCGGTTCTGTTCAGATTCGAGCGGTCGGGTGTCCACGATGGACAACAATGGGCCAATCATCCAGATAACCGCCGCAAGCGCAGTGACGCCCAGGAAGCTCCACAGAATGCGATTGGTCAAAATGGAAAGAAGAGTAGTCAGCATCCTTAGTTTCCTTGCGGCAATCCGTTCAGCTCAGCCTGGGTATTTTCAGGCGACACCAGCAGAGTAATTTCCACCCGGCGGTTACGGGCACGGTTTTCCGGCGTATTGTTAGGTGCCACTGGATTAATCTCGCCGCGGCCTTCCGCTTTCACACGTTCAGGTTGAGAGAGGCTTCCCTGCAGCATTTTCTGAACTGACCGGGCACGTTCCAGCGACAGTTCATAGTTAGAGGCAAAGCGCGCACTGCGAATTGGCACGTTGTCGCTGTAGCCCACCACCAGAATTTTACCGCTGACGTTATTCATGGCCTGTGCAATACGGTTTATCACCGGCTCATAACGGTCACGTACCACGGTTGAGGCGGAAGCAAACAGGCCGTCCCCTTTCAGGATCACCACGCTACGGTCCGCTTCATCTTTTACCGCAACCAGACCGGCTTCAATTTCCGGCTTCAGGAAACCACGCAGGTTCAGCACCGCAGGCAGCTGGCGGGCAGGTTGCTGGATAGTCGTTTCGGGAAGCTGTGACTGATAAATTTTTGCTAATACCGGGTTGGTGTTATCGCCAAGCCGCCAGTTAAGCACGATATAGAACAGGCAGGCGATAAACCCGGCCAGCGCCACGCAGGCCCACAGAGGTACCATGGGTCGCCATAGCTTGCGCAGTACCGGACGATCTTCCGGATGCGGTGAGAGCTGTGGCGGGTAACTGCCACGCACGCCGCGAATCATCTGCCACAGCCGTTGCTTGATGGTTTCAAGCTGGGTGCGGCCATTATCCAGCACCCGATAGCGCCCCTCGAAGCCGAGCAGCAGGCAGTAGTTGATCATCTCCAGCAGCAGAATATGTTCGCGCGGGTTTTGCGACAGACGCGCCAGCAGCTGGAAGAACTTTTCGCCGCCCCAGGTTTCGTTATGAAACGTCACCAGCAGACCATTGCTGGACCAGACGCCGCTGCTGCCCCAGGGGGTTAGCGCGGCGGCCTCATCAAGTGCCGTACACAGGCAGTAACGTGCCCCGACGATCACCTCATAGGCCAGACCGGCCTGCTGACAGCGCACTTCGAACCGGCGGATCTCATCGATCAGGCGCTGGCGCAACGCCACCTGATCGTCATGTGATACCGAATGACGGATTTGCGGAATCGCATTGAGCAGCGGATTGGCGGCCGCCACCAGCTGATTGTTGCTACTGGCTCCGGTAAACGCGGCATCACTGCCGGTATCCTGTCGTTCCTGCATATTAAGCGCTCGCTTTATTATTCAGTCGGGCTACGGATGGCCCAAAACTCCATATCAAGTCCCGGGAACTCGCCTGCGAGATGCAGGGCGAAAGCGCCGGACTTATCCATCTCGTGCCACAGCTCGCTCCCCTTCTCCAGCTCGAAGTAGCTGTAGCCTGCATGCCAGGGGATCTGCGGCGGTGCGACCGGCATGGCGCGCAGCATAATGCCAGGCAGTTGCAGCTGAACCAGATCGCGAATTTTCGAGACCGGCGCCACTTTCATCTGGGCAGGGAAATGGGTTTGCAGGTGTTCGCCAGGCACGTTGGCTTTGACCGCCAGCACGAAGCCGAACTCACGCACCATGCTGGTTTCCGGCACGGTCGCGATGTTCAGACCGTGGGAACGCTCGTTAAGCGGCAGCTGAATGGCATGGTCTTCCATCACCAGAGACAGCCCCTGACGCAGCAGCATCATCAGTTTGCTGAAGCAACCCGCGAGGTCGTCGTGATCGTAAATTGGCAGCACGCTTTCAGCGGTACGCTGAGACGCCCAGGTGGCGAGCTCGGTCGCAAACGGCAGCCAGTTGCGCCAGAGTGTTTCTGGATGCAGCAGCGGAAGCGTTTTTAAATGCGAAACCTCGCCCAGATGACGGTTCACCAGTGAGAGCAGCGTGAATTCAATCAGTTCCGAGGTATTAAAGCGGCCAGGCTGGCGCAGACGACCGCCAATTTGCTGGCTGCGCTGCACCAGTAAGCCGTGCAGATCGTTAATCATGCTGTAGATCTGCGGGCTGTTATTGGCATTCAGCATCGGCGGAATGTAGCTGCTATCGAGACGCACGTGGTTATCGTTGCGTTTCTCGGTCACAAACGCCACGCCGATAGCGGTCCACTCTGCCGTTACATCTTTTTCCAGCATCAGGGTCAGACGCAGACGGCCAAACTGCACGGTGGCATCGCCTACCGACATGGCGTTGTCGTCTTCCACCTCTTGCTCAAAGGCGATGAAGCGCGCCAGCGAGGCCGGCTCTTCACTGAAGATCACCTCTTCTCTCTCTCCACGGCGAACCGGCAGTGCGAGCACCACCTTTTCATTGGTGAGATTGTCAGGGATTTTCAGCGGCACCGGACCATTGCGGCCGTTGCGCACCTGGAAAAAGGTTCCGTCAGGCAGCAGTCCGCTGCAGTAGCTCAAGGCAATGCATCCCTGGCGCAGCATCGCTTCGTCCAGCTCAACGTCGAGAAAGCCCCAAAGGTATGAACGCTGCAGCGCACCCCATTCACGAACGTGGTTGAGCAGATAGCTTTCAGTCCGCTGAAAATGGTGTGGGCGCAGGAACATGCCTTCGGTCCAGACGACCTTTTCTGCTTTCGTCATGATGATGTAATTCCTGTTATGAAGCGCGTTACTGGCTGATGACCCGGATGCCATTCACGTCGAGAAAAACGTTGGCCTGGAGTTCATCCGCTGACCATTTCCAGAACTGGTAGATATGGTTTTCGCCTGGCACAGGCAGAGGGAGTGAAACGCGCCATTTTTTGCCATCCAGCATCTGATATTCCGCCATCACACCAATGTAGCGGGCGTCGGGAGAGCTCTGTCCACTCAGGGTTTTCGAGAGCTGACCCGGCATCAGGAAGAAAACATCGCTGTTCAGCAGATTCGCGCCAAGCGTGGCTGACGCGTTGTTCTGCAGGGAATAGAAGTCGCTGGACATGAAATCCGCATCGGATTTCAGCAACAGCACTCTGACTTTTAGCGGCGCAGATTCATTGATTTGTGGATGAGCCTGAAACTGCAGATTGTAGCGGGAAGGGTCGCTGTGTGAAGACGACGTACAACCACTGACAAGGGCGAAAATCGCCGCGTAAAAGACGGACCACAACCAATGAAAATTTTTATTATTCATAAAAATACGCTCAGGGACGCGGTTTAGTTCAGGATCCAGGTACCGTTAGCGCTGTCTTTGCAGGCTTTGCTGTTACCGTCCACATCAACACAGGTTGCCTTCTTACGCACTTTCGCACGCTGGGCCTGCTTACGGACGGTCGCTTCGTACTGATCGGCTTTGATCACTGCACGCATCGGGACGTAGCCAATCAGCTGATCATTTCCCTCATCGGCAAGCGCCATCCAGTAGTGCTCAACCTGACCCAGGACCACATACGTTTTACCGGTTTCCAGGGTACGGATAACCTTTCCGCCGAAGTCAGGACGGCTCATCAGCGAGGCCGGATACATGGCACGATACGGCTCATTGAGCTGAGTAAACTCTGCTGGAGGTAAAACAGCATGACGGTGGGTTAACGTGACGCCATTGACCTGGCTGGTCACGATCGTGTCGTCGTTGATCACAGGTTTCTGCGGCGCTTTACAGCCCGCCACCGCCATTACAAACAGAAGTGAAAACAGTACGCGCATTTTCATATGCTTTTCCGTAGCGATATTTCGATGATGGAGATAAAGGGGATGAAGTTTGACTTAGGTGCTATTGTTAAAATAGTCAGTATATTTTCGGGGCGTTACTATTTAAGGGCATAGCTACCGCACGAGCCCTTCAGAATAAGGCCCAGCGTCTTCCTGACATATTTTGACAAACGGTAAGCAAGTTTACATGAGCTTGCCACCAATTCAATATTTACCGCTTCATAACTGATGGTTAATGAAGCACTCGAGACATTATAGGATTAATCTGAGAAAAAAATACGATTTAGCTAAAATCGTCTATTCCCCTCAAGCCAAAATCACATATCCATCTGATTTAAAATGAAATTCCACAAAAGAGAATCACTTTCATTAACGCAATAACCCTATTACTGCTACTACCATAATTAGTAGAATCTGGCTTTATGCGGGGCGAAGAAAATATATCCAATATGAATTATTTGTTGCATTATCGAGGTAACTTTCAATTTCAGCCAGACCTGTCTCAATATATGAAATTGTTTCAGGGAAACTGAGAAAAGTTAATTTTACACCTCAAAATAAGTTTGTCTTTTAATCTCCCTTTCGGATTTAATCTGGTAATTTTCCGATATTAACAATTAAGCACAGCTACATATTCCTGGTTAAAGCGACGATTAATTTGCACCGATTCCTCCTGTCTGCAGGGGTCTTCGTCGCCCTGCCCTTCAGCCACCTTCATCTGAAATTTAACGCTGACTTCATCATCGCTTCGCTTTCGCCATAGCGCAGAGTGAACAGGTGATAGATAAGATTTATTATAAAAATGATAAAATTTCGTTATAATTTCTTTAAATGTTTACGCCGATTAGCTTGTAAGCCACTGTAAAATATCGCCATTCAATTCAATGCATTTAACTTTGCTCTGGCCTCTGGTAACAGACGCCATCATTGTTTTCGCTTATTGGCAAACCCGGTGGTTTATAGGCGCAGGTGATGTCATGACCGCACAAGTCAGGAGTTGATATGAATAAGAAAAGACGCTCAGTTCCCGGTATCAGGCACTATGACGGCCCAGCCGGTGGCTGGGGGGCGTTAAAGGCGACGGCCATTGCGGTACGTACCCAAATGGATACGCTGGATGCCCCCGCAACCCTGCTGCGCACAAACCAGCCTGACGGTTTTGACTGCCCTGGCTGTGCGTGGCCCGATAAAGAACACAAATCCACGTTCCAGTTCTGTGAGAACGGGGCGAAAGCCGTCACCTGGGAAGCCACCAATAAACGCGTCACCACGGATTTTCTCGCCAAAAACAGCGTGTCCTCGCTGCTGGCTAAATCTGATTTTGAGCTGGAAGGTTACGGTCGTCTCACCCATCCCCTGCGCTATGACCGGGCAAGTGATACCTTCCAGCCAGTGGAATGGGACGACGCTTTCCAGCGTATCGGTGAGGTGCTGCGCGGGCTTGAGCCTGACCAGGTCGAATTTTATACCTCCGGCAGAGCCTCGAACGAAGCAGCGTATCTGTTCCAGCTGTTCGCCCGCGAGTACGGTACCAATAACTTCCCCGACTGCTCGAATATGTGCCATGAAGCCACCAGCGTCGGTTTACCCCGTTCCATTGGTATCGGGAAAGGGACCGTCTCACTTGATGATTTCGATAAAACGGAGCTGGTTATCTCCATTGGTCATAACCCTGGTACCAACCATCCGCGGATGATGGGCACGCTGCATGAGCTGGCTCGCCGCAACGTACCGATTATCGTTTTTAATCCCCTGCGCGAGCGCGCGCTGGAACGTTTCGCGGATCCGCAAAGCGTTATTGAGATGGCAACCTACAGCTCTACCGATATCGCCTCCACCTATTTCCAGGTGAAAGCCGGGGGCGATGCCGCTGCGTTAAAAGGGATCGCAAAACACCTGCTGGAGATGGAGAACGAACGCGGAAACGTGCTCGATCGCGCCTTTATTGCTGAACACACCCAGGGTATTGAGGCGTTTGCTGCGGACATTGCGCAAACCGACTGGGAGGCCATTGAGCGTGAGTCCGGGTTGAGCCGGGCAGCGCTCAAATCCGTGGCCGAGGCCTACGCAAAATCGAATGCCACCATCATCACCTACGGGATGGGCATCACCCAGCATAATAAAGGCACCGCGAATGTCCGCCTGATCGCTGATCTGTTGCTGCTGCGCGGTAACATTGGCAAACCCGGCGCGGGGATATGCCCACTGCGCGGCCACTCGAACGTTCAGGGTAACCGCACCGTGGGTATAAGCGAGAAACCGACACCGGCATTTCTCAACCGCCTGAAGGAGGTATTCGGTTTTGAGCCCCCTGCCCACCACGGCCATGATGCGGTACAGGCAACGCAGGCCATGATCGACGGACGTGCAAAAGCGCTGATCTGTCTGGGGGGAAATTTTGCGGTGGCGATGCCCGATCACGAGAACGGTTTTCCGGCAATGAATACGCTGGATTTGAGCGTGCACATCGGTACCAAGCTCAACCGCACCCATTTGCTGGTGGGGAAAGAGACCTTTATTTTGCCGTGCCTCGGTCGTACCGAGCTGGATGTCCAGGCCACCGGACGCCAGTCCATTACCGTGGAGGACTCTATGTCGATGGTGCATGCCTCTTCCGGTAAGCTGAAACCCGCCTCTCCGCGCCTGCGCGCTGAGCCGGCCATTGTCGCCGGAATGGCGCAAGCCACCCTGCGGGAGACCCGCGTGGACTGGATGACGCTGGTTGAGGATTATGACCGTATCCGCAACCTGATTGAGCGGACCATTCCGGGCTTCGAGAATTACAATGAACGGATCCGCATTCCTGGTGGTTTTCGCATGCCGCTGCCGCCCACAGAACGTATCTGGCCAACGGCGACGGGCAAAGCGATGTTTTCGGTTTTCGACGGCGTCAATGAGAACGCCAGTGGTGAAGGCGATAATGTGCTGCGCCTGATCACGCTGCGCAGCCACGACCAGTACAACACCACCATTTACGCCCTTGATGACCGCTACCGCGGCGTCTTTGGCCGTCGCGATGTGCTGTTTATGAATGAAGACGATATGGCGCAGTCAGGCCTGGAGCATGGCGATCGCGTGGATATCGAAACCGCCCTGCCGGGGAGCGTTCAGCGTCTGGAAGACATTACCGTTGTGGCCTACAGCATTGCGCCGGGTTCCGTCGGAGCCTACTACCCGGAGGCCAACGTACTGGTTCCGCTTGATTATCTGGATAAGGACAGCGGTACGCCGTCTTATAAATCGGTTCCGGTCCGCCTCATCCTGCGTTCGAAAGAGATCCGCGTGCTGTAAGGCTTTCCGCGCAGAGAAATACGATGGATATAAAACAGTTAAAGTACTTAATCGCACTCGATCAGACCCGGCATTTTGGTAAAGCAGCCTCGCAGTGCAACATCACCCAGCCGACCCTCTCCATGCGTATTCGCAGCCTGGAAGAGGAGCTGGGGCTGGTGCTGATTACTCGCGGGCAACGTTTTGAAGGCTTTACGCCCGAAGGCGAACGCATTCTGGCATGGGCGCGCGCGGTGCTGGCCGCTCACGACGGCCTGCAGGCCGAAGCCTCGCTGTGCAAAGGGCAAGTGGTGGGTGAATTGCGTCTGGGAATGGTGCCGCTGGCCAGCGTGGATCCAATGATCTTTATCCGCCAGCTGACGCAAAAATACCCGGAGCTGACCTACAGCCTCTACTCAATGTCCTCGCAACAAATTGCCGACGGCGTCAGCCGGAATCAGCTTGAACTGGGGATTTGCTACCTGAACAGCATCGACACCCGTCCGTTTGATATTATCCAGCTGCCAAAAACCGAAATGGGATTGCTGCACGATATCCGCCACTTCCAGCTGGATCAGGAGACGCTGACCTGGCAGGAACTGATGGCATTTCCGCTGGGGTTTCTGACCAAGGGGATGCATTATCGTGAGCATATGGAGGTGAGCTTTAAATCTGCCGGCATTAATCCCGAGTCTGTCTTCGAAAGCGATTCCACTTTCCAGATTATTCAGGCGGTACAAAGCGGCGTCTGCTGTGCCGTGATGCCGCTGAACAACGGGCTGGAGAACCTGAACAACCACTTCCGGATAACCCCCATAACCGACTCGAACATCGAAGCCCCGATCGGCCTGATCATGCGTCGACAGGCCCCCGTCTCCTCACTGGCACTGCGCTGTTTCACCGACGCGCAGGCGCTTTATCTTGCAGAGAACAACGGCATTGAGTGAGGTGATAACGCGTCAGTCGAGCAACACCGAATAAGACTGACGCGTCACCACACTGAACCCGCCGATCAGCACCGCCTTGCAAACGTCCCGGTATTGCGGGGCATTCACCAGCGTGTTCAGCGCATCACGGAGAGCGTTAAGCGTTTCAGGGGATGTGTTGTGCGCGGTAATCAGCGGTAACCCGGGTGTCAGGGGAGTACTGTCGATCGCCGCCAGCCCGTCGAGCAACGCCGGTTCATGACGCTGCAGTAGCGCGTACGTCACGCAGTCGATAGCGGCGATATCGCCCTTACCCTCTTTTAGATCAATCAGCGACTGGCGATGGCTGCCGCTAAAGGTCGTCCGGGCAAAATAATGGCCATCGGATGCAAGAGGTGCCACTTTTTTTCGCAGCGCATGATAACCGGACTGCGAATCCGCAGAATTGCATACCGCCCATCGGCCGCGAAAATCAGCCAGTGTCAGGGGGCGCTTCTGGGTGCGCGTCACCAGAAGGCTACGGTAATAAAACGCTTCGCAGCCCGGCGCCTGGTAGTGAAAACAGCCCACGACCTGTACGTCCGGCAATTGCGTCATCAGCGGGTAGCCGCAGGTCTGGCTGAGGACAAGCCCGGGCTGCTGCCAGTGGGCCAGCAGAGAATCATCGGGTACGCCCTCGCTCACCGGCACGCCGCGTTCAGCAAGCAGGTGCTGTACCGCTCGCCAGAGGGCATCGGTGTCGGCGCGATTGATGGCATACATCGGAAACGCCAGCGGGTTACTCATGACTTCCCTCGTGTTGACGCCCTGGGTGAGCGGTGACGTTGACCGCCCGCCCCCAAAACTGTCGCATCCATTCACTATAACCCCTGACCAGAAAACCATGGTTACGCTTCTGGTACGCCGCCCGGTTTTGCAGATAGACGCTTTTTAGCCCATACCACGGAACACCCGGTAAATCGTGATGGACTGAATGGTAGTTAAGATTTAAAAACAGCACCCGCCAGAACAGCCCTGCTTCGTTGATGACAGAACGCGCCAGCGGATCATCCGCCGCGCGATGTTCATAAAAGGAGCGCACTTTGGTCAGCGCCAGCGCCGGATAACTTACCGCCAGCACAAACCAGACGGGCGAGAAACCGTTGTGCATCATCCAGGCAAACAGCGCTGCCAGCAGCGACGCGTGGACGAGCCACATTGCCATTGCGCGCAGGTGAAGATGGCGAAACGCCGTCACGACGCTGGCCAGCGTCTGCAGGATATCCAGCAGCGGTGCCAGCAACAGCCGGCCGCAGAAAGTATTCCGTGCATGGATCACGCGCTTGTGCCAGGGCGAAAAGCGTGCCCAGCTCTCCTCGGTAAAATAGTACGACTCCGGGTCATCCACCGGGATCGTCAGGCTATCGTGGCGATGATGGGCAAGATGAGAGTCCCGGTACAGACCATACGGATACCACACCGCCAGTGGAAGCGTGCCAAACAGCGCGTTAAGCCAGGCAAACCGCGTGGGATGGCCGTGGATCAGTTCATGCTGGAGTGACATATACCAGGTGGTAAATCCGATGAGCAGCAGCGTAGCGGGCAGCAATCCCAGCGTTTTCCAGTACGCCAGCGTGGCAAACCAGCCACTGTAAAGGGTGATGATGACGATCCACGTGGGCAGTTCGCTTCGCCACAAAAACCCCGAGGCGAGGTGGTGAATTTGATCGCGTTGTTGCGGATGTAAATAGAGGGAGCTTCGTTTACCCATGCCTTCAGACGCCGTTTCGCCAGAGAGAATACCCTGACGATCGGGGAAAACGCCTGAAATAACAAAGAACTTATATCGCTTTGCTTTGCCAGAAACGCGGGCAGCGCGAGATATCCCTCTCGTTTGCAGCTTGACTTATTTTGCAATAAAGGTACTTTTCAGGACATGAAGAAGATCCTGATTATCGTCCCTGACGGCGGCATGCTGTTTGAAGCCGCCGGTATCGCAGACATTCTGATGCAGGCGAACCGGCTGCATCCGGAAGGCCTAGCCCATCCCTGTTACCGCATTATCATCGCCACCACCCAGCCTCACCAGGTGATCCACGGCCAGTCCGGCCTCAATCTGCTGGCGGATTATCGCCTGCCGGAGCTGGATCCGCGTGAACCGCTTGATACGATTATTATCACCGGACGCGGAATGAACGAGCAAGAGAGCACGGCGGTGGTGGACTGGCTGCACCTGGCTGCGCCACACGCGCGGCGGATAGCCTCCATTTGCGGCGGCGCGATGCTGCTGGCCCAGACCGGCCTGCTTGATGGACGCCGGGCGACCACCCACTGGCGGCTGCTGGAGACCCTGGAAACCCAGTACCCGGCCATCCATGTGGAAGGTGGCCCGCTGTATATTCAGGACGGTCCCATCTGGACCTCCGGTGGGGTTAGCTCCGGGTTTGATTTGACCCTGGCGCTGGTGGAAGACGATTACGGTTTTACCCTCGCTCGCGAGGTGGCGCAGGATATGGTGATGTATCTGCGCCGCCCCGGCGGGCAGCTGCAGTTCAGTCGCTATAATCTTCAGCAGCCCGGCACCTCCGGCCCGATAAGCGACCTGCAAACCTGGATCCTGGAGAACCTGACCGCTGACCTGTGCGTGGAAAATCTGGCGCACAAAGCGGCGATGAGCCCGCGCAATTTCACCCGCGTGTTCACCCGTGAAACGGGCGCCTCTCCGGCGCGTTATGTCACCGAAGCACGCCTTGCCGCCGCCCGGCAACTGCTTGAACAGACCAGCGACCCTCTCGAACGCATTGCTGAGCAGAGCGGGTTTGGCAGCAGCATCAATTTGCGTCGCGTCTTTGAGAAACAACTCCACCTCACGCCTGGCGAGTATCGTCAGCGCTTCCACTGTCGCAAAATGGCATAATGTGATCCTTTTTTGTCGTTTACGCCATCCGGCCTGACGCCTACAGTGACTCCAGACAACAGAGATAAGGAGTGCACTATGGTTAAGGTCGGCATTAACGGTTTCGGCCGTATCGGACGTAATTTCCTGCGCGCGGCGCTGGGTAACCCGGATGTGCAGATTGTGGCAATTAACGATCTGACGGACAGCAAAACCCTCGCCCATCTGCTCAAACATGATTCCCTTCTCGGCATGCTGCCGGCTCCCGTTGAAGCCGCGGACGGGGCACTGCAGGTCGATGGCCAGCGGATCGTCGTCTTTAGCGAACGCGATCCGGCGAATATCGCGTGGCGTGACGCCGGCGTT
The DNA here is from genome assembly GCF_029967775.1 of Enterobacter sp. V89_11. Lineage (NCBI taxonomy): Bacteria > Pseudomonadati > Pseudomonadota > Gammaproteobacteria > Enterobacterales > Enterobacteriaceae > Enterobacter > Enterobacter sp. V89_11. The sequence goes on along the minus strand of NZ_JASCAN010000009.1, from coordinate 154,682 downwards.
GACGTGGTTATTGAAGCCACTGGCTTCTTTACGGAGCGGGAAAAAGCAGCCGTGCATATCACGCACGGTGGGGCTAAGCGCGTCATCATCTCCGCCCCCGGCAAAAACGATGACCTGACGGTGGTCATGGGTGTCAACCATGAACAGTACGATCCGGCTCAGCATTACGTAGTGAGTAACGGCAGTTGTACGACCAATGGTCTGGCCCCCGCCGCTCAGGTTTTGCATCAGCAGTTCGGGATTGAACATGGCCTGATGAACACCACGCACGCTTATACCAACAGTCAGGCACTGCACGATCAGCCAGAGAAGGATCTGCGCGGTGCACGTGCGGCAGCGCTGTCGATTGTGCCTTACTCCAGCGGTGCGGCGAAAGCGCTGGGGAAAGTGATCCCCTCACTTGACGGTAAACTGACCGGGTATTCCCTGCGCGTGCCGGTTCCGGTGGTGTCGATTGTGGATTTGACGGTAACCCTGAGCCGTGACGTTACCGCCGAGGAGGTGAATGACGCCTTCCGGAAAGCCGCTGCCAGTGGCCCCCTGAAAGGCATTCTGGGTTACAGCGATGAACCGCTGGTTTCCAGTGATTATCAGGGCGACCCGCGCTCGTCAATTATCGACGGGCTCTCCACCCTCGTGATTGGCGGCAAAATGGTGAAGATCCTGGCGTGGTATGACAACGAGTGGGGATTCTCAAACCGTCTGGTGGATCTGGTGGTGCTGATGGATAAGAAAGGGTTGTAACCTTCCCCCCGTTCCCACTCTGAGTGGGTGTCGCTGCCCGGTAGCCTTTCGCTGACCGGGCACGCGCTCGTCACTCTGCTTTGACTTTCACGCCCATAAATACAATTACCATGGCCGTCACCAGCAGGAAACCGCTGCCCGCGAAGACGCCGCTGGCACCGTTGAGGTCGAATACCGCCCCGCCCACTGCCGCACCGGCGCTTATCGCCAGCTGGATAGAGGCCACCAGCAGACCACCCGCACTTTCGGCTTCATCCGGCACGGTGGTGGCAAGCCACGTTGACCAGCCCACCGGTACCAGACCAAACGCAAATCCCCACAGCGCGACCAGTAACCCGTCCAGCATCGCCAGATGACCAAACGCCACCATGGTGAGAGCAAGCACGCCCATCGCGAACGGTACCAGTGCCAGCGTCAGGCGCAGATTACGCGCCAGCAGATGCCCGGCGACGGAGGTGCCGATGAAGTTGGCAATCCCAAAGCCCAGCAGGATCAGCGAGATGCTCTCCACGCTCGCCTGCCCCACCGTTTCAAGGAACGGACGCAGGTAGGTAAAGAAGGCAAAGTGGCCGCTGAAGATAAGAATGGTCGCCAGCATGCCGCCAATCATCCCCGGACGACGCAGCACGCGGAACAGCGTACTCAGGCTGCCGCTGCTTTCTGGCTTCATGGACGGCAGTACCCAGAGCTGCCACAGCAGCGCCAGCATGCTCGGCAGAATGCAGAGAATAAAGACGTTACGCCAGCCAATCAGGCTACCCAGATAGCTTCCCAGCGGCGCCGCTACCACCGTCGCAATCGAGACGCTGGAGAAGATCACCGCCAGCGCTTTCGGCACTTTATCGGCGGGCACCAGGCGCATCGCCGTGGCGGTCGACATCGCCCAGAATCCCCCGATCGCCACACCCAACAACAGCCGGCCCATCAGCAGGACGTTCAGCGTGGGCGCAAAAGCCACCAGCAGGCTGGAGATGATCTGCAGCACCGAGAAGAACATCAATACCCAGCGACGGTCGATATTTTTGGTGGCCGGCGTGATGAGCAACCCGGTGACCAGCGCCACCAGCGCAGTGGCCGTCACCGCTTGTCCGGCCATCCCCTCGGACACCCCCAGGCTCGCGGCCATCGGCGTCAGCAAACTGGCGGGCAGGAATTCTGCTGTGATCAGGCCGAATACGCCAAGCCCCAGTGAGTAGACGGCTCGCCAGGCGGGTTTTGCAGGCGTGACCGCCTCTCTCGCCACGACACATGAATTCATCTGTTGTTCTCCCGTAATAAAAATGTGACAACTGTCGCAAAAGCATAGTGGGTTCACCCTGGACGATCTATGACATATAATCTCCACTTATTGATTATTCGTCCGGAGTTGCGTCATGACCGCTCAGTCACCCGATTTGATCAGCGAACTTTTGCACGGCATGCGCCTGTCGGGCGTGAAATACCGTCGGATTGAGGCCAGCGCGCCGTTTGGCGTGGCGTTTCACCAGGCGCCCGGCAAAGCCCAGTTCCATTTTGTCAGCCACGGTAGCGCCCTGTTGCGTATGGAGAGTGGCGCCACCTTCACGCTGAATGGCGGCGACGCCCTTTTTATCCCAAACGGCAACGCCCATGCCCTGCTCTCTGACGAGCACGCCAGCATTACCCCGGTCAGTGCATTCCCCAGCGAGCCTATCTGCGGTTCGGTCTGCGCGATCACCTGTGAGCCGTGTCCGGAAAGCGAGAACACCATCATCTTCAGTGGATGCATGGATTTTGAACTGGGCGGGATGCAACCGCTGATCAAGGCGATGCCGGAAGTGATGATGGTGAGCCGGCTGATGTCCACATGGCCGGAAATTCATCCGCTGCTGGCAGCGATGGAGCGGGAATCAATGACCCGCCAGGCCGGATTCGCCGGGATCCTCGCGCGACTTGCCGACGTGGTGGCCGCGTTGATCGTGCGTGGCTGGGTTGAAGGAGGCTGCGGCAAAGCTACCGGCTGGGTGCAGGTATTGCGCGACCCGCGTTTGAGCCGGGCCATTTACGCCATGCACCAGCAGCCAGGCCTGAACTGGAGCGTGGCGGATCTGGCGAAAGAAGCGGGCACTTCCCGCTCCGTGTTTGCTGAACGTTTTCTGGCGGCCACGGGAACCACACCGGCAAAATATCTCAGCGAACTGAGGATGCGGCTGGCCATTCAGTACATCCGCCACGAAAATCAGCCCATTGAAACCGTCGCGTTGCGTCTGGGGTACGGTTCACTGGCCGCGTTCAGTCGGGCATTTAAGCGCATTATTGGGCATGCACCGGGCACATTGCGCGAGACCAGCCAGACCCCGGAAGAGGTCTGAGCCAGGCGTTAGCGATACGTATTTTTTGCCAGTCGCCTTTCGCGATTTAATTATGGGGCGTGCTAAGGGAGCACCTTGCGCTATTACAGAATAAAAGAGCATTCCGCGCATATTATTATCGCGCCATGATTTGCGCCCATTGATTAAATAAAAAGCAATATAATTATTTATCATAAAAAAGAATTATCTTTCATCGAGATAGCAAATTCTCCCAATCCCTTCCGGCGCATAACCAGACGGTAAATTGTCTGGTTATGCGCAAAATGGGATATTCGACACGCGAAGCGGCCAATATTCGTCTAAGGTTTTCAGGTGATTGATAACAGCGGCAACGCTGCTCAGCGAATACAGGAGATGAACCGATGATAAGACCTCGTACACTACGCCCTGCTCTTTTGCACCTGGCTTTGGGCGGCGCGTTACTCGGTGTGACAACATGGGGTTATGCGGAAGAACAACTCACCACCCAGACAAGCTCCCCCGATATTTTACTTGGTCCTCTCTTTAATGATGTGCAAAGTGCCAAACTGTTTCCCGATCAAAAGACCTTTGCTGACGCCGTGCCAAAAAGCGATCCGCTGATGATTCTGGCGGATTATCGTATGCAGCGCACCCAGTCTGGCTTCGATCTGAAGCACTTTGTGGAAATGAACTTTACGCTGCCAGCGGAGGGTGAAAAATACGTCCCGCCTGCCGGGCAAACTTTACGTGCACACATTGATGACCTGTGGCCCGTACTGACCCGCACCACCGATAAAGCGAGTAATAAGTGGGATTCCCTTCTGCCGCTGCCTAAACCCTATGTCGTGCCTGGCGGACGTTTTCGCGAGGTCTACTACTGGGACAGTTATTTCACCATGTTAGGGCTGGCTGAGAGTGGCCACTGGGACAAAATCAGCGATATGGTGGACAACTTCGCTTACGAGCTGGACAGCTGGGGACATATCCCGAACGGCAACCGCAGCTACTACCTGAGCCGCTCCCAGCCTCCGTTCTTCGCGCTGATGGTCGAGTTACTGGCGACCCATGACAGCGATGCGCTGAAGAAATACCGTCCGCAAATGGAGAAAGAGTACGCCTACTGGATGGAGGGGGCCGACACGCTGCAGGCCGGACAAGCCAACAAACGTGTGGTGAAGCTGGACGATGGCTCAGTGCTCAACCGCTACTGGGATGACCGCGATACGCCGCGTCCTGAATCCTGGCTCGACGATATGACCACCGCTAAAAGCAATCCTAACCGACCGGCCACGGAGATCTACCGCGATTTACGCTCAGCGGCCGCCTCGGGCTGGGACTTTAGCTCCCGCTGGATGGACGATCCGCAAAAACTGGGCACGATCCGCACCACCAGCATTGTGCCTGTCGATCTTAACGCCCTGATGTTTAAGATGGAAAAATTGCTGGCCAGGGCAAGCCAGGCATCCGGCGATACCTCCGCTGCCAGCAAGTATGACGCGCTGGCGACCGCGCGTCAGAAAGCGATCGAGAGCCATCTGTGGAATGATAAAGAGGGCTGGTACGCGGATTACGATCTTAAGAGCAAAAAGGTGCGTAATCAGCTTACGGCAGCCGCACTTTATCCGCTCTATGTGAAGGCGGCTTCGCAGGATCGCGCTGATAAGGTCGCTGCAGCGGCATCGTCACGCCTGCTCAAACCGGGCGGCATTTCCACCACCACCATCAACAGCGGCCAGCAGTGGGATGCACCTAACGGCTGGGCACCGTTGCAGTGGGTGGCGACAGAGGGGTTGCAGAATTACGGGCAGGATAAGGTGGCAATGGACGTGACCTGGCGCTTCCTGAAAAATGTTCAGCATACCTATGACCGCGAACAGAAGCTGGTAGAAAAGTATGACGTTTCGAGTACCGGTACAGGGGGCGGCGGCGGTGAATATCCGCTGCAGGATGGCTTCGGCTGGAGCAACGGCGTGACGCTGAAAATGCTGGATCTGGTCTGTCCGAAAGAGAAACCGTGCGACAGCGTGCCAGAGAATCAGCCGGCGGCAAACGATGCTGTCGCACCGGCGAAAAGTACGGCGCAATAAAACGGCCGCATTCCCTCACCCTCTCCCACCAGGAGAGGGTGAATGGGCCGTCTTACGGGGTTTAACAGGGCGTCAGAAGCTGTAGCTCGCACCTAACTGATAGGTTCGGTCACGTCCAATCCAGCAGTTGGTCGCATCGTAACAGGTCAGCGTCTCTTTATTGGTGATGTTCTGCGCGCTCGCTTTCAGGGTCAGCCCTTCAAGCGAAGGCAGAATTTCACCCATCCGATAGGATGCCGCCAGATCGTACTGCGTGGTGCCACCGAGTTTACCCGCGTCGTTCGCCGGTGAAATCTCCATCGGCCCGGTGTAGCGCGCCCCGGCCCCCAGCATCAATCCTTTCAGTGGCGTATTCTCAAAGGTGTAATCCCCCCACAGGTTGAATGCATTTTCCGGCACCTGCGTAGGGCGTTTGCCCTGATACTTATCGTCCTGCGTATTGATGGCGTGAGTGTATGCGTAGTTGGCAATCAGGTTCAGATTGTCTGTCGGACGGCCAATCACAGACAACTCCGCCCCTTTAGACTCCACTTCGCCGGTCTGACGATAGTTCAGGAAACCGGGATCGGAGGTGACGACATTTTTCTGGCGAATACTAAACACCGAGGCGGTAAAGGTGGTGGCGTACTCTGCCAGCAGATATTTCACCCCGCCCTCCACCTGCTTGCTGGTGGTCGGCTTGACCTCTTTCGCCGTCAGGGTTCCCTGCGGCGAGACCGGGGCAAACCCTTCTGAATAGCTGATAAACGGAGAGAGACCGTTGTCGAAGGCGTAGAGCGCGCCCAGTCGTTTGGTAACGCGATCCTGCGATACCCACGCCTTGTCGCCGTTATGCAGATAATCGGTGGTGACGGAGCGATAATCATCATAGCGCAGGCTGCCCAACAGATTTAAGCCGCCAAACTCCACCTGATCCTGCAGGTAATACCCATTCTGCTGATAGCTCAGACGGTTTTTCTGCGCGGTATACAGTCCCAGCGCATCCTCATGGACCTGTGAATAGTCCGGATTGCGCATATCAATCCCCGGTGTTGTCGAGGCATAGCGGTAGTGGAAGTGGGAATTCAGCTTCTGGTAATCAAACCCGGCCAGCAGATGGTGTTTCCACTCACCCAGCGCAACGGTTTTGGTCACCTGATTATCAATGTTGACGCTCCGGAGATCTTCATCCGTGGTGTAGGCAAAGCGGTTAAGCTGATTGACTTCACTGCCCGGCCCGGTTGCATAAATACTGCGCTGGTGGGTATCAATGTCAAAATAGCGCGCCTTCTGGTTAAAGCCCCAGCCGCTGTCAAACTCATGTTCAAAGCTGTAACCCAGCATCCACTGGCGCTGTTTAAACCCGCTCCATTCGTCGCCGGCATAATCTCGCTTGCCCGCATATTTCGAACGCAGCCAGGCGAGCGGCAGCGGGTTAGACGGCGTCAGGCTTGGAGAGTTTTGCGCCAGCGCATCAAGGGTGAGGCGCGTTTTGTTGTCCGGTTGCCAGGTGACAGACGGCGCAACCAGGTAGTTTTCATACCGGGAGGTGTGCGGCTGATCGTCACTCTCCGTCGCTTTCCCCAGCAGACGGTAGTTCCAGTCGCTATTGGCAATTTGCCCGGTCGAATCCAGATACCCCTCTTTCAGGTTGCGGTTGCCGGTGTTAAAACCCAGTTCGGTCCGTGCGGCTTGTTGCGGTTTTTTACTCTGAATATTCACCAGCCCACCCGGCGAGGCTCCGCCGTACAGTACCGATGAGGGACCTTTGAGGATATCAACGCTTTCAACCAACAGCGGATCGATGCGGGCTTTGGTATTGCCGGTGACGTTATAGGGTAACTGCAGCCCGTTGTAGAACTCCTGATCGACGGTAAATCCGCGAATTTTATATTCGCTCATGTAGGAGGTGTTTCCGCGCACCTCGGTCGACACACCCGGTGCATAGCGCAGGATCTCATTCACGGAGTTCGCGTGACGTTTATCGATTTCCTGTGCCGACAGGGTATTGATCACCTGCGGGGTTTTACTCTCGGCAACGGCTGATTTTGTTGCGCTGTTCGTCCAGTCGGGCAGTACGCTGCCCTGCTCTGAGCCCGTGACTACGATGGTTGATTCTTCGGCAAACGCCTGGACCTGCAATGCCAGCGTCACGGCTCCTGCCAACGCGCATAACGTGAAACGAGAGGGGTTCATAAAGTCGTCTTGTGATTAAATGTAATCAGGAACGACAATTATTATCATTTCGATTAGCAAATCAATATGCACGTAAAAAAACGGCCCTCCTTGAGAGCCGTTTTAGTGAAGTTATGCCCGTCGCAGTAACCTGAAAATGCCCAGCACCACAATGGCACCCACGACAGCCACCAGGAAACTGTGCAGGTCAAAACCGCTGATGCTGCCACCAAAGCCAAACATCGTCGCCAGCCAGCCGCCTACAACCGCCCCCACGACACCGAGCACACACGTCAGTATGAAGCCGCCGCCATCATTTCCCGGCATGATAAGTTTAGCGATAGCGCCAGCAATTAGACCAAAGATAATCCAGGCGATAATACCCATAGCGATGCCCTCTTGCAGGTTTAATGCATGCGCAGAAAACCTTCTGCGCAGGTAACTTAAGTATAGGTCATCCCTGGAAAACTAATTTCATCTCACCGACTTATCTTCTCTGCAATCTGAAAAAAAACTCATCGGTTTGTATTAAGTTTCATTGTGCAGTGCCGATAACGCAAAGACAGTCTGTCATCTATCAAGGAGCCATCCGGCGTGAGTAATTACAGTGAGCAGTTCCTCAAGCAAAATCCGCTGGCTGTATTAGGGGTATTGCGTGACCTGCAAAAAGGTGAAGTGCCGCTGCGCATCAGCTGGTCAAACAATCAGTTCATCAGCAAGATCCTCGACGTCTCGCAGGAGCGACTGGTTATCGATCTGGGCAGTCAGGAGTATGAAAACCGCGCCGCACTGAAAGCAGAGAAACTCGCGGTGATGGCAGAGACCCACGGTGCAAAAGTGGAATTTGTGCTCCCGCGCCTCGAAATGAGCGAATACCAGGGTCTTCCCGCGTTTGTCACACCGCTGCCTGCCAACCTGTGGTTTGTGCAGCGCCGGGAATATTTCCGCATCAGCGCCCCCCTTCACCCTGCCTATTTTTGTAAGGCTAAAATGCCGGACAAAAAAGAGCTCCGCTTCCGCCTCTTCGACCTGTCGCTGGGCGGTATGGGCGCGCTGATGGATACGCCGAAACCTGACGGACTGGTCGAAGGCATGCGATTCTCGCAAATTGAACTGGATATGGCCGGCTGGGGACGGTTTTATTTTGATGCCCAGTTGATTGCCATCAGCGAGCGTAAGGTGGTGGACAGCAAAAACGAAACGATTACCACGCCGCGTCTGAGTTTTCGCTTCCTGAACGTCGGACCCGGTTCAGAGCGCGAACTGCAGCGCATTATCTTTGCACTGGAGCGCGAAGCACGGGAACGTGCGAATAAAGTTCTGTGAGGAAAACGGGCAGCGTGACCGCCGCCCGCCTGCGGCATTACATGGCATCCATCGCTTTCTGTACTTTCCAGATGTAACGCGGAGCCTGTGGTGCCGGATGATTTTTCGCCACATGTTCAACGAATTCATCTTTGTCCATGCCGTTAATCTCTTCTATCGCCTCTTTACGGTCAGAGGAGAAGGTTCGCAACAGCGCCCCGGCCCCGTTGACGTAAGAGACCACCAGCGCGTATTGCATCACTTCCGGGTCGTCGATGCCCTTCAGTACGCCATGCTCCAGAATGCTGAGATAGGCTGTCCCCATGGAGATATTACGCTCCGGGTTCTTCAGCTCGCTGGTCGACGGCTGACCGCTCCAGCCCATGTAGCGGTAGACCTCTTTACCTGCGGTAGACGCTTTAAGCTGCATCAGCCCCACTGCGTTTGATTTGCTGACAAGCGTGGGATTACCGCCGGATTCAACGGCAATGATCGCGGTGATAAGACGCGGACTGACGCCCCATGCCTTCCCGGCTTGCTCGCTGATCGGCATCCACTGCATGGCCCGTTTCACCGGCACTTCCGGGTTCCAGGGCGGATTTTGATAGTCATGTCTGGAACTACAGCCCGCAAGCAACACAATCAAAAAAGCAAACCATCTCAATTTCACGTCATCTATCCTTATAGCCGGTCATCGCAGTGCGCCGCCCCTTGAAGCGGGCAGCGTATAAGCGGCATGATATAGACAATTAGTTTCTCATTCAGCAAGGAATTGCCATGTCTCAGTTTCATCTTATCGCACCGTCGGGCTACTGCATCAATCAGGACGCGGCACAACGGGGCGTTCAGCGCTTACTGGGCTTCGGCCACCAGGTAGAAAATCAGACGATTATCCCTCGCCGCCAGCAGCGTTTTGCCGGCACCGAGGCCCAGAGACTGAATGATATCAACAGCCTGGTGAACCTGAAGGGTGAGGATCGGATCGTGCTTGCGGTGCGGGGGGGCTATGGCGCGAGCCGGTTACTGGAGAGCATTGACTGGCAAGGTCTGGCACAGCGTCAACAGCAGGACCCGCTGCTGATATGCGGCCACAGCGACTTCACGGTGATCCAGCTTGGGCTGCTGGCGCTGCATAACGTCATTACCTTCAGCAGCCCGATGCTGGCCGGAAATTTTGGTGCGCCGGCGCTCGATGCGTTTACCCTTGAGCATTTCTGGCGCGCCCTGCGAAACCCAACCTACAGCATAACGTGGCAAGGCCAGGGGCCGTACTGGGCCTGTGAAGGCCAACTCTGGGGCGGTAACCTGGCAATGCTGGTCTCGCTCATCGGTACGCCGTGGCTGCCGGACATCGAAGACGGCATTCTGGTGCTGGAAGATATTAACGAACATCCGTTCCGCGTCGAGCGCATGTTATTGCAGCTTTATCATGCCGGGATCCTTGAACGTCAGTCAGCAATCGTGCTGGGCAGTTTTAGCGGTGCGGCACCCAATGATTACGACGCCGGTTACTCTCTTGAAACGATGGTTGATTTCATCCGTTCCCGTCTCGATATCCCGGTTATCACTGGTCTGGATTTTGGCCATGAGCAACAAACCGTAACCCTTGCGCTGGGGGCACATGCGTCCCTGATACATGATGATTCAGGCAGTCGGTTAACAATAAGCGGTCATCCGGTCATAAAGGCATAAAAAAGCCGTTAAACCCCTTAATAAAACGCTGTTGCCGTGGTTAATATGTTAGGGTTTTAGTAACAGCGTTAACATTGAGGTGGGAGTAAGACAACATTGGATGCCGCAGCGATAATCAGCCTTTTCATTCTGGGTTCTGTGCTTGTAACCTGTAGTATATTATTAAGTTCATTTTCATCGCGTCTCGGCATACCTATTCTCGTTATTTTCCTTGCTATCGGCATGCTGGCTGGCATCGATGGCATCGGCGGTATCCCTTTCGATAACTACCCTTTCGCCTACATGGTGAGTAACCTCGCGCTGGCAGTGATCCTGCTGGACGGCGGGATGCGCACTCAGGCGAGCTCGTTCCGCGTCGCCTTAGGGCCGGCGCTGTCGCTCGCGACCGTAGGCGTATTAATCACATCCGGCCTGACCGGGATGATGGCCGCCTGGCTGTTCCATCTCAATATCATGGAAGGCTTGCTGATTGGCGCTATTGTCGGTTCAACCGATGCGGCGGCGGTCTTTTCCCTGCTTGGCGGTAAAGGGCTTAACGAACGTGTTGGCTCCACGCTTGAGATTGAATCCGGCAGTAACGATCCCATGGCGGTGTTTCTCACCATCACGCTGATTGAGATGATCCAGCAGCACGAAAGCGGGCTGAGCTGGATGTTTGCCTGGCATATCCTGCAGCAGTTTGGTCTGGGGATTATTCTTGGCCTCGGCGGCGGCTATCTCCTGCAGCAGATGATCAACCGGATTTCACTTCCCGCCGGGCTTTACCCTCTGCTGGCGCTGAGCGGCGGCATTCTGATTTTTGCCGTCACCACCGCACTGGATGGCAGCGGCATTCTTGCCGTCTACCTCTGTGGCTTCCTGATGGGTAACCGCCCTATTCGCAACCGTCACGCCATTTTGCAGAACTTCGACGGACTGGCCTGGCTGGCGCAGATTGGCATGTTCCTGGTACTTGGCCTGCTGGTTACCCCTTCAGACCTGCTGCCTATCGCCGTGCCGGCGCTGATGCTGTCGGCGTGGATGATCTTCTTCGCCCGTCCACTGTCGGTGTTTGCAGGCCTGCTGCCGTTTCGCGGCTTTAACCTGCGCGAGCGTATCTTTATCAGTTGGGTGGGTCTGCGCGGCGCGGTGCCGATTATCCTTGCCGTGTTCCCGATGATGGCGGGCCTGGATAACGCCCGACTGTTCTTCAACGTCGCATTCTTCGTTGTTTTGATTTCACTCCTGTTCCAGGGCACGTCACTCGGCTGGGCGGCGAAAAAGGCAAAAGTGGTGATCCCCCCCGTTGGCTGGCCCGTCTCCCGCGTCGGATTGGATATTCATCCGGAAAACCCGTGGGAACAGTTTGTGTATCAGCTTAGCGAAGACAAATGGTGCGTGGGCGCGTCGCTACGCGATCTGCATATGCCCGCCGAAACGCGGATTGCCGCGTTGTTCCGCGACAATGTTCTGCTTCACCCTACCGGCAGCACCCGTCTGCGTGAAGGGGATATTTTGTGCGTGATTGGCCGCGAGCGCGACCTGCCCGCGCTGGGTAAATTGTTCAGCCAGTCGCCACCGGTGGCGCTGGATCAGCGTTTCTTCGGCGATTTTATTCTGGAAGCGAGCGCCAAATTTGCAGATGTTGCCTTGATTTACGGTCTGGATGAAGGGCTGGAGTATCGCGATAAGCAGCAAACGCTGGGGGAAATTATCCAGCAACTGCTTGGCGCAGCACCTGTTGTCGGCGACCAGGTCGAGTTTGCCGGGATGATCTGGACGGTGGCCGAGAAAGAAGATAACGCGGTACGCAAAGTCGGCGTAAGGCCGATGGAAGAAGAGTCAGAGTAGTTTAGGTTTCGTGTCTTACTGGCCGGGGAAGGCGTTATCGCCCCCCGGCACATCGCATAGTTACACCGTCACAACCGGTACGCGCGGCGCCAGAGCGCACATCAGCTCATAGCCAACGGTCCCTGCAGCAGCGGCCACATCGTCAATTTTAATTTCATTTCCCCACAGCTCAACCGGTGAACCAATCCCCGCCTGCGGGCACGGCGTGAGGTCTACCGCCAGCATATCCATTGAGACCGTCCCCACGGTACCCGTGCGAACGCCATCCACCCACACCGGCGTGCCGGTCGGAGCGATACGCGGGTAGCCGTCGGCATAGCCTCCCGCCACAATGCCAATTCGCTGTTCGCCTGTCGCCCGGTAACGGCTGCCGTAGCCCACCGTGGAACCGGCCTTCAGCGTTTGTACGCCGATGATTTCGCTGCGCAGGGTCATCACCGGTTTCAGGCCGCTGTTGGCAATATCCTGCCACTGCCCTGACGGTGACGCGCCGTACAGAATGATCCCCGGGCGTACCCAGCTGTAGTGCGCCTCCGGGTGCCACAGCGTGGCCGCCGAGTTAGAGAGCGAGCGCGAACACGCCAGACCTTCAGCCGCCTGCTCAATCCGCACCATCGCCTCGGCGATGCCATCGGGTTTTTCCGCGTCGGCAAAGTGCGCCATCAGCGTCATTTCGCCCACATTCTTGATGCCGCGCAGCTGTTGCCATACCGTATGTACCCGCTCGGGCTGGAAGCCCAGGCGGTTCATGCCGCTGTTCACCTTGAGATAAATGTCGAGCGGGGCATGCAGTCTGGCGTCCTGCAGGGCTTTAACCTGCCAGTTGCTGTGAATGCTGGTGGTCAGCCGGTACTTATCCAGCAACGGCAGATCGTCGGCATGGAAGAACCCTTCCAGCAATAAGATAGGGCCTTTCCAGCCGCGCTCGCGCAGCAAAATGGCCTCTTCCAGATTCAGTAACGCAAAACCGTCGGTCGCGCTGAGCGCGCTCCAGATGCGGTCAATACCGTGGCCGTAGGCGTTCGCTTTCACCACCGACCAGACGCGTGAACCTGGCGCAGCACGGCGAACAATCTGCAGGTTATCCTTCAGGGCCTGCAAGTCCAGCTGAGCCAGAACAGGACGGGACATGACAACTCCTTAGTTATGCGCGCCGTGCAGGTGCTGTGGACGCGAGGGGGTGAACCCAGATTGATAGCGCGCGGCACTTAAATCGTCAAACGGAATTGCCGGGGTGCGCCCGGAAATCAAGTCGCTCAACAGCTGACCTGAGCCACAGGCCATTGTCCAGCCGAGGGTGCCGTGTCCGGTATTCGTCCACAGGTTTTTGAACGGGGTGCGGCCCACAATCGGCGTGCCGTCTGGCGTCATTGGACGCAGACCGGTCCAGAACGTGGCCTGCTCGACAAAACCGCCGCGTGGGAAGAGATCGCCCACGACCATCTCCAGCGTTTCACGACGCGGCTGCAGCAGCTCGGTGTTGAAGCCGACAATCTCCGCCATGCCGCCTACGCGGATACGGTTGTCGAAGCGGGTAATGGCGATTTTATAGGTTTCATCCAGAATGGTGGAGACGGGTGCACCGCTGTCCTCTTTCACCGGGATGGTCAGGGAGTACCCCTTCAGCGGATAGACCGGAATGTCCAGAATACCCTTCAGCATGGCGGTGGAGTAAGAGCCAAAGGCCATGACGTAGGCATCCGCTTTGATCACCTCTTCGCCGCACTTCACGCCGTAAATATTACCGCCTTCCGACAGCAATTTATCGACGGGCGTGTTAAAGCGGAATGTTACCCCTGCCTGCTCGCACATCTGCGCCAGACGCTGGGTAAAGAGCTGACAGTCGCCGGTTTCATCGTTGGGTAAACGCAGGCCGCCCGTCAGTTTGTGGGACACCTCCGCCAGCGCCGGTTCAACCTGCCCCAGCTGACTGGCCTCGAGGAGTTGATACGGAACACCGGCATCTTCCAGCACGGCGATATCGCGGGTGGCGTTTTCGTACTGTTGCGCCGTGCGGAACAGCTGCAGCGTACCGCCCTGACGGCCTTCGTACTCGATGCCTGTGGTGGCGCGCAAGGTTTTCAGGCAGTCACGGCTGTATTCCGCCAGACGCACCATACGCCCTTTGTTTTCCATGTAATGGCGGGTGTCGCAGTTGCGCAGCATCTGCCACATCCACTTAAGCTGGAACTGCGTGCCGTCGAGGCTAATGGCCAGCGGCGCATGGCGCTGGAACATCCATTTAATCGCCTTCAGTGGCACACCGGGAGCCGCCCACGGTGCCGCATAGCCCGGAGAGATTTGCCCGGCATTCGCCGCGCTGGTTTCCAGCGCAGGGCCTGGCTCACGATCGATAACGGTAACGTCATGCCCCGCCTGACTTAAATACCAGGCGCTGGTTACGCCAACCACACCACTTCCCAGTATGACAACACGCATAGCCACTCCATAATGTGCAAAAGAACAATCTTCTAATTACAGATTGATAACCTAGTTGAAAATATTATTCAACATACGACTTTTTTATGGTGACTTATCTCACATCTTCCCCTGCTGGCGGGGAAAGGACTTATTTGGGATCTCCTGCTGCGCGTTATTTTTAACCAGCATAAAACTCTGCGTGAACCGCTTTTTTTACCGTATTGAAAACGGGAAATCGTAAAGAAAAAATTTCTGCTCCAGCACGCTTTTTAACACGTTGATCTATGCTTGAAAGGAGGCTCTCCAGACAGAGAGAGCACCCACAACGAGGGCGCGCTAATGGCTACTATTGATTCCCTGAACAAGGACAACACACGTCTCAGCGATGGACCCGACTGGACCTTTGAGTTGCTGGATGTCTACCTCGCTGAAATCGACCGGGTAGCAAAACTCTATCGCCTGGATACCTATCCTCACCAGATTGAAGTCATAACCTCCGAACAGATGATGGATGCCTATTCCAGCGTCGGGATGCCGATCAATTATCCGCACTGGTCGTTTGGTAAAAAATTTATTGAAACGGAACGGCTGTATAAACACGGCCAGCAGGGGCTGGCGTATGAAATCGTCATCAACTCCAACCCGTGTATCGCTTACCTGATGGAAGAGAACACCATTACCATGCAGGCGCTGGTGATGGCGCATGCCTGCTACGGGCACAACTCTTTCTTCAAGAATAACTATCTTTTCCGCAGCTGGACGGACGCCAGCTCGATCGTCGATTACCTGATCTTCGCCCGTAAATACATTACCGACTGCGAAGAGCGCTACGGCGTCGATGAAGTGGAGAAACTGCTCGACTCCTGCCATGCGCTGATGAACTACGGCGTAGACCGCTACAAACGACCGCAGAAAATTTCCCTGCAGGAGGAGAAAGCCCGGCAGAAAAGCCGCGAGGAGTATCTGCAAAGCCAGGTGAATATGCTGTGGCGCACCTTGCCTAAGCGTGAAGAAGAGAAAGCTGTCGCTGAGGCGCGCCGCTACCCGTCTGAGCCACAGGAAAACCTGCTCTACTTTATGGAGAAGAACGCGCCGCTGCTGGAGTCATGGCAGCGTGAGATCCTGCGCATTGTGCGTAAGGTCAGCCAGTACTTCTATCCGCAAAAACAGACGCAGGTGATGAACGAAGGCTGGGCGACATTCTGGCATTACACCATCCTCAACCATCTGTATGACGAGGGGAAAGTCACCGAACGGTTTATGATGGAATTCCTCCACAGCCATACCAACGTGGTGTTCCAGCCGCCTTACAACAGCCCGTGGTACAGCGGCATCAACCCGTATGCCCTCGGCTTTGCGATGTTCCAGGATATCAAACGTATCTGTCAGTCGCCAACGGAAGAGGACAAATACTGGTTCCCGGATATTGCCGGTTCGGACTGGCTGGAAACGCTGCATTTTGCGATGCGCGATTTCAAGGATGAGAGCTTTATTAGCCAGTTTATGTCGCCGAAGATCATGCGCGATTTCCGCTTCTTCACCGTGCTGGATGATGACCGTAACAACTTCCTGGAAATTTCAGCGATTCATAACGAAGAGGGATACCGGGAGATCCGCTCTCGCCTCTCTTCCCAGTACAACCTGAGCAATCTTGAACCCAATATTCAGGTATGGAACGTGGATCTCCGCGGTGACCGCTCTCTGACGCTGCGCTACATCCCGCACAACCGTGCCCCGCTGGATAAAGGGCGCAAAGAGGTGCTGAAGCATGTGCATCGCCTGTGGGGCTTTGACGTGTTGCTGGAGCAGCAGAATGAAGACGGTAGCGTGGAGCTGCTGGAGCGCTGCCCGACGCGGATGAATACGCTGTAGTGCCGGCCTGAACCGAAACGCCCGCGTCAGGGCGAAAAAAAACCTCTCAGCTGAGAGGTTTTTTCTTTTAGCGGGTCTGGATGGCCAGGTCACCCGGCAGCGTTTTTTGCATCCGGTGCCAGATTTCACCGGAGTCGCGACCGTAGCGGCGCACGGTTTCATACACCTGATCGTGCTGACCGGTGGAACAGAGCTCGCTCAGCTTGTGGTAAAAGCCCAGCGCCAGACTGCGGGCTTCCGGATTGGCAAAGTAGTGACGACCGATACGGGTATAGAGCCCTTTCATGCCGTTAAGGATGAGGCCGTAAATCGGGTTACCGGAGGCAAACGCCAGGCCGCGGAAGATGTTGTAATCAAGGGTGGCAAACGCATCCGCATGATCTTCCACCTGGTTGGCACTGGCCAGAACCTGGAGCGCATCTTCCGGGTGCTGACGGAAAGCCGTACGAATAAAGATGGTAGCGATATTGGTACGCACGGAGAGCAGATTATCAATCAGCTGCGGCACGCTTTCATGATCGAGGCGCGCCAGCGTTTCAAGAATATTCAGCCCGGAGGTTTCCCAGAAATTGTTTACTTTTGTTGGCTTGCCATGCTGAATCGTCAACCACCCATCACGCGCCAGTCGCTGGAGCACTTCCCGAAGCGTGGTGCGAGTGACGCCAATCAGTTCAGAGAGTTCGCGTTCAGCCGGAAGAATGGACCCTGCAGGGAAACGATTATTCCAGATGCTTTCAATGATGTACTCTTCCGCGAAACCCGCCGGGCTCTGCGCCTTAATGACCATAGTGAGATTTCCATTACACAGCTTTAGCAAATTGCACTCATCATACCAGAGGCTCGCAGAGGCAGATAGCGCAGCAGTGAGAGAAAAGAGGGATCGCCGTTTCATTTTTATGAAATTTACATTGCAGCCGAATCCCCCTCCAGGCCGTGATTTTTGCGTATACTGATGTTTTGTTTTACTTCACGGGGAAGAACGTCTGTCGTGGAAATTTCTTTTGGGCGCGCGTTATGGCGCAATTTTTTAGGCCAGTCTCCCGACTGGTACAAGCTGATACTTCTGGTGTTCCTGGTTGTTAATCCTCTCATCTTTATTGTGCACCCGTTTATTGCCGGGTGGCTGCTGGTCGCGGAGTTTATCTTCACCCTGGCCATGGCGCTGAAGTGCTATCCCCTGCTGCCTGGCGGTTTGCTGGCCATTGAAGCGGTTGTCATTGGGATGACCAGCGCCGAGCATGTAAAAGCAGAACTGGCCTCAAACCTTGAAGTGCTTCTGCTGCTGATGTTTATGGTGGCCGGCATCTACTTTATGAAACAGCTGCTGCTGTTTATTTTTACCCGCCTGCTGCTGAGCATTCCTTCAAAAACGCTCCTGTCGCTGGCTTTCTGCGTGGCTGCGGCATTTCTTTCAGCCTTCCTGGATGCGCTGACGGTGGTCGCCGTGGTGATAAGCGTCGCGGTCGGGTTTTATGGTATTTATCACCGGGTGGCCTCTTCACGTCCCGGCGATGACCTGCTTGATGACAGCCAGGTCGATAATGACCACCGCGAGGTGCTGGAACAGTTCCGCGCCTTCCTGCGTAGCCTGATGATGCATGCCGGCGTCGGGACCGCCCTGGGCGGCGTGATGACGATGGTGGGTGAACCGCAAAACCTGATTATTGCTAAAGCTGCGGGCTGGCATTTTGGTGATTTCTTCCTGCGAATGGCACCGGTGAGCATACCGGTTCTGGTGTGCGGTCTGGCGACCTGTGTGGTGGTGGAGAAATTCAGCCTCTTTGGCTATGGTGCGCACATTCCGGCGCCCGTGCGTCAGGAGCTGCAGAAATTCGACCAACAAAGCCGTAGCCAGCGGACGCGTCAGGAGACGCTGCGTCTTATTGCACAGGGCGTCATTGGCGTCTGGCTTATCGCCGCGCTGGCGTTTCATCTTGCCGAAGTCGGTTTAATTGGCCTGTCGGTGATTATTCTCGCCACCAGTTTTACCGGCGTGACGGATGAGCATGCGATCGGCAAAGCCTTTACGGAAGCCCTGCCCTTTACCGCCCTGCTGGCCGTCTTTTTTGCGGTCGTCGCGGTGATCATCGACCAGAAACTTTTCGCGCCGATCATTACCTTTGTCTTGCAGGCGGCACCGGATGCTCAGCTTTCGCTGTTTTATCTGTTTAACGGGCTACTGTCGTCTATCTCGGATAACGTGTTTGTTGGCACGGTCTACATCAACGAGGCCAAAACGGCCATGGAGCAAGGCGTCATCAGCGCCGGACAGTTCGAACTGCTGGCGGTGGCAATTAACACCGGGACCAACCTGCCGTCGGTGGCGACGCCCAACGGTCAGGCAGCGTTTCTGTTCCTGCTGACCTCTGCGCTGGCTCCACTCATACGTCTTTCTTATGGGCGAATGGTCTGGATGGCGCTTCCCTATACGCTGGTGCTCACGCTTGTAGGATTGCTTTGCGTCAAAATTACCCTTATTCCCTGTACGCAATGGTTGATACAAGCGGGTATACTTGCCGCGCAGTAAACCTGATATATCGGGCAGCTTGCTGCCCGTTTACCTTTTCGCACGATAAACATCCAATTACGTTTTATTTCGTCAGGTACAGGTGGCGCGAAAAACGAATTCGTTTACACTGCGCTTTCTAAGCATGTTCCAGGGAAATGATTATGTTGAGATTTTTAAACCAGTGCTCTCGCGGTCGCGGAGCGTGGTTGTTAATGGCCCTGACCGCCTTTGCGCTGGAAATGGTCGCACTGTGGTTCCAGCATGTGATGGGACTTCAGCCTTGCGTACTCTGTATTTACGAACGCTGTGCATTGTTCGGCATTATGGGTGCGGGTCTGGTGGGCGCGATTGCCCCTAAATCGCCGTTACGCTATGCCGCAATTGCCATCTGGCTGTACAGCGCCTGGAAAGGTATTGAGCTCTCCTGGCAGCACACCATGATGCAGCTGCATCCGTCCCCCTTTATGACCTGTGATTTCGCCGCCCGCTTCCCGAGCTGGCTGCCGCTTGATAAGTGGCTGCCGCAGGTGTTTGTTGCTTCCGGTGACTGCTCTGTGCGCCAGTGGGAATTCCTGAGCCTTGAGATGCCGCAGTGGCTGGTGGGGATTTTTGTGGCCTACTTCATTGTGGCGCTGCTGGTGCTCATCGCACAGCCGTTCAAACCCAAGAAACGCGACCTGTTTGGCAGGTAAAAAAAACCCGCCTCGGCGGGTTTTTTCTTATCCACGGTTGGGATGATTCATGATGTGATCTTCCCAGTCCTGCACCTCTGACTCTTTCACCGCAATATGACGCACAGAGATGCGTTCACCGTGCATCGCCGCTTTGGAGCCCGTCAGCAGCGGGTGCCATTTTGGCAGGTCTTTGCCTTCCGCCAGCAGACGATAGGCGCAGGTATGCGGCAGCCATTCGAAGGTAGGCAGGTTCTCACGGGTTAGCTTGATGCAATCCGGCTCGTACTCGAAGCGACGCTCATAGTTGCGACACTGGCAGGTTTTGATGTTCAGCTGCTTGCAGGCAACATTGGTGAAATAGATTTCGTCCGAATCTTCATCCATCAGTTTATGCAGGCAGCACTGCCCGCAACCGTCACACAACGATTCCCACTCCACGTCTGTCATTTGGTCGAGAGTTTTGCTTTGCCAGAAAGGAATGTTGTTCATCAGGATGTCCACACGTCAAAAGAGAGCGCACCTTATAACGAGTCTGGCACGTTGTTGCAAGTTTTGCCGCCCTCTTCAGGCGGCAAGATGCTTTTACAGCACGCGAGTTTTCAGTGACAGGCCGTTAAAACTGACGTCCAGTTCGTCACCGGCCTGCAGCGGGCCGACACCTTCTGGCGTACCGGTGAGGATCACATCGCCCGGTTTCAGGGTAAAGAAGCGGCTCATGTAGGCAATCAGCGGCACAATTTTATGGATCATATCTGCCGTGGTGCCCTGCTGGCGGATCTCGCCGTTAACCTTCAGGCTGAGCGGGGTGTTCTGCGGATCGTTGGTAAATTCACTTACCGGAATAAAACCGGAAATCGGGCAAGCGTTATCAAACCCTTTGGCCTTTTCCCACGGCTGCCCCGCTTTCTTCATTTTGCCCTGAACATCACGCAGGGTCAGGTCGAGCGCGACACCGTATCCGGCAATCGCCTTTTGCACATGCTCTTCGGAGGCCTGACGCAGCGTCGCGCCAATCAGCACGGCCAGCTCCACTTCATGATGCACCGACCCCAACCCCTGCGGCAGCGCCAGCGGCTGGCGAATGTCGCACAGCGCGGTTTCTGGCTTGATGAACAGGACCGGCTCGTCTGGCGTCGCGCTGCCCATCTCCTGAATATGTTTGGCATAGTTACTGCCTACGCAGACCACTTTGCTGACGGGATAATCCAGTAATGCACCTTGCCAGTTATGATGTTGATACATGTACGACCCCTAAACGGTTGATGTGTTAACCCCGAAAACAGCCGGGACTATTTTTTCCCGTTCACCTCAAGATGCTGTTTTAATAAATTCTCGGGTGGTGGCGGGAGCTGTAAATAATAGCCTTGCTCCGCTAATGCGGTTTTCACTTTTTCCAGATCGGCGTTGACCAGTTTCTTACGGCCATCCAGCGGCAGCAGCATCGCCAACTGAGGTCGGCCAAAGTTCTTCATTAATTCTTCAGGTACGCGCGAAAAATCGTCTTTCTTTTCGACATAAAGATAGGTCTGGTCACGACTTGTACTTCTGTAGATCACACAAAACATGTTTTTACTCTGAATTAATGGGTGGTTGCTTGCCTCAATATACTCCTGACTATAACATGCCTGATACTCTTCGGAATATCGCAACGGCGGTGTTGCGGTTAATAGCAAATTGAGTAAGGCCAGGATGTCAAACACGCCAATCGAGCTTAAAGGCAGTAGCTTCACCTTATCAGTGGTACATTTGCATGATGCAAAACCCGAGGTTATTCGTCAGGCGTTAGAAGACAAAATTGCGCAGGCTCCCGCTTTTCTGAAACATGCCCCCGTCGTCGTGAATGTCAGTGGTCTGGATGCACCGGTTAACTGGAAACTTCTCCAGCAAGCCGTGGCCGCGACCGGGCTGCGTATCGTCGGTATCAGCGGCTGCAAAGATGCTGAGCTGAAAGCAGAAATTGACCGGGCGGGTCTGCCCATTCTGACCGAAGGCAAAGAAAAAGCCGCGCGTCCTGCCCCTGCGGCAGTCCAAACGCCTCCTCCTCCGGTGCAAAACGTTACACCTGTCACAAAAACGCGATTGATTGATGTGCCGGTTCGTTCCGGTCAGCGCATTTATGCACCAAACTGTGATCTGATTGTTACAAGCCACGTCAGCGCTGGCGCAGAGCTGATTGCAGATGGCAATATTCACGTATACGGTATGATGCGTGGGCGTGCACTCGCGGGTGCAAGTGGTGACAGGGATGCGCAAATATTTTGTACTCATCTGACGGCGGAACTGGTGTCCATCGCAGGTGAATATTGGCTGAGCGACAAGATCCCAGCCGAATTTTATGGCAAAGCGGCTCGTCTGCGACTGGCAGACGACGCGTTGACCGTTCAACCGTTGAATTGATCCCTTTTTAACAAGGAATTTCTATGGCACGCATTATTGTTGTTACTTCGGGTAAAGGAGGCGTTGGCAAGACCACCTCCAGCGCGGCCATCGCTACTGGTTTGGCCCAGAAGGGAAAGAAAACCGTCGTTATCGATTTCGATATCGGTCTGCGTAACCTCGACCTGATCATGGGATGTGAACGTCGCGTGGTCTATGACTTCGTGAACGTCATTCAGGGCGACGCCACACTGAACCAGGCGCTGATTAAAGACAAGCGCACCGAAAACCTCTACATCCTTCCGGCTTCTCAGACGCGTGATAAAGACGCCCTGACCCGCGAAGGCGTGGAAAAGGTGCTCGACGAGCTGAAAAAAATGGAGTTCGACTTCGTTGTCTGTGACTCCCCTGCCGGCATCGAAACGGGCGCCCTGATGGCACTCTACTTCGCTGATGAAGCCATCATCACCACCAACCCTGAAGTCTCATCCGTGCGTGACTCAGACCGTATTCTGGGGATCCTCGCCTCCAAATCGCGTCGTGCGGAAAATGGCGAAGAACCCATTAAAGAGCACCTGCTGCTGACCCGCTATAACCCGGGTCGCGTGAACAAAGGTGACATGCTTAGCATGGAAGACGTGCTGGAGATCCTGCGCATCAAACTGGTCGGCGTGATCCCGGAAGATCAATCCGTATTGCGCGCCTCTAACCAGGGCGAGCCAGTGATCCTGGATACAATGGCAGATGCAGGTAAAGCGTACGCGGATACCGTTGACCGTCTGCTGGGAGAAGAACGTCCTTTCCGCTTCATTGAAGAAGAGAAGAAAGGTTTCCTCAAACGCCTGTTCGGAGGATAAGTTATGGCATTACTGGACTTTTTTCTCTCGCGGAAAAAGAACACCGCCAACATCGCAAAAGAACGACTGCAAATCATCGTTGCGGAGCGTCGTCGTAGTGACGCCGAGCCACACTACCTGCCGCAGCTGCGTAAGGACATCCTGGAAGTGATCTGTAAGTATGTGCAGATTGACCCGGAGATGGTCACGGTGCAGCTGGAGCAAAAAGACGGGGATATTTCGATTCTGGAGTTGAACGTTACGCTCCCGGAAGCCGAAGAGTCACGTCCGTAGTTCGGGATTGTGTATCCCCGGTAAGCGTATGCCGCCGGGGAAATGTGCCGGGCATGTCAGCATGACCCGGCATTTTCATTATCGCGGATAACCTTCCAGCACCGTATTCAGGCGATCGGCCATCAATTCCCCGCGCCAGCCCGCCATCATTTCCGGCAAACCATTCTGAGGTTTCAGCTTCCAGTGCCAGTTCAGCAGCTGGTTAATCTGACGGCGTGACGCCAGCAGTTCCGCGCCCAGTTTGCTTTGCGTCGCGACGTCCTGCACCAGCGCTTTGATATCCTTGAACGCCTTGCGATAGCCCGGCATATCCATCAGATTCAGCAGTGGCTCCGGCAGTGCTTCGTCCGGCATTTCCTGCGCTTTTGCCACCAGCGCAAGCAGGGTTTTACCGTGGAAACGGATCTCGCTGCCGGAAAGCCCGATGCTGTCCAGTTCGCCCATGCTGCCCGGCATATACCGCGCGACCGCCCAGAGGTGTTCTTCGCGTACCACAAAGTTAACGGCCAGATCGCGCTCGCGTGCTTTACGCAAACGCCAGTCCGCTAACAGCTGCAGACACGCCAGCTGACGCGTACGCAGCTGCCAGGCGTTACTGATATCGCGCCAGGCCTCTTTCGGATCAACCACTTCCTGACGACGCTGCTGCGTCATTCGGCACTCATCCAGCGCGGCGGGCAACCAGCCTGACGCTTCCGCCTCTTTCATCAGCTGGCCAGCGATCGGCAGGAGGTAAAACACGTCTGCCGCCGCGTATTCCAGTTGACGCTCGGTTAATGGGCGTGCCAGCCAGTCGGTGCGGGATTCGCTTTTATCCAGCGTCAGGCCCGTATACTCCTCAACCATGGCGGCAAAGCCCCATGAGAGCGGTCGATTACTGAAGGCCGCGAGGATCTGTGTATCAATCAACGGTTGTGGCATGACGCCAAAAGTATTCAGAAAGACTTCCAGATCTTCACTGCCTGCGTGCAGGTATTTTGTTACCGCAGTATCGAGCAGCAGGTCACGCATCGGCGTCCAGTCGGTAATGCCGAGCGGGTCGATCAGCGACACGTGTTTACCGTCGTACATCTGAATCAACCCCAGCTGCGGATAGTAGGTCCGGGTGCGGACAAACTCGGTATCCAGGGCAATGGCAGGAAAGTCGCGCGTCACTTCGCACAGCGAAGCCAGCTCGTCGTTGGTCGTGATCATCTGGTAATTCAAAACGGATTCTCTTTTGTTTGCGCCCATAAAAAACGCCGGCTTAACCGGCGTCTGGGCGATTAGCGTGAAGCTCAGGCCTTATTGTCTACTTTGCCACGGGCTTCGTCACGTAATTCTCGTCGTAATATCTTTCCGACATTCGATTTCGGCAGTTCCTCGCGAAACTCAACCAGCTTCGGCACCTTGTAGCCGGTCAGCTGACGACGACAGAAGGTGATCAGCGCCTCCTCCGTAAGAGAAGGGTCTTTTTTGACCACAAAAATCTTCACCGCCTCGCCGCTGCTCCCGGAAGGGACGCCTACGGCAGCCACTTCGAGCACGCCGCTGTGCTGCATCACCACATCTTCGATTTCATTCGGGTAGACGTTGAAACCGGAAACCAGAATCATGTCTTTCTTACGATCGACGATACGCAGGAAGCCCTCTTCATCCATCACGGCGATATCACCGGTGTGCAGCCAGCCGTCTTTGATAATTTCATCGGTCGCGTCAGGACGTTGCCAGTAGCCCAGCATCACCTGCGGCCCTTTGACACAGAGTTCGCCCGGTTCACCTGGCGCCACTTCGTTATCGTCATCATCAACCAGTTTGGCTTCCGTCGACGGAACCGGCAAGCCAATGCTTCCGCTGTGATAGTCGATATCGTGCGGGTTCACACTGACCAGCGGGGCGCACTCCGTCAGGCCATAGCCTTCCAGTAAATACTGACCCGTCAGTTTCATCCAGCGTTCGGCAACGGCCTGTTGAACCGGCATACCGCCACCCGCAGAGAGGTGCAGCGTGGAGAAATCGAGCTTCTGGAACTCTTTATTGTTGAGCAGCGCGTTAAACAGCGTATTCACCCCGGTCATGGCGGTGAACGGATATTTCGCCAGCTCTTTCACCAGCCCCGGAATATCGCGCGGGTTCGTGATCAATACGTTTTGACCGCCCAGCTCAATAAACAGCAGACAGTTCATGGTCAGCGCGAAGATGTGATAAAGCGGAAGCGCGGTGATCACCAGCTCTTTTCCGTGGTGCAGCAACGGTCCGTAGGTGGCATTCACCTGCTCAAGGTTTGCCAGCATGTTACGGTGGGTCAGCATGGCGCCTTTAGCCACACCCGTTGTGCCGCCGGTGTACTGCAGAAACGCGAGGTCTTCTGATACCACTTCCGGTTTAACGTATTGCATGCGGTAGCCCGCCTGCAGCGCACTGCGGAAGGAGATCGCGTCCGGCAGGTGGTATTTCGGCACCAGACGTTTGATGTATTTGACGACAAAGTTAACCAGTGTGCCTTTGGCGGTAGAGAGTTGATCCCCCATACGCGTCAGGATAACGTGTTTAACCTGGGTTTTGTCGACCACTTTTTCCAGCGTGTGGGCAAAGTTAGAGACAATCACAATGGCGGCGGCACCGCTGTCGTTTAGCTGATGCTCCAGCTCCCGCGGCGTATACAGCGGGTTAACGTTGACAACAATCATCCCGGCACGCAGGACACCGAACAGCGCCACCGGGTATTGCAGCAGGTTCGGCATCATCAGCGCGACGCGGTCCCCTTTTTGCAGCCCCAGCCCTTCCTGCAGATAGGCGGCGAACGCCCGACTACGCTCCTCAAGTTTACGGAACGTCATGACCTCGCCCATATTCACAAAAGCAGGCTGGTCTGCGTAACGCCTCACCGAGTGTTCAAACAATTCAACCAGGGATTGATAACGGTCAGGATTGATCTCGGCAGGAACATCTGCGGGATAACGGTTAAGCCAAACCTTCTTCAATGCATCACCTCTGAAATGAGTGTTCGTCGTCATCACAACCCCGATAATAAACAGTTTGTTAACATTATATTAACTCAGCGTACCAGTTTATTAATTGTTCAGATTTAAGGTTGCGAAGCGCGTCACTCTTTTTTTTCGTTTTATTCGTAAAAAACAGAGACAGCGGCTGAGCCGCTGTCTCTTTTCTAACAATTACAGGGAGTTACTCAGTAACGATTGTCTGAACCTGTGCAGGTCCCGGGTTATACCAGCCCCAGCCCGGGTAGCCATACCGATAAGGATGTGGACCCCACATCCACGGATCCATCGGCTGAGGTGGCATGATGACCTGCTGTATCAGCCGCCAGCGCTTATACCCGTTGACCTGCATGGTCATAAATTTATACGGCGTGTTGCCGACTTTGCCCTCTACCGAACCGGTAATCGGGCCGACGACGGTGACCAGCTGTCCGCGAAAATCGACCGGGTCGAGAAAACCGCCCACGTCGGCATAAATACGCCCGCGGGAAGGTTCGCCAAGGATGGGCCGCGCACCGCTATCCAGCGGAACGGTGGCAATCTCCAGACGGGTTTTCCCCTGCTGGTTTTGCACCTCGATAACCTTGCCGCCAAAGCGCGCTTCCTGGCCGACGTAAAGCTCAGGCGCATTCATCACGCGAACCAGATCCTGCTGTGGCATGGGGCTGCTGCCCTTAATCGCATCAGGAACGGAAACGCATCCGCTCAGTGCTATGGCCACTGCGCCTGCCATAAAAAGGCGTACAACTTTAGTCTGAACCGCCATGATGCGACTCCTTTTTCTCAGTTCCTGTTACTGAGATTCATTCCCGGCCCGGAAGTTTCTTCCACGCGACGGTGTTTCGCAAATAAACCGGCTCCGCATGTTCAACGGCCACGGTTTTGCCCGCCTCAAGCAGTTGACAGGCGATGGGAAGCATATCCTCTGCGGCGGGCAGAAGCATATTGCCGTCTGTCAGCGTGATCCCGGTACCGTTAGCCATCTCTGGCCATGCCGGCCAGCCGGTGCCTACTGTCGCCCACTCGCCGGACAGCTGTTTCAGCCGCTCGGTCACCGCTTCCGGCTTGAGGACAGCCTCGGTCTCTTCACCGTGCCAGATGCCATTTTCATCGCGGGTGTATTCTGCCCAGTAAACTTCTCCCATTCGGGCGTCAATGGCCGCCAGAACGCGCGTTGCCCCGGTCATACGCCATGCGCCCTGCGCCATGGTTGCCAGCGTGGAAACACCGATCATCGGCAGTTCTGCGCCCAGCGCCAGCCCCTGAGCAATGCCAATTCCAATGCGTACGCCCGTAAAGCTGCCGGGGCCACGGCCAAAGGCCAGTGCGTCGAGGTCGGTTAAGGTGGTGTTGCCCCGGGTTAAAATCTCTTTAACCAGAGGCAGAATGCGTTGGGTGTGTTCTCGTGGGCACTCTTCGAAATGAGCAGAGATAGCACCGTCGTTCAACAGAGCAACAGAACAGGCCTCTGTCGCGGTATC
Source organism: Enterobacter sp. V89_11 (assembly GCF_029967775.1). Classification (NCBI taxonomy): domain Bacteria; kingdom Pseudomonadati; phylum Pseudomonadota; class Gammaproteobacteria; order Enterobacterales; family Enterobacteriaceae; genus Enterobacter; species Enterobacter sp. V89_11. The sequence goes on along the minus strand of NZ_JASCAN010000009.1, from coordinate 127,135 downwards.
AATAGCCAGAATTCGCATCAGTCGTCGCGCTCTCGCAATGGTCAGTCACAAAATGGCGCGCATCTTAGCATACTCACGGGCAAATTACTCCGCCGTTGGGTTTGCCAGGAAGCGAACCGCGCGTTTAATGTCCCGCGTGCGCGGCGCGGGCGGCAAGCTGGCAAGGAAGGTCGCACCGTAAGGGCGCATCACCAGCCGGTTATCGCATATGACCAGCACGCCGCGGTCGTCTGTGTCGCGAATCAGGCGCCCTACCCCTTGTTTAAGGGTGATCACCGCGTCCGGTAGCTGGACCTCATCAAAAGGATCGCCGCCGCGCAAACGGCAGTCTTCCATACGTGCCTTCAGCAGCGGATCGTCCGGTGAGGTAAACGGCAGTTTATCGATGATCACCAGCGACAGGGTATCTCCCCGCACGTCCACCCCTTCCCAGAAGCTGCTGGTGGCTACCAGCAGGGCGTTACCGGCACTGACAAACTGCTGTAACAGTTGCCCTTTGCTGGTCTCGCCCTGAAGCAGAACCGGCAAAGTCATGGTGGCGCGGAACTGCTCCGCCAGATCGCGCATCATCGCGTGGGAGGTGCAGAGCATAAAACAGCGGCCGTTGTTGGCCTCGATCATCGGCCTGAGCATTGCCGCCAGCAGGCGCGCCGCGCCGGGCTGGTTAGGCAGAGGCAGATTACGCGGAACGCAGAGCAACGCCTGTTTTTCATAATCAAACGGGCTGGGCAGCAGCAGCGACTCCGCCTCCTCAATCCCCAGACGCCCGGTAAAGTGGTGTAGATCGTCATTCACCGAAAGGGTTGCCGACGTGAAGATCCAGCTTCCCGGTTTTTGCGCCATCACCTCTTTGAATTTATCCGCTACCGTCAGCGGCGTCAGGACCAGCGTGAAATGGCGGGAGGTGCATTCATACCAGTAGCTGAACCCCGGCTGGTTTATCTCTTTCAGCCGTTTGAGGCGTGCCCGATAGAGCGTGGCGCGCTCGAAGGCGGCATCCAGCAGTGCGGAACGGCCGAGCGATAGTTTCGCCACGTCGTAACAAAGCTCAAGGGCATCATCGAGCAGCAACAGCGCGCGCTGGATATTTTTGTCTGCCAGTAGCTCACGCAGATTACCGCGATAGCCCGGCTCACCCAGTTGCAGGCGAAAATCCTGCGCACTTTGCGCCAGGCGGTCAGCACACTTCTGCAGCTGTTGGGTATCTTTTAACTCGGTGCGGTAGGCAATGGTGAAATCTTTCGCTAAGTCCTGCAGCTGGCGGCTGGAGAGCGACTGGCCAAAATACTGGCTGGCGATGTCAGGAAGCTGGTGGGCTTCATCGAAGATCATCACGTCCGCTTCCGGGATCAGTTCGCCAAAGCCGCTATCTTTAACCACCATATCGGCAAGGAAGAGATGGTGGTTGACCACCACGACATCCGCATCCATGGCGGTTTTACGCGCTTTCACCACAAAACAATCTTTATACAGCGGGCAGTCGCTCCCCAGGCAGTTGTCGTTGGTACTGGTGACCAGCGGCCAGGCGGGAGAGTCTTCCGGCACGCTCGCGCAGGTGCTGATATCCCCCTCCTCCGTCTGATTGGCCCAGGCGCGAAGAATAATGACATCGCTGAGCGTCTGCACCGGCAGATCACCGCCCGCCAGCGCCTGCTGCTCAAGCCGTTCAAGGCAGAGGTAGTTGGAGCGGCCTTTCAGCAACGCCAGGCGGCCTTTATACTTCAGGGCGTTGGCGACCGTGGGCAGATCGCGGCTGTAAAGCTGGTCCTGCAGCGCTTTAGACCCGGTGGAGATGATCACTTTCTTTTTAGCCCGCAGCGCTGGCGCCAGGTAGGCATAGGTTTTGCCCGTGCCGGTACCGGCTTCCACCACCAGCGGCTGCGCGGTGTCGATTGCGCGGGCCACGGCATGCGCCATCTGCCGCTGAGGTTCACGCGGTTTAAAACCGGGAATCGCCTGTGCTAACTGACCTTCTGGGGAAAAATCGTCTGCCACGTTGCTCTCTCACTGTATTTTTGCACAGGGATTATGTCAGCCCATCCTCTCCAGTGCCACCCCAAATAGTGACGAGGGGAACACAATATGGCAGTCTTGCCGACTGACATGAAAATAACGAGGAAACGTTTATGACAATTGTGCGCATTGATGCCGAAGCACGCTGGTCTGATGTGGTCATCCATAACCAGACGCTTTACTACACCGGTGTACCGGAAAATCTCGACGCAGATGCCTTCGAACAGACGGCGAATACGCTGGCGCAGATTGACGCCGTGCTGGAAAAGCAAGGCAGCGACAAATCACGCATTCTGGATGCGACCATTTTTCTTGCCAGTAAAGACGATTTTGCGGCGATGAATAAAGCCTGGGATGCCTGGGTTGTGGCGGGACATGCGCCCGTACGGTGTACCGTACAGGCGACGCTGATGAAGCCGGAATACAAAGTCGAAATTAAGATTATCGCGGCGGTTTAAGCCGGATTACTCCTCTTCATCATCCTCAAAACGCGCCACGATCCGCTCGCCGGTGTGGGTGGCGCGAAGTTCATTAGCAACTTGCGTGATCGCCTGTCCGCTGCTCATCCCCTGGGACATCAGTTCCTGAATACGCTCAACCGCTTTCTGCTGCTGGTCATGGCTCAGAGAAGGTAAACCTGCAAACATTGTCAACTCCTGCTAAATTATCCGCGCTAATTATTTCACGCTGCCCGGTAGTATGCCACACATGAACCCGTTACCCCCTACAGTCATTTCATTACCCTGGCGTTCAGACGCCGCGGAATTCTGGTTTGCCCGTCTCAGCCATCTTCCTTTTGCGATGTTGCTGCACTCCGGTTATGCGGATCATCCCTATAGCCGCTTTGATATTCTGGTCGCCGACCCTCTGCAGACCCTGATAACACAAGGGAATGTGACTACGACGGGCGAAACGCAGTCAACGGACGATCCGCTGTCATTACTTCAGCAGGCGCTGGACGCGCTGGGCTTAACCGTTCCGCAAAATCCCGACCTTCCCTTCCAGGGAGGTGCGCTGGGCTTGTTCGGCTATGATTTAGGTCGCCGCTTCGAAACCTTGCCGGAGACTGCACAGGACGACATTCCGCTGCCGGATATGGCGGTGGGGCTTTACGACTGGGCAATAATCGTCGATCACCACAAGCAGGCGGTCTCTCTGCTCAGCCATCAGGATGTGTCCGCCCGGCTTGCCTGGCTTGAGGCACAGGTCCCCGTCGCAACAGCGGATTTCCACCTGACCTCTGCGTGGCGCGCCAACATGACCGTGCAGGAGTACGCCGCGAAGTTTGAGCGGGTTCAGGGCTATCTGCAGAGCGGTGATTGCTATCAGGTCAACCTTGCCCAGCGTTTTCAGGCAACCTGTGAAGGCGATGAGTGGCAGGCATTTACCCGCCTCAACGCCAGTAACCGGGCACCGTTCAGTGCATTTCTGCGCCTGGAACAGGGCGCTATCCTGAGCCTCTCGCCCGAGCGTTTTATTCATCTTGCCGATGGCACTATTCAGACGCGACCGATTAAAGGCACGCTTCCCCGGCTGGCCGATCCTGTTGCCGACCGCCAGCAGGCGGAAAAACTGGCGGCCTCGTTAAAAGATCGCGCTGAAAACCTGATGATTGTCGACCTCATGCGTAACGACATTGGCCGGGTCGCCGTACCGGGAAGCGTGCGTGTCCCTGAACTGTTTGTCGTCGAGCCGTTCCCCGCGGTGCATCACCTGGTCAGCACCATTACCGCGCAACTGCCCGCCTCGCGCACGGCCTGCGATCTGCTTCGCGCCGCGTTCCCGGGGGGCTCGATAACCGGCGCGCCTAAAGTGCGGGCAATGGAAATAATCGATGAGCTGGAACCGCATCGTCGAAACGCCTGGTGCGGCAGCATTGGCTATATCAGTCTCTGCGGTACGCTGGATACCAGCATCACCATTCGAACGCTGACCGCCTGTAACGGGAATCTGTACTGTTCTGCAGGGGGCGGAATTGTTGCGGATAGCCAGGTCGATGCGGAATATCAGGAAACCTTTGATAAAGTTAACCGTATCCTGAAACAACTGGAGTAATGACGGGTGGAAAAAGAGAACCTGACGCTGGATGATTTTCTGTCGCGCTTTCAGCTTTTGCGGCCCAACGTGAGCCGCGAAGCCCTCAATCAACGTCAGGCAGCGGTGTTGATCCCGGTGGTCCGTCGTGAGCAGCCGGGCCTGCTGCTCACCCAGCGTTCGCCACATTTACGTAAGCATGCCGGTCAGGTCGCCTTTCCGGGTGGTGCCGTGGACAGTTCTGACGCCTCGCTGATTGCCGCCGCGCTGCGTGAAGCCCAGGAAGAGGTCGCCATTCCGCCTGAAGCGGTTGAGATCATTGGCGTGCTGCCGCCGGTCGACAGCGTGACCGGTTTTCAGGTCACACCGGTGGTCGGCATTATCCCACCGGATCTGCAATATCACGCCAGCGTCGATGAAGTGTCTGCGGTGTTTGAGATGCCACTGGAAGAGGCTCTTCGGCTCGGGCGTTATCATCCGCTGGATATCCAGCGTCGGGGTCATGCGCACCGGGTGTGGTTGTCCTGGTATCAGCATTATTTTGTCTGGGGCATGACGGCGGGCATCATTCGTGAACTGGCGCTGCAAATCGGCCTGAAGCCTTGACTATACTTTACATTCCACCCTCTTCTGCCAGGTTTGCGATCGGCGTCGCGCTATTAGCAAAACCATCGTTAACCATTAGTTTAATTCATGTGAATAGTTAAGCCGAGGTCGGTCTTCCCTCTTACACTATGCGCAGTTATAACATCGTTACTGGAACCCCGGTAACCCTGTCAGGAGTGTGAAAGTGATTAGTATATTCGACATGTTCAAAGTGGGAATTGGCCCTTCGTCTTCCCATACTGTTGGCCCGATGAAGGCCGGTAAACAGTTCGTCGATGATCTGGTCGAAAAAGGATTACTGGAAAGCGTTACCCGTGTCGCCGTGGATGTTTACGGCTCACTGTCATTAACGGGTAAAGGCCACCACACCGATATCGCCATTATTATGGGTCTGGCGGGCAATATGCCGGATACCGTAGATATTGATGCCATTCCGGCATTTATCCGCGACGTGGAAACGCGCGGCCGCCTGCTGCTGGCAAACGGTCAGCATGAAGTGGATTTCCCGCATGATGACGGCATGCGTTTTCGTAGCGATAACCTCTCCCTGCATGAAAACGGTATGCAGATCCACGCCTTTAACGGCGACAAAGTGATCTACAGCAAAACCTATTACTCCATTGGCGGTGGTTTTATCGTTGATGAGGAACACTTCGGCAAAGATACAACGGGCGATGTGAACGTACCTTACCCGTTCAAGTCCGCCAAAGAGATGCTGGACTACTGCCATGAAACCGGTCTGTCACTTTCCGGCATGGTGATGCAGAACGAACTGGCGCTGCACAGCAAAAAAGAGATTGAAGACTATTTTGCGAACGTGTGGCAAACCATGCAGGCCTGTATCGATCGCGGCATGAATACCGAAGGCGTACTGCCTGGGCCACTGCGCGTACCGCGTCGCGCCTCTGCGCTGCGCCGTATGCTGGTCACCACAGACAAATTCTCTAACGACCCGATGAACGTGGTCGACTGGGTGAACATGTTTGCGCTGGCGGTGAACGAAGAAAACGCCGCGGGTGGCAGGGTGGTGACTGCACCAACGAACGGCGCGTGCGGTATCGTTCCGGCGGTACTGGCCTACTACGATCACTTTATTGAACCCGTAACGCCTGATATCTACATTCGCTACTTCCTGGCAGCAGGGGCGATTGGTGCGCTGTACAAGATGAATGCGTCAATCTCTGGCGCTGAAGTGGGCTGTCAGGGTGAAGTGGGCGTGGCCTGTTCTATGGCCGCGGCCGGTCTTGCAGAGCTGCTGGGCGCCAGCCCGGAGCAGGTCTGCGTGGCGGCTGAAATCGGTATGGAACATAACCTCGGTCTCACCTGTGATCCGGTTGCGGGTCAGGTGCAGGTACCGTGCATTGAACGTAACGCTATCGCGTCGGTAAAAGCGATCAACGCCACGCGTATGGCCATGCGCCGTACCAGCGAGCCACGCGTTTCGCTGGACAAGGTTATCGAGACCATGTACGAAACCGGTAAAGACATGAACGCCAAATATCGTGAGACCTCCCGCGGCGGTCTGGCGATAAAGGTGCAGTGCGACTAACCGTTTCGCCTCAACGCCTCTCTCGCCCATCTTCCACGGATGGGCGAATTTTTATCCCTTTCTCGTCGACTTAATATTTCCCCACTACACTTGCTGTGTTGCCTCGGCTTTTGGTGCTGAAGGCGTATTGGGCGGCCTCCCATGCAAACAGCACAGAGGATCATAAAAAAGTATCGCCGAAAACGCGTCATCGTCTGCGTGATGGTTGCGCTTCTTACGCTCATCATTACGCTGGGTATACGCTTTATTTCACAGCGTAACGTAAATCAGCAAAACACCCTGAACTTTGCGGCGCACTCCGTCAACGTGCTGGATAACGTCTTATTGCCGCTGGAAAAAGGGCGCAGCCCGCTGTTGGCGCTGGTTGGAGCGCCCTGCTCTCAAGCGCATTTAGTGTTACGAAAACAGGCGGCCTCACTGCAAACGGTGCGCTCAATTGCACTGGTCAAAGACGGTATCCTTTACTGTTCAAGTATTTTCGGCAATCGCGACGTCCCGTTGCGAGAGATTCAGCCTGCCCTGCCCTCCGCCGAAACAAAACTGGTGCTCTCCACCGACAAATCCTTGCTCAAGGGAAGCCCGATCCTGATCCAGTGGTATCCGGTTTCTGATAGCGGAGAAGATGGTGTGATGCAGATTGTGAATATCGATCTCATCACTCGCCTGATGCTGGAGCCACAGCGCCCGCTTATCACCGACGTGGCCCTGACCGTAGGGGATAAATACCTGCGCTACGGTGAAAATGTCTCCGACTCGCTGACAATAAACGATGATGAGAGGGTTCTGCGCCAGCAATCCAGCCATTTCCCGTTCACCATTACCGTCAGTGGCCCGGGAGCCAGCGAGCTGGCGTTGATATATTTGCCCTCTCAGCTGCCGCTGGCGCTGATGCTCAGTCTCCTGATGGGTTACGTCGCCTGGCTTGCGACCGCGAACCGCATGAGTTTTACCTGGGAAATTAACCTTGGCCTGGCCGCGCGTGAATTTGAGCTGTTTTGCCAGCCGCTGCTGAATGCCCGCACGCAGAAATGCGTGGGGGTGGAGATCCTGCTGCGCTGGAACAACCCCCGTCAGGGATGGATCTCCCCGGACGTTTTTATTCCGCTCGCCGAAGAGCACAACCTGATTATCCCCCTCACACGTTACGTCATTAACGAGACGGTGAGTCAGATTGGCTATTTTCCGGCAACGCCCGGCTTCCACATTGGCATCAACGCCGCCGCCAGCCATTTCCGGCATGGAACGCTCATTCAGGACCTGAACCGCTACTGGTTCAGTGCGCATCCCACCCAGCAGCTGATTGTTGAGCTGACGGAGCGTGACGCGCTGCAGGACGTGGATTATCGCATTGTAAGAGAGTTACACCGTCAGGGCGTGAAGCTGGCCATTGATGATTTTGGCACCGGCAATAGCTCACTCTCGTGGCTGGAAAAGCTGCATCCGGACGTGCTGAAAATTGATAAGTCCTTTACCAGCGCTATCGGCACTGATGCCGTGAACTCCACGGTGACGGACATCATCATTGCGCTCGGACAACGGCTTAGCATTGAGCTGGTGGCTGAAGGGGTAGAAACGCCCGAGCAGGCGCGGTATTTGCGTCATCACGGGGTAGAGGTACTGCAGGGATTTTTGTTTGCGCAGCCTATGCCGCTGAGGGAATTTCCGCAATGGCTGGCGGAGAGTTCGTCTCCGCCAGCACCGCGTAACGGGCATATCGTTCCGCTGATGCCGTTACGCTAGGCTCAGTTACTCTTCTTCGTCGTGGGCCGACTGCTCTTTAACAATGCGCACCATATCGACGCGATAGTCATTCGCTTCGATTATCGTGATCTGCAGCGGAGGCAGTTCAATGATATCGCCGGTCCGCGGGATTTGTCCGTTAACGGCAATAACCAGCCCAGCCACGGTCGCAATGTCCTCTTCATCGTTGATGATGTTTTCCAGACCCAGCGTGTGCTGTAGCGCGTGCAGATCGGTGGTGCCTTTCACCAGCCAGCCGTCACCGTCGGAGACAATTTCCGGGGTTTCATCCGCATCCGGGAATTCACCGGCAATGGCTTCAAGCACGTCGAGCGGCGTCACCAGACCCTGCACCACACCAAATTCATTGGTGACGATAACAAAGCTACCGCGTGCGCGGCGCAGGACGCCAAGCAGGTTGATAGGATCCAGCGTTTCCGGCACCACAATCGCCGGTGATGCGGCGGCGACGGCTTCGACGTTAATCCCTTCTTCCAGCGCCACCAGCATCTCTTTCGCACGCACCACGCCGATGATCTCGTCCAGTTCACCCCGGCATACCGGGAACAGGCTATGCGGTGAAGAGAGCAACTGCTGGCGAATCTCATTAACGCTCAGGCGGGAATCGACCCAGCTGATTTCACCGCGCGGGGTCATAATGCCGCGCAGCGAGCGGGAGGCCAGGGAGAGCACGCCGTTAATCATATAGCGCTCTTCTTCCACAAATGCCCCTTCCGGGACGGGAACCGGGTTACGGCTTTCATTGTCATTCTGCACGTTGACCTGACGGCGACCGCCCATCAGACGCAGAATCGCATCAGCCGTACGCGCACGCAGCGGCTGGGTAGACTGCTGCTTGATAAAGTTATGTCGTGCAATCTGGTTAAACAGCTCGATGAGGATCGAGAAGCCAATGGCTGCGTACAGGTAGCCTTTTGGTATATGGAAGCCAAAACCTTCCGCCACCAGGCTCAGACCAATCATCAGCAGGAAGCTAAGGCAGAGCACCACGACCGTCGGATGCTGATTCACAAAGCGCGTCAGTGGCTTAGACGCCAGCAGCATCACCGCCATCGCGATAACCACCGCAGCCATCATCACCGGGAGGTGGTTCACCATGCCGACAGCCGTGATCACCGCATCCAGCGAGAAGACCGCATCAAGCACCACGATCTGCAGTACCACGACCCAAAAGCTGGCATAGCCTTTACCGTGTCCATCATCGTGCTGGCGATTTTCCAGCCGCTCGTGAAGCTCTGTGGTCGCTTTGAAAAGCAGGAATATCCCCCCGAGCAGCATGATCAAATCACGGCCGGAGAAAGTGAAATCCATGACGGAAAAAAGCGGCTTCGTCAGCGTAACCATCCACGAGATCACGGACAGCAGTGCCAGACGCATGACCAGTGCCAGAGAGAGACCGATCAGACGCGCTTTATCACGTTGTTTTGGCGGCAGTTTGTCCGCAAGGATGGCAATAAACACCAGGTTATCAATGCCGAGAACAATCTCAAGCACGACCAGCGTGAGCAATCCCACCCAGATTGACGGGTCCATTAAGAATTCCATGAAACGCTCCTGCTAACGGAATGACCAAACGGTGCCCCACTCAACGTGGGAAAAACAGAGGCAGACAGAGTCGATACGTGGCGAGGATCGCCGGTGAAACAGGCGCGGAATGGCCTGGAGGATGACTGACGTCGGTGACGGTCCATATAGTGGGCTTTAGCCCTATACTCCTGAACAATTAAACGGATGCTAAACATATCAGAGACAATGCGTTTTTAGCAAAGATTTACGTTCCTTTGCAAAGATCTGTAACACAGCTGCTTTACCTTACAGATAATTCTGTAACCCATAGCTAAATTACGGATCTTCATCACATAAATTATTTTTTCACTATCTAAAATAATTCGCGGAAGTCTTAGTTTTTTAACTCTAACCCTTTTCTGAATCGATTCGGTTGGCCAGATACGATTCACAGTGCGACTGCCTGGCAGGCGTATTAATGATAATAAAAGGAGGTAGCAAGTGACCATTGCTATTGTCATAGGCACACATGGTTGGGCTGCAGAGCAGTTACTCAAAACAGCAGAGATGCTGTTGGGTGAGCAGGAAAACGTCGGCTGGATCGATTTCGTTCCCGGTGAAAACGCTGAAACGCTGATTGAGAAGTACACTGCTCAACTGCAGAAACTGGATACCAGCAAAGGCGTGCTGTTTCTCGTTGATACATGGGGAGGCAGTCCGTTCAATGCTGCCAGCCGCATTGTCGTCGATAAAGAGCATTATGAAGTTGTCGCCGGGGTGAATATCCCGATGTTGGTGGAAACCTTCATGGCACGCGACGACAATCCGAGTTTCGATGAACTGGTCGCTCTGGCAGTTGAAACCGGTCGCGAAGGCGTGAAAGCGCTGAAAGCACAACCGGTTGAGAAGCCTGCTCCAGTGGCCGCGGCGCCAAAAGCCGCAGCCCCGGCGAAGCCCATGGGCCCGAATGATTACATGGTGATCGGCCTTGCCCGTATCGATGACCGTTTAATCCACGGCCAGGTGGCAACGCGCTGGACCAAAGAGACCAACGTTCGACGCATTATTGTCGTCAGCGATGAAGTTGCTGCTGATACCGTACGTAAAACCCTTCTGACACAGGTTGCTCCTCCTGGCGTTACCGCGCACGTGGTGGATGTCGCCAAAATGATCCGCGTTTATAACAACCCGAAATATGCGGGCGAGCGCGTGATGCTGCTGTTCACAAACCCGACAGACGTTGAACGCCTGGTTGAAGGCGGCGTGAAAATTACCTCCGTAAACATTGGTGGTATGGCATTCCGTCAGGGCAAAACGCAGGTCAACAACGCCATTTCAGTCGATGCGAAAGATATCGAGGCATTCAACAAGCTGAATGCACGCGGTATCGAACTGGAAGCCCGTAAGGTTTCCACGGATCAGAAACTGAAAATGATGGATCTGATCGGTAAAGTTGGGAAATAAGCCCGCGCCGGTTTTTCACATAAAGCTTATGTAATAGGAGAAGTACAATGGAGATTACCACTCTTCAGATTGTGCTGGTGTTCATCGTCGCGTGTATTGCGGGTATGGAATCCGTACTTGATGAATTTCAGTTCCACCGCCCTCTGGTGGCCTGTACGTTGATTGGTGCCGTTCTGGGTGATATGAAAACCGGGATCATCATCGGTGGTACCCTGGAAATGATTGCCCTGGGCTGGATGAACATCGGTGCGGCAGTTGCGCCTGATGCCGCGCTGGCGTCCATCATTTCTACGGTTCTGGTTATTGCCGGTCACCAGAGTATCGGTGCAGGTATTGCCCTGGCCATCCCGCTGGCAGCAGCAGGTCAGGTACTGACCATCATCGTGCGTACTATCACCGTGGCTTTCCAGCACGCGGCGGATAAGGCGGCCGAAAATGGCAACCTGACGGCGCTCTCCTGGATCCACGTATCGTCCCTGTTCCTGCAGGCGATGCGTATCGCGATCCCGGCCGTTATCGTTGCGATCTCCGTCGGTACCAGTGAAGTACAGAGCATGCTGAACGCCATTCCAGAAGTGGTCACCGGCGGTCTGAACATCGCAGGCGGTATGATTGTGGTGGTTGGTTATGCGATGGTTATCAATATGATGCGCGCAGGCTACCTGATGCCGTTCTTCTACCTCGGCTTCGTTACTGCTGCGTTCACCAACTTCAACCTGGTTGCGTTGGGTGTGATTGGTGCAGTGATGGCGATTCTCTACATCCAGCTCAGCCCGAAATATAACCGCGTTGCGGGTGCCCCAGCGCAGGCTGCTGGTAATAACGATCTCGATAACGAACTGGACTAGCAGGTGAGCGAAATGGTTGATATGACAAAAACTACCACCGAGAAAAAACTCACTCCGGGTGATATTCGTGGCGTGTTCATCCGTTCTAACCTGTTTCAGGGTTCATGGAACTTCGAACGTATGCAGGCGCTGGGCTTCTGTTTCTCCATGGTACCGGCTATCAAACGCCTGTATCCGGAAAACAACGAAGCGCGCCGTCAGGCGATTAAGCGTCACCTGGAATTCTTTAACACCCATCCTTATGTGGCGGCTCCGGTTCTGGGCGTGACGTTGGCGATGGAAGAGCAGCGTGCAAACGGCGCAGAGATTGACGATGGTGCCATCAACGGTATCAAAGTCGGTCTGATGGGTCCGCTGGCAGGCGTCGGTGACCCAATCTTCTGGGGTACCGTGCGTCCGGTCTTCGCGGCGCTGGGTGCCGGTATCGCCATGAGCGGAAGCCTGCTTGGGCCACTGCTGTTCTTCATCCTGTTCAACGCGGTGCGTCTGCTGACCCGTTACTACGGTGTGGCTTACGGTTACCGTAAAGGGGTGGACATCGTTAAGGATATGGGCGGCGGCTTCCTGCAGAAACTGACTGAGGGGGCGTCAATCCTCGGCCTGTTTGTCATGGGGGCACTGGTTAACAAGTGGACGCACGTGAACATCCCGCTGGTGGTGTCCACCATCACCGGTCAGGATGGTCAGACCCGTGTTACCACCGTGCAGACGATTCTGGACCAGCTGATGCCGGGTCTGGTACCGCTGCTGCTGACCTTCGCCTGTATGTGGCTGCTGCGTAAGAAAGTTAACCCGCTGTGGATCATTGTTGGCTTCTTCGTCATCGGTATCGCGGGCTACGCTGTCGGTCTGCTGGGCCTGTAAGACATCACGTAATACGCCGGGGGCTTGCCCCCGGTTTTTTTATCTGGAGGATGAATGACTGTCACGGACATCGTACTGGTTTTGTTTATTGTGGCCCTTCTGGCATATGCGATCTATGACGAGTTCATCATGCCCCGCCGCCACGGCGAAACGCTGCTCTCCCTGCCCCTTCTGCGACGCGGCCGCGTGGATGCGTTTATCTTCGCCGGTCTCATCGTCATTCTTATATACAACAACGTGACCGGTCATGGTGCAATATTAACCACATGGTTATTATGTGCGCTGGCATTAATGGCGATTTATCTGTTCTGGATCCGTGTTCCGAAAATCATTTTTAAAAGCCGCGGGTTTTTCTTCGCCAATGTATGGATAGAATATAACCGTATTAAAGAGATGAATTTATCGGAAGATGGTGTACTGGTGATGCAATTAGAGCAACGCCGGCTGCTTATTCGGGTCAAGAATATTGACGACCTGGAAAGAATATACAAACTTATGCTTAAAACTCAGTAAGTTAACCACATAGCTTTGGCTATATTCTGCGTTTATTTTGCGCACCTGATATAGCCAAAGCTATATTCCATTCTGTCATTTCTCTTATATTTATTAACGTTATTTTCACGCATAAATCTAAATGAAAATCGTTATCAACACCTTGACGAAATAATGCCGTTTCATTGTTGTTTTATATTCTCAAAATATGTTAAGGTTGCGCCCGTCGTTGGGGAGTAGCTGATTTCCTGTTCGCAGGAAATGTACGTGTCAACATACTCGTTGAAAAACGTGGCACGTACGGACCGTTTGCCGCACAGATTTGTGCAAGGCGGTCAGGCGAGACCATAGATACATCAACTGCTGTTTACTGGGGGCAGTGATGTGTCATATGGATATCCCCCGGTCTGGACGCTTTAATGAATATCTCCGCAACCCTTCTTCTTGCTTTCGGTATGTCCATGGACGCTTTTGCCGCTTCCATCGGTAAAGGTGCCTCGCTGCACAAACCCAAATTCTCTGAAGCGCTACGCACAGGCCTTATCTTTGGTGCTATCGAAACGCTGACACCGCTCATCGGCTGGGGTCTTGGTATGCTGGCAAGCCAGTTCATACTGGAGTGGAACCACTGGATCGCTTTCGTGCTGCTCGTATTTCTGGGGGGGCGAATGGTGATTGAAGGTTTTCGCGGCAATGGCGATGAGGAAGACGAGCCGCAGCACCGCCACGGTTTCTGGCTGCTGGTGACCACCGCCATCGCCACCAGTCTCGACGCCATGGCCGTCGGCGTGGGCCTGGCATTCCTGCAGGTCAATATTATTGCGACCGCGCTGGCCATTGGTTGTGCCACGCTGATTATGTCGACGCTGGGAATGATGGTTGGCCGGTTTATTGGCCCCCTGCTGGGCAAACGCGCCGAGATCCTGGGCGGTATCGTGCTGATTGGCATTGGTGCCCAGATCCTCTGGGCACACTTTGCCGGTTAATCTTCGCGCTGCCAGCAGTGGATACTGAAATCCGTCTGGCAGCGAAACGTTGTTTGCTCCGCTAAGGTTTCCCACACGTTCGGTTTCGCCCGCCATGCAAATGGCGTCATCTGCAACAACGCTACAGCTTCTTCCCCTGCCAGGTTCATCTCGTAGGCCAGCGTCTGCTCCTGCTTCAGCGTAAAGCCCGCCAGTTGCTCAGAATGTGGCGCATGCAGCCGAACATCATCATAGATAAGCCCTTTAAGCTCCATCAGATGTCGGGGACCTGGCGTGACGGTAATGACCCATCCGCCCGGTTTGATAACGCGTGCCAGCTCCTGCGCCTTACAGGGCGCATAGATGCGGATAACCGCATCCATGCTGGCATCGTCAAACGGCAGTCGGTGGCTCGATGCCACGCAGAACGTCACGCTGGAGTAGCGTTTTGCCGCCGCGCGGATAGCCACTTTGGAAACATCCAGACCAAATGTCTGCGCGCCCTTCTCTTGTGCAACCTCAGCAAACCGCGCGGTGTAATACCCTTCCCCGCAGCCAATATCCAGCACGCCTGCTGCACTGTCAGTCAGATTATCTTCCAGCAATTGCGCGACGGCCTCTCTGAGTTGCTGATAGTGCCCGGCGTCGAGAAATGCCCGGCGTGCCTGCATCATCTCAGCACTGTCACCCGGATCGCGCGAGCGCTTATGCTGCACCGGCAGAAGATTCACGTAGCCTTCTTTCGCCATATCAAACTGATGTCCCTGCGGACAGGCAAAACTTTTTTCTGATCGCGTCAGACGCGCGTGGCAAAGGGGACAACTGAAGGACATGGCAGCTCCGGAGCGTAAATCAAAGGGCGAAGTGTACCGCTATTCGCCCCGGTATAAAACGCCTGGGTTAACGCATGACGATAAGGTGCGAGGAATCAGGCGCCAGACCATCGGGTTTGACGTTCTCAAGACGCAATACGTTACCCATAATCTCGCTGAATACCGGTGCGGAGACGGCGCCGCCATAGTACGCTCCGTTTTGAGGATCGTTAATCACGACCACCAGCGCAAAACGCGGATCGCTGGCAGGCGCGACGCCCGCGGTATAGGCAACGTATTTATCGACATATTTGCCGCTATCATCGATTTTCTTCGCCGTACCGGTTTTCACCGCCACACGGTAATCACGCACCGCAGCCTTAACGCCGCCCCCGCCCGGCAGCGCAACGCTCTCCATCATATGCTCGACCTGATGAGCAATCTCTTCCGGCATGACTCTATGCCCGATAACGGGTGGATCGATACGGGTAATTGAGAGGGGCCGTTCCAGCCCGAAGCCGCCGATGGTGGCATAGACGTGCGCCAGCTGGAGGGGGGTGACCATCAGACCATAGCCAAAGGCGAAGGTCGCCCTGTCGAGCTGGCTCCAGTATTTACGCTGGGGTAACAGACCGGCGCTCTCGCCGGTTAAGCCAAGCCCGGTGTTTGTACCAAAACCAAAGTTCCGGTAGGTATCAATCAGGTGCTGAACAGGCATCGCCAGCGAGAGGCGCGATACGCCGGTGTCGCTCGATTTTTGCAGGATCCCGGTCATCGAGAGTTCAGGGTAGTAACCCACATCCCGAATGCGGTGCCCGTCAAGCATATACGGATGGGTGTCAATGACGCTGTCAGGCTGCACCAGCCCCTGTTGCAATGCCGTCATCAGCACAAGCGGCTTCACGGTTGAACCTGGCTCGAACGTATCGCTGATGGCACGGTTACGAAAATCGTCTATTGTCGCGCCCTGGCGGTTATTGGGGTTGAAATCCGGATAGCTCGCCATCGCGAGGATTTCACCGGTGGGGATATTAATGAGCACTGATGCCCCCGACTCCGCCTTGTTCCAGGCCACTGCGTTATCTAGCGCATCTTCGGTGATGGTTTGCAGGCGCTCATCAATACTGAGCTGAATATTGTGCGCAGGCACCGGCGCGACTTCCGTCAGATTCTCCACCACGCGACCGTAACGGTCTTCCCTGACCTGCCGGACGCCCGGCTTGCCTGTTAGCTGGGTGTTAAAACTTTTCTCCACCCCCTCAATGCCCTGACCGTCAATATTGGTGAAACCAATCAGGTTTGCCGCCACATGCCCCGCAGGATAAAAACGGCGTGATTCATCGCGTAAATTGATACCCGGCAAATTCAGCTTATCGATCCATTTTGCCTGAGCCGGATCTACCTGCCGGGCAAGGTAGATGAACCTCCCCTGTGGATTCGCGTTAATCCGTGATGACAGGGTGTTCAGGGAGAGATGTAACGCATTCGCCAGCGCCTGCCAGCGATCGTCAAAGCCCACGCCCCCTTTTGCCAGCACCGTTTTTGGGTCGGCCCACACGGCCCTGACCGGGACACTGACCGCCAGCGGCCGGCCCTCACGATCCATGATCATTCCGCGGGGAGCATCAATCGGCAGTTCGCGTAGCGATCGCATATCCTCCTGCTTGACCAGGTTGTCAGGTTTAATAATTTGCAGCCAGGCAACGCGGCCCAGCAAAAACGCCAGACTGCAAAAAATGGCTAAACAGAGCAGCGCAAAACGCGCCGGCGTGAAATTGCCGGCGGTCGTTATCATTTTCTTCTTCACCTGAACCCCAGGACTGTTAAACAACGCCCTGATTTAACGGGAAAAGACGGCCAGAGGGAGGGAAAACAGTGCTACTAACCTCGTAGCTTTGCAACAAGTTACTAACAAGAGCGGGGATGGTAATATTTTGAAAGATAAGGCACATAAAAAAGCCCCGCTATATGCGAGGCTTTATGTCTGAGAGTGAAGTACAACGTGCTTCAGTCAGCAGTGGTTCGATCAGATAGCAGTTACGTTAACTGCAGCTGGGCCTTTCTGGCCGTCCTGAATTTCGAACTCAACGTTCTGGCCTTCAGCCAGAGTTTTGAAGCCGTTACCCTGGATTGCAGAGAAGTGTACGAACACGTCTTTGCTGCCGTCAGCAGGAGTAATGAAACCAAAACCTTTAGACTCGTTGAACCACTTAACTTGACCTTTAATCTTTGCCATTTGCAAAATTCCTTAGAGTGTTTTCTTAGCCCGCAGGCATTACTGAGATAAAACTGAGACATTACTGCATGAGGCACTAATATAAGGTTCGGCAGAGAAGCGGTATTCAACGACAACGTGTTTACTCAGGACTTCTTTACTGAAAATGCCACACATAAACAGAACTGTACCTCGTTTGACCCAAAACGTGTTATCACACACTATGTTTAATATGGCAAGCCATTTTTAAACATGTCTCGATCCGCCGCACAAATTCGAACTGTGCCGGTATGCTTTTGCACAATTATGCGCATGACATATGGACAGCCCTGCTCACTTACACAGACTCGCCGTTGCTTTCACAACCGCTGTTATCTAAGACTTTTTTAACATAGCTCAATCATTCCAGTGCGTCCAGCAACCCGCTAAGAAAAACCCCTACATTGATTGAGTTAGAACAATTTGTGAAAACTTATGCTTAAATCATTGTAACGCCCCTGTATTGTTACAGTGGAAATACAATGTTAATCCTTCACGCTAAACTGTATTAAAAAGCACCAGCTAATAAAGAATGTTATGCACCAAAATAATGAAATTTTTATGACTCTGCATCAAAACAAGGCAAGCAAAACGTTTCGATAAAAATAAAACATTCTTTAGACCTTAGACATACAGAATATATGCAACAATCCAGCGCTTCGTTTATAAGGATAAATATTCACCAATTTTCAGTATCCTGAAGGAATTATTAACCGGTGCTAAATTATCGAGGACTGCAGTTAACTCTCGCACGGGGTCATCAAGCGATTCATCAGCCAGTTCAAACACGCCCCAGTGAATGGGAAACGCCAGTGGGCATCCCAACTGTTGCCACAACACAACGGCAGATTGCGGATCCATATGATGTATGGCCATGAACCACCGTGGTGCATAAGCGCCAACGGGCAACGCCGCGGTGTCAATTTTACCCAGCCTTTCCGGTATCCGCAGCAGTTCAGGTGAATAGCCCGTGTCACCGCTAAACCAGAAACGATGATGCCGCCCTTCAAACACCCAGCCACACCACAGGGAGCGATTGCGGTTCCAGAGCGTGCGCATACTCCAGTGCTGCGCCGGTACGGCGGACAGCGTTATCCCCTGCCAGGTGAAACTCTGCCACCAGTCGAGCTCAACAATACGTCTTGCCCCCCGGCGGCGAAACCAGTCTCCCAGACCTAAGGGAACAAACAGAGTGACGTCGGGGAAGCGTTTAAGGATCCGGCGAATGGTCGCGTCATCCAGATGATCGTAATGATTATGGGAGATAACCACTGCATCGAGTTGCTGGAGCTGTTCGACAGACAGAGCGGGAGGCGTTTTACGTTGTGGTCCGAGGAAAGGTAAGGGAGAGGCGCGGCGAGAAAAAACGGGGTCGGTCAGCAGGGTGTTACCATCAATGTGCAACAACAGGCTTGCGTGTCCGAGCCACCATACCCCATTTTCCTGCGGCTGCTTAAGCGTTGCCGGCTGCCACCACTGGCGGATAAAGTCCTCATATCCGTTTGCCGGGGGGCGGGGTAAGCCAGCTTCTTTGCGCGCTTTTCGCCAGCGATCAACGTCACCGGGCTGATGCCCGACGGGGTCAGTATTACGAAAACCGTTCGGTGTGTGATGTTTCAGGGAGGGGTCATACCAGGGATTTTTCCAGACCACAGCCACCTCCCGGATAAGACAAATTAACGCTCAGCCACCAGGCGGATAAAGTCATCCTGCTCAGTGTTGTCTTCAGCAACCGCGGCTTTCGCCGACTCTTTCTCTTCTGGTTCGTTAGCCTCGCACAGACGACGTAACAGCGCATTCTGACGTTTTTGTTGGTCAAGCAGCGCTTCCAGCAGTTCGATCTGCTCGTTTGTACGGGAACTGGCACGGTTTACGAAAAACCAAATGACAAGCCCCACCAGCAGAACAACCAACGAGATCATCAGGGATGCCATATTTAGCAGCCCTGAATTCAGTAACTCACCCATTTCACCACCTCAATAAAAACGTCTATCTTACCACTGGTGCGAAGGAAGGAAATCACCTTGAGAAAAAATGCGTGTTACCACGGAATAAACTTATTGATTGCGCAAACGCCGCTAAAAAACTGTACATCCTGATCGCACATCACATTGATAGTCTGCGTCCACAACACCACACAGGCTACCAGCACAATAATCAGAATCACCCAGCGTATTTTTTTCACTCCACACTCCGTCTAAAGGCCCGATATAACCAGGTTATCACGGCTATCTTAAACAAGGACTAACTGTACCGCCATCTGGTCGTTTTCAGAATCATGCACTTGTTTCATAGAGTAAACCGTTTAGGCTTACTGCATGACAACAAAGATAAAGAGGCAATGATGCATTTAATCATTCGTACAATTATTGCACTGGCCGTAGTATGGGTTGGCCTTCTGTTAACCGGCTATGGCGTGCTTGTGGGAAGCACCGAAAACGCCGCTGGATTAGGGATTCAATGCAAATACATGACCGCGCAGGGAATGAGCACGGCACAATATATTCATTCAGACAGCGGGATCATTGGTTTAACCAACTGCCCGGTTCTGCGTAAAACATCCGTCGTCATTGATAACGGCTAATCACCCCGATTGATACTGATAAAAAACGCCGCACTGTGTGCGGCGTTTTTCATGCCCGTAAGGATCAGAACGGGTAGTCGTTATAGCCCATTTGTTCAGAAATCTTGCGTGCGGCTGTATGGAGAATCGCCACATACTCATGCAGACGTTCTTCAGAAAAGCGCAGGGTCGGGAAAGAGATACTCAGCCCGGCAATGACAACGCCAAAGCGGTCAAATACCGGCACACCGATACAGCGCAGCCCTTCCTCCTGCTCTTCGTTATCTTCGCCATACCCCTGCTCACGTACTTTGTCGAGCACGGCCAATAACTCGTCAGTGCTGGTAATAGTGCGTTCAGTGCTGCGCTTATATTCCACGCCTTCGAGGATCTGCTTCACTTCTTCGCGATCGCGCCACGCCAGCAGCACTTTGCCAATCGCGGTACTGTAAAGCGGATTACGACGACCGATGCGTGAATACATGCGCAGGTTGTACATGGAGTCGATTTTATGGATGTAGACAATGCTGTCTTCATCCAGTGCCCCCAGGTGGATAGTCTCTTTGGTCAGGCGAGAGATCTCACGCATCTGGATATCTGCGCTGCGGATCAAATCCACGTTTTGCAGCGCACGGGCCCCGAGCTCGAACAGTTTCAGCGTCAGAGAATACTTTTCAGACTCGCCTTCCTGTGCGACGTAACCCAGTGACTTCATGGTTTGCAAAAAGCGATAAACGGTGCTTTTCGACATCATCACACGCTGCGACAACTCTGTAATACCAATTTCACGCTCTTCTCCGAGCGCCTGTAGGATGCCAAACACCTTCAGCACGGAAGAAACAGAATCTGGCTGTTTATCCAAATCTGCAATTGCCATTTACCACCTCATAGAGAGTGTTTTATAAAAATCAGAACCGGTTTTTATTATAAATTCCCGTCATGTTACCTGCAATCGATCCTCGTTTACTTCGTTACAAATCTGCGACATAAAACTGAAATAACGATGCTAAAATAGTTACCCTGAGAATAATTTCACACTGAGCTTTTCATCCCTAATGGAAAAAAACCTGTCCGATGGCCTGCCTTTGCCTCAGCGGTATGGCGCTATCGCCACGATTGTTATCGGTATTTCAATGGCCGTCCTTGACGGTGCAATCGCTAACGTTGCCCTGCCAACCATTGCCAGCGACCTGCATGCCTCCCCTGCCAGTTCTATATGGATAGTCAATGCCTACCAGATAGCGATCGTGGTTTCACTGCTCTCGTTCTCTTTCCTGGGCGATATGTTCGGTTACCGACGGGTGTATCAATGCGGCCTGCTGGTGTTCACCTTTACTTCCCTTTTCTGTGCCCTTTCTGATTCGCTGCATACTCTGACGCTTGCGCGCATAGCACAGGGTTTTGGGGGCGCGGCACTGATGAGCGTCAACACGGCGTTGATCCGCTTAATCTATCCGCAGCGTCATCTGGGACGCGGTATGGGGATAAACTCGTTTATTGTCGCCGTCTCGTCTGCGGCCGGGCCAACCCTTGCGGCGGCCATACTCTCTGTCGCGTCCTGGCAGTGGTTATTCGCCATTAACGTACCGCTGGGTATTGTGGCCCTCTTCTTTGCTCTGCGCTATCTTCCCGCGAACGGTCCCAAAAGCACGATGCCACGCTTTGACCTTATCAGCGCAGTGATGAATGCCCTGACCTTTGGCCTGCTGATTACTGCCCTGAGCGGCTTTGCACAAGGTCAGTCCCTTTTACTTACCGCCGCGGAGCTCATTGCGTTGCTGGTGATTGGCTTCTTCTTTGTACGCCGCCAGCTCTCGCTCCCTGTCCCTTTATTGCCTGTCGACCTGCTGCGTATTCCTCTTTTTTCTCTCTCGATTTGTACCTCTGTTTGCTCGTTCTGCGCCCAGATGCTGGCCCTGGTCTCTCTGCCCTTCTTCCTGCAAAGTGTGGTGGGACGTACTGAAGTCGAGACCGGACTGCTGTTAACGCCGTGGCCACTGGCGACGATGGTAATGGCGCCGCTGGCAGGGTATTTGATTGAGCGCGTCCACGCCGGATTGCTTGGCGCGCTGGGGCTTGCCGTCATGGCCACGGGGCTCTTCGCACTCGCACTACTCCCCTCATCACCCACCGATCTGGATATCATCTGGCGCATGATCCTGTGCGGTGCAGGGTTCGGTCTGTTCCAGTCGCCTAACAACCACACCATCATCACCTCAGCGCCGCGCCATCGCAGCGGTGGTGCCAGCGGTATGTTGGGCACCGCACGTCTGCTGGGACAAAGCACCGGCGCGGCCCTGGTCGCGCTGATGTTTAATCTTGCCGGGCAAAATGGCAACCACGTTGCACTTTTCACCGCAGGCGCCCTTGCCACCCTCGCCGCCATCATCAGCGGGCTGCGCATTACCCAGCCCAGAGTACAGGCATAAAAAAAGCCGGGCGGATATCACCAGCCCGGCTCATTGCTCTTCTTAGCGTTACTTCAGGTATTCACCACTGCGCAGCGCTTCGATACGTTTATCCAGCGGCGGGTGACTCATAAACAGCTCGCTCAGCGATTTTGATTTACCGTTAATGCAGAATGCCATAATGCTGGTCGCTTCCTGCGGTTCATAGCTGGTTTTCAGACGCTGCAGCGCGGCAATCATCTTCTCACGACCAACCAGTTTCGCCGAGCCGGCATCCGCATGGAACTCACGGTGACGGGAGAACCACATGGTGATGATGCTGGCCAGAATACCGAATACCAGCTCCAGTACCGTCGCAACCGCGAAGTAGATCAGCGGGTTGCCGTTGCTCTCTTCCCCTTCATCGCGGTTCCCGCCCATAAAGCCTGCCGCGATCTGCGCCAGAATACGGGAGATGAAGATAACAAAGGTGTTCACTACGCCCTGGATCAGGGTCATGGTGACCATGTCGCCGTTCGCGATATGGCTGATTTCGTGAGCGATAACCGCTTCGGCTTCGTCACGGCTCATGTTCTGCAACAACCCGGTGCTGACGGCAACCAGCGACGCATCACGACGGGCACCTGTGGCAAAGGCGTTAATATCTGGCGCGTGGTAAATGGCCACCTGCGGCATGGCGATACCCGCCTGCTGCGATTGCTGAGCCACGGTATTCATCAGCCACTGTTCCATATCGTTACGCGGTTGCTCAATGACTTCACCACCTACCGATTTCAGTGCCATCCATTTCGACATCAGGAGTGAAACGAATGAGCCACCAAAACCAAACAGCAGCGCCATAATCAACAGACCCTGAACGCTGCTCGACTGAATTCCTGTCAGGCTTAGCACGAGCCCGAAAACCACCATCACCGCAAGATTGGTGAGCAGGAAGAGCGCGATTCGCATCATAATTTTCTTTTAACCTCAGTTTAACAAAGCGCACTATGCGATTACCCACATCGTATGGGTATTACGGCTATTTTCAAGCATCCATCGGGCGTAAGTCACCAGAAAGACACAACTTTACACAATTGGAAATTTGCCTGACGGGAGAATGCGGAACAAAAAGAAACAGGCACAATTTCTTGTGCCTGTTGGGGGATTATTTTGCCGGTGCGGGTTGCACGGCGGGCTTCGCCTTTTCCTGATTCGCCAGGTCAAGAGCGATATGCACCGTCTCGTCGAGGTAAGGATCCGGCTCCTGGTAATCTTTTGGCAGATCGTCCAGTTTCTTGAGCAGAGGCTTACCTTCACGCTTGAAGCGATCGTTGATACGCGCCAGACGCGTTGCATCATCTTCGTTGTTCTCTTTCTCACGCTGAGCGTAGTTGAGAGAAACAATATTCCGCTTATCTTTCAGGGCATTGAAACGAGCAATATCCTTCAAGATGTACTGGAATTCCGGATCTTTGGCGATGCGATCGTTGTGCGCTTTCAGCAGTTCAGGACCAAACTGCGTCATATCACCCGCTTTCACGTAGGTCGCGGCGTTAATGCTATCCCACGGCAATGCGTTATCTTCAAACTTCTCGCCGGTTTCAGTCTCTTCCGTGCCTGTCGGCATCATGATATCCGGCGTCACGCCTTTACGCTGCGTACTGCCACCGTTCACACGATAGAATTTCTGAATGGTGTACTGAACCGAACCCAGTGCAGGCCATTCCGGACGCAGCATCTGATCGTAGATACGATTCAGAGAACGATACTGCTGTACGGTACCTTTACCAAATGTCGGCTCACCGACAATCAGCGCACGGCCATAGTCCTGCATAGCGGCGGCAAAGATTTCAGACGCGGAAGCACTGAAGCGATCGACCAAGACCACCAGCGGGCCTTTGTAGTAGACCACACCATCGTTGTCGGCATCTTCACGTACTTTACCGTTGTTATCGCGCACCTGAACCACCGGACCAGACGGGATAAACAGCCCGGACAGTGAAACCGCTTCGGTCAGCGCCCCACCACCGTTGCTGCGCAAGTCGATGATGACGCTGCTCACGTTCTGCTTTTCAAGCTTCTGCAGCTGGACTTTTACATCATCAGTCAGCCCGACGTAGAAGCCCGGGATATCCAGAACACCCACCTTCTCTTTACCCACGGTCTTCACCGACATTTTCACCGCGCGGTCTTCCAGGCGGATACGCTCACGCGTCAGGGTAACGATACGGGTTTTGGTGCCTTTACCGGCTGGCAGAATTTCAAGGCGAACTTTGCTGCCTTTCGGACCTTTGATCAGCGCAACCACATCATCCAGACGCCAGCCGATCACATCGACCATGTTCTGTCCGGTTTGACCCACACCAACAATGCGATCGCCTACGCTTATCGCTTTGCTTTTCGACGCCGGGCCACCGGCGACCATTGAGTTGATCACGGTGTAATCATCGTCCATCTGCAGCACCGCACCGATACCTTCCAGAGACAGGCTCATTTCGGTATTAAACTGTTCGGTATTGCGAGGCGAGAGATAATTGGTATGCGGATCGATTTCGTGAGCGAAAGCGGTCATCGCCAGTGAGAAAACATCTTCACTATTGGTCTGAGCCAGACGACGAATAGCGAATTTGTAACGACGCGTCAGCGTGTCACGGATCTCTTTTTCATCTTTGCCGGTCAGCTTAAGGCTCAGCTCGTCGTATTTTACTTTTCCATCCCACAGCGCATTCAGCTCGGCTTCGTCTTTCGGCCAGGGCGCTTTGCTGCGGTCCAGATTAAAGGTGTCGTTGCCGGTGAAGTCCATCGGACGTTCCAGCACTTTCAGCGCATACTGATAGCGTTCAAAGCGGCGCTTTTGCGACAGGTTATAGAGATCGTAGAACAGATCCAGCTTGCCTGAACGCAACTCGTCACCCACCCCGGATTTACGCTTAGCGAACTGCTCGACATCGCTGGCGAGCAATACGTTATGGCTGTAATCCAGCAAGTTCAGATAGCGGTCAAAGATTTTGGCCGAAAAGGCCTGATCGAGATCGAACTGACGATAGTGCGAACGGGTGAAGCGTGAGGTCACACGCTCGCTCACCGTCGCGTGCTGCGTCTCTTCCTTGAGGACCGGAATTTGATCAACACGCGTGATATCGTCCACTGCGAAAGCATGGCCTGTTATAGCAAACAGGCCCGCCAACGCGGTGAGCTTAAAAAAAGTGTTCATGCCAGGCTTGGCCTCCGTTTCAGAACAACAAGTGTTCTGCGCGTACAATCATTGACATACCAGAAGTCAGCTGTACACGAACGCCATCTTTGGTGATTTCCAGTACGGTGGCGTCCATTGCGTTGTTACCCGCTTTCACCTTCAGTGCCTGACCCACGCTCAGGGCGTTAATGTCAGAAACCGGCGTATGGCGCGGCTCTTCACGAGGGGCGCGCGGGGCTTTAGCTGCTGGTTTGTCAGCACGCGGTTTTCGATCGTTATTATCGTTACGACGCGGCGCTGGGCGTGGTTTACGCTCACGACGAGGCGCTTCTTCCTGGCCGTTTGCCGCTGCGGCTTCGCGTTTTTTCGCTTGCTGTTCTGCACGTTGTGCCTGAACGCGTGCTTTGGCTTCTTCCAGCTGTTTACGTGCGTGCTCAACGTGCTGCTCGTCCAGCTCACCACAAGGGTTGCCGTCAAGATCAACACGCGTCGCGCCCGCTTTGATACCGTACAGGTAACGCCAGCTCGAAGTATAAAGACGTAAGGCGGAACGAAGCTGAGTTTTGCTGAGGTTCATTTCCCCCTCAACGCGTGCCACCAGATCCTGAAAAATACCGACTTTCAGGGGACGAGCTTCACCTTCAGCACTGAAGCACTGTGGGAAACGCTCGGCCAGAAATGCGATAACTTCTTTACTGCTATTCAACTTAGGTTGATTTTCCATGAAATTTCCTGATTACAACGGACGTTGCCAACAAGCGCAGGCATGAACAGGCGTCATTATAATGACGCTATCAGTAAATGCTACGTTATCCGTTGATTATCCTGCTACGCTCGCAAAGAATTTTTGATAATCGGTTGCGGCGAGAACGTTTTCGAGGTTCGTAACCAGCTCGCGCAGCCCTTGTTCGTCCTCGGTTGTGAAGCGACTGAAGACCGTGCTGTCGATATCCAGAACGCCAATAATCTGATTTTTTACCACCAGAGGCAGAACGATTTCAGAATTACTGGCGGCGTCACAGGCAATGTGTCCGTCAAACGCATGGACGTCTTCGACGCGCTGTACCTGATTAGTCGCGACCGCTGTACCACAAACGCCACGTCCTACGGGAATACGCACGCAGGCAATTTTCCCCTGGAACGGGCCAAGCACCAGCGTTTCACCTTCCAGAAGGTAAAAGCCGGCCCAGTTAACGTCTGATAGCCGTTCAAACAGCAATGCGCTAGTATTTGCCAGAGTGGCTAAGAAGCTGGTCTCACCCGCCATCAATGCCTTAAAATCGCGGTTAAGATCCGCGTAGAATTCTGTTTTGTTCATTATTCAATCACTTAGTTGTCTTACAAAATTACCGCATAGCCTATTAAAATAAGCATTAAATGCGCTCATGCTCAAGATGAATCCGTTCATGAGTTAATATAACGTTCAACAATACTTATTTGTGCGCAGCTGATGGCCTTAAAAACAACCAAAATTACGCCGACAAAAAAGATAACTGTCCATACGGTAAGCGAAGCTTTGCCTCGTGCACATTATCAGCGTTGCCCGCAGTGCGATACGCTTTTTATGTTGCCGAAGATGAAATCGCATGAAAGTGCTTTTTGCCCCCGCTGCGACGCTAAAATTCGCGACGGACGCGACTGGTCGCTGACCCGTCTCGCCGCGATGGCCATCACCATGCTGCTTCTTATGCCGTTTGCCTGGGGCGAACCGCTGCTGAAGCTGTACCTGCTTGGTGTGCGTATTGATGCCAACGTACTGCAGGGGATCTGGCAGATGACGCGCCAGGGCGACCCGCTCACTGCCGCCATGGTGCTTTTCTGTACGGTCGGCGCGCCGCTGGTGCTGGTCGCCGCCATTGCCTATCTTTGGTTTGGTAACATTCTGGGGATGAATCTCCGCCCCGTGTTGCTGATGCTGGACAAACTGAAAGAGTGGGTCATGCTGGATATCTACCTGGTGGGCGTCGGCGTGGCGTCCATAAAAGTCCAGGACTATGCATTCTTGCAGCCCGGGGTCGGACTCTTTGCATTTATTTGTCTGGTCTTGCTCAGCATCCTCACACTCATTCATCTGAACGTCGAACAGCTCTGGGAGCGCTTTTACCCTCAGCGCCCGGCCACGCGACCGGATGAACGTCTCCGGGTCTGTCTGGGGTGTCACTATACTGGCTTGCCCGACCCACGTGGCCGTTGCCCGCGGTGTCATATTCCCCTGAGACTGCGGCGCAACAACAGCCTGCAAAAATGCTGGGCCGCGCTGATTGCCTCGCTGGTCTTTTTGATCCCGGCCAATATGCTGCCGATTTCCATCATTTACGTGAATGGTGGGCGCCAGGAGGATACCATCCTCTCCGGGATCATCTCCCTCGCCCACAGCAACGTGGGGGTGGCGGCAATTGTGTTTATCGCCAGTATTCTGGTGCCGTTTACCAAAGTGGTGGTGATGTTTACCCTGCTCCTGAGTATTCACTTCAAATGTGAGCAAGGTTTACGTACCCGAATTCTGCTTTTGCGATTCGTCACCTGGATTGGCCGCTGGTCGATGTTGGATCTGTTCGTGATTTCGTTGATGATGTCGCTGATCAATCGCGACCAGTTATTGGCTTTTACAATGGGACCCGCAGCTTTTTATTTCGGCTCCGCGGTGATATTGACTATTCTTGCTGTGGAATGGCTGGATAGCCGCTTACTTTGGGATGCACATGAGTCAGGAAACGCCCGCTTCGCCGACTGAAGCGAGAATTAAAACAAAACGCCGCATTTCTCCATTCTGGTTGCTGCCTGTCATCGCCCTGATGATTGCAGGCTGGCTTATCTGGACGAGTTATGAAGATCGCGGAAGCACCATCACCATTGACTTTCAGTCTGCCGACGGCATTGTGGCCGGGCGAACCCCTGTCCGCTTCCAGGGGGTTGAGGTGGGTACCGTTCAGGACATCAGCCTGGGAAAAGGGCTGAATAAAATTCAGGTCCGCGCCAGCATTAAGTCCGATATGCAGGATGCGCTGCGCAGCGAAACGCAGTTCTGGCTGGTAACGCCTAAGGCCTCTCTGGCGGGTGTTTCAGGGCTGGATGCACTGGTTGGCGGTAACTACATCGGCATGATGCCGGGTAAAGGTGAACCGCAGGATCACTTTGTTGCGCTGGATACCCAACCAAAATACCGACTGAACAACGGCGATCTGATGATCCATCTGCAGGCACCGGATTTGGGTTCCCTCAACAGTGGCTCACTGGTTTATTACCGTAAAATTCCGGTAGGTCGCGTTTATGATTACGCCATCAACCCGAATAAACAGGGCGTGACGATTGATGTGTTAATCGATCGCCGCTTCACTAACCTGGTGAAAAAAGGCAGCCGTTTCTGGAACGTCTCCGGCGTGGATGCCGATCTCAGCCTGAGCGGTGCCAAAGTGAAGCTCGAGAGCCTGGCCGCACTGGTCAACGGCGCCGTTGCCTTCGACTCTCCGGAAAACTCCAGCCCGGCCACGGCAGATGACACCTTCGGATTGTATGCTGACCTGGCGCACAGCCAGCGCGGCGTGATCGTCAAACTCGCCCTGCCCGACGCTAAAGGGCTGAAAGCGGGTTCCACACCGCTTATGTATCAGGGATTGCAGGTTGGGCAGCTCACCAAAATGACGCTCAACCCAGGCGGTTCCGTGACCGGTGAGATGACCGTCGACCCGAGCGTGGTTGATCTCCTGCGTGAAAAAACGCGCATCGAGATGCGCAGCCCAAAACTGTCTCTGAACGATACCAGCCTGAGCAATCTTCTGACCGGCAATACGTTTGAACTGATCCCCGGTGAAGGTCAACCCAGCAACAGTTTCGTTGTTGCGCCGGCAGATAAAGCGCTGCTGCAAAAACCGGGCGTCGTAACGGTAAAACTGACCGCGCCTGAAAGTTACGGTATCGAAGCCGGCCAGCCGCTGATTCTGCATGGCGTCCAGGTGGGCCAGGTGCTGGAGCGTACGCTCTCTGAAAACGGCGTGAGCTTCTCGGTGGCTATCGATCCGCAATACAGCGACCTTGTGCATGGCGACAGTAAATTTGTGGTGAACAGCCGCGTCGACGTGAAGGTTGGCCTCGACGGCGTCGAGTTCCTCGGTGCCAGCGCCAGCGAATGGGTTAACGGCGGGATCCGCATTTTACCGGGCAATAAAGGCCCGGTGCGCGACAGTTATCCACTGTATGCCAACCTGGACAAAGCGATTGAAAACAGCATGAGCGATCTCCCAACCACGACACTGACGTTAAGCGCCGAGACGCTTCCTGATGTCCAGGCTGGCTCCGTCGTGCTGTACCGGAAGTTTGAGGTCGGGGAAGTGATTGCCGTACGCCCTCATGCGGACGCGTTTGATATCGAACTGCATATCAAACCGGAGTATCGCAAGTTGCTGACCCCGAATAGCGTGTTCTGGGCCGAAGGTGGTGCGAAAGTGCAGCTTAACGGTAACGGGCTGACCGTGCAGGCCTCCCCGCTTTCACGTGCGCTGCGGGGAGCGATCAGCTTCGATAACCTCAGCGGTGCGGGTGCAAACCTGCGCAAAGGCGATAAGCGTATTCTCTTCCCGTCAGAAACCGCTGCCCGTGCCGTTGGCGGACAGATTACCCTGCATGCTTTTGATGCAGGGAAGCTGGCGGAAGGGATGCCCATCCGTTATCTGGGTATTGATATCGGGCAGATCCAGAAGCTGACGCTTATCACCGCGCGTAACGAGGTGCAGGCCACCGCCGTGCTCTACCCGGAATATGTTCAAACCTTCGCCCGCTCAGGCTCCCGCTTCTCGGTGGTGACGCCACAGATTTCGGCCGCTGGCGTTGAGCACCTCGACACTATCCTGCAGCCTTATATCAACGTCGAACCCGGTAAGGGGAATGCCCGCCGTGACTTTGAACTGCAGGAAGCCACGATCACTGACTCTCGCTATCTGGATGGCCTGAGCATTGTGGTGGAAGTGCCGGAAGCAGGCTCGCTGAACATCGGCACACCGGTGCTGTTCCGCGGGATTGAGGTGGGTACAGTGACGGGCCTGACGCTCGGTACGCTCTCTGACCGCGTGATGGTGGCATTACGCATCAGCGATCGTTACCAGCACCTGGTGCGTAATAACTCGGTGTTCTGGCTGGCCTCCGGCTATTCACTGGACTTCGGTCTGACGGGCGGGGTGGTGAAAACCGGCACCTTCAACCAGTTCATTCGTGGCGGTATTGCTTTCGCTACACCACCGGGGACGCCGCTGGCGCCGAAAGCGCAACCGGGCAAACACTTCCTGCTGCTCGAAAGCGAGCCGAAAGAGTGGCGTGAATGGGGCACTGCCCTGCCGCGTTAATCTCAGGGCTCCGGTGTCAACGCACCGGAGCCTTTATGTTACACTGCGCCCCTGAACTTTTCCCTGTGGTGTGCACGTGGCTCAAAACTCCGTATTTCTTCCTGAACAATTCCTGGCGCAGATGCGCGAGGCGCTTCCTTCTCACCTCTCGTTAGACGATTTTATCGCCGCCTGTCAGCGGCAGTTGCGCCGGAGTATTCGCGTCAACACGCTGAAAATAAGCGTCGCCGATTTTCTGGCGCTGGTCTCGCCGTATAACTGGCAACTGACGCCAGTACCGTGGTGTGCAGAGGGTTTTTGGATTGAACGGGATGACGAAGCGTCGTTGCCATTGGGCAGTACCGCAGAACATCTGAGTGGTCTGTTTTATATCCAGGAAGCCAGCTCGATGCTGCCGGTTGCCGCCCTGTTTGCGGATGATAATGCGCCAGAACGCGTCATGGATGTCGCTGCCGCGCCGGGCTCCAAAACCACGCAGATTGCCGCCAGGATGGGGAATCGCGGGGCCATTCTCGCCAACGAGTTTTCAGCCAGTCGCGTTAAAGTTCTGCACGCTAACATCAGCCGCTGCGGGATCCATAACGTTGCCCTGACGCACTTCGATGGCCGCGTATTTGGCGCAGCCCTGCCAGAAGCGTTTGATGCCATCCTGCTGGACGCGCCCTGCTCCGGCGAAGGGGTGGTGCGTAAAGATCCTGATGCGTTAAAAAACTGGTCTGTGGAGAGTAACCTTGAGATTGCCGCCACCCAGCGCGAACTGATCGACAGCGCCTTCCATGCCCTGCGTCCCGGTGGCACATTGGTTTATTCGACCTGCACCTTAAACCGTGACGAGAACGAGGACGTCTGTCTGTGGCTCAAGGCGCAATACCCTGATGCCGTCGAGTTCCTGCCGTTAAACGGCTTGTTCGCTTCAGCCAATGAAGCCGTCACGCCTGAAGGATTTCTGCACGTTTTCCCCCAGATTTATGACTGCGAAGGTTTTTTTGTCGCACGGTTGCGTAAAACGCAGGCGGTTGAGCCACTGCCAGCCCCGACGTTTAAGGTCGGCAATTTCCCCTTCGCCCCCATGAAAAGGCGTGAGGCGGAGCAAGTCACTACCGCCGCCGCTAAGGTCGGGCTTGCCTGGGATGACACATGCCATCTTTGGATTCGCGATAAAGAGATTTGGCTTTTCCCGGCAAATATTGAGCCGCTTATCGGCAAGGTACGTTTTTCCCGCATCGGGATCCGCCTGGCGGAAGTGCACAATAAAGGCTATCGCTGGCAGCATGAGGCTGTTATCGCCCTCGCCGGCAGCGAGAATACGTTCGCCCTGACGCACCAGGAAGCCGAAGAGTGGTACCGGGGCCGTGATGTATATCCGGACAACACGCCATCGCATGATGAAGTGGTGGTGACCTATCAGGGTTATCCGTTAGGGCTGGCGAAAAAGGTAGGCTCGCGACTGAAAAACAGCTATCCGCGAGAGCTGGTTCGTGATGGGCGATTGTTTACCGGTAACGATCGCACCGGCTGAAAAAAGCGCATTTTTTTACTGGCGATTTTGCTCTCCTTGTCTACGATCAAAAATGGATGCCCATACTGGTCATACCAGATTTTGACAACACACCCGGAGAGCAATATGACGAAAACCAGCGTGCGTATTGGCGCTTTCGAAATCGACGACGCAGAATTGCGCGGCGAAGCACAGGGCGAACGAACGTTAAGTATTCCCTGCAAATCCGACCCGGATTTGTGCATGCAACTGGATGCCTGGGATGCCGATACCAGCGTACCGGCAATACTTGATGGCGAACACTCAGTCCTTTACCGTGAGCATTACGATAGTCAATCCGATGCCTGGGTCATGCGTCTTGCCTGACCTAAAGAGAACCCGCCCGAAGGCGGGTTATTTATTACTGAAGCTGCGCCAGCGTAAAGTAACCATCGAAAACGGCGCCGGTATCAATGTAGTGCAGGTTATTAAAATCATACCGCCGGTCAAGTGGCGTATGTCCGAACCAGAAATGGTCCGCACCACCGATCCCCTGCCCTTTCCCGACCATAAACCCCATCAGCCGGTCGCGATCCCATAGTACGTGCCGGGCGCTTACGGGTTTTTGCCAGCGGTATTCCGCTGCGGGATAGTCAGCGTGAGCAATCACATTCAAACCGTTTGCACAGGTTATCTCGATTATGTGCGGCAGTTCCCGACACGCATTAAGTAACGTCAGCGCCAGCTGCTGCTGTGTGTGCTCAAGGCGGGTAAACCAAATTCCGCCATTCATTGTCCAGAGTGCGAAATCATTATTATCAAGGCTGTCGATAGCCATTTGTTCATGGTTGCCCCGTACTGCACGAAACCATTTTTCATTCATGAGCTGTAAACATTTAATACTGTCAGAGCCACGGTCAATTACATCCCCTACGGAAATAAGCAAATCCTCATAAGGATTAAAATGCCGGCGTTTCAGTTCATCCATGAGCCATTGATAACAACCATGTATGTCGCTGACAACCCAGACGTGCCGCCACTTCCCACCATCGATTCGCTGATACATAAAACCTCCTTGCTTAAGTATAGACGCAGCAGAAATTGCAGCTGACACGCACAGCATTCACAAAGCCAAACGAACGGTAAACCAAATGGAAATAAAGATCCGCGCGCTATTAATCCCTTTTTGCTGACTCTTTAGAATAAGGCATGAATTAAACGAGAGGTCTTAACGTGTCTAATATGCACCTGCACAACGATGTGTTCTATCCGCATCGCACAAATATCATTTCCGAGCTGGTGAAAGGAAAACGCGTTCCGGGTCCAATCTGGCAGAAGCGCGAGTATCGTCTGAAGTTCCTGCTGCGCTCGCTCCTGTTCTGGTCTTCCACCCATCGCGTGCTGGAAACGCTCTCAGGACGTGATGATTTTGACCGTCTGCTGGCCTCTCAAATTACCTTACCGAGTAAAACCCATCGGCAGTATCTGATGCGTGGCCTGACGGCCGGCGATCGGGCTGACGCTATCATCAGCCATTATCACTGGGTCGATAGCCTGAAAAATATCACCCTCGCCAACGCGCTGACCAGCCCGCAAGAGCAGACGATAGTGCAATTTCAGGCAAAAAACGACGCGACGTATACCGTGAGTGCCTCCTCTGCCGGCAAAGCCGAGCGGGAAGGTGAAAGCACGCTGTGGCTGCGCGACAGCGAGAATACCGTGCTCGCAAGCCTGACGTTTAGCGTCGCACGCAGCAACGGGCAGCGAGTGCTGGTGATTGGTGGGCTTCAGGGGCCACGTCGCAACGTCTCGCATGACGCCATTAAACTGGCGACCCGCGCCTGCCATGGCCTGTTTCCAAAACGCGTGCTGATGGAAGTGGTTTTCCAGCTGGCCGCACATTCATCCGTCCGGGCGATTTTTGCTGTTGGTGATGAGGGACACGTTTTCCGCGCACTGCGTTACCGCCTGAGCAAAGGCCGTCATTTCCACGCCAGCTATGACGAATTCTGGGCGAGTCTGGACGGTAAAAAAATCTCCCCCTTCTGCTGGCAGCTGCCGTTACAGATGGAGCGTAAATCCCTGGAAGATATCGCCAGTAAAAAACGGGCGGAATATCGCCGTCGCTTTGAACTGCTTGACTGCATTGAGGCTGAGGTGAAATCACGCTTTTAAGCGCGCTGAGAGCTTTCTTCAACTCTGCACAAAAATTTAACAAAACCGGCAAAAAGGGCTGGACTTACGCCTGCCGTTTTGTGATATGGTTGAAGGCGGATCACTGAACGTGTCCCTTCTGAGAGAGCCAGTGAAAGGAATAAATCGTTTGCTTTCAATCAGATAAAAAGAGACCGAATACGATTCCTGTATTCGGTCCAGGGAAATGGCTCTTGGGAGAGAGCCGTGCGCTAAAAGTTGGCATTAATGCAGGCTAAGTCGCCTTGCCTTTTAAGAATAGATGACGACGCCAGGTTTTCCAGTCCTCAGTTAAAGCGGCCGGAAAAAAAGCGTATGAGCATCATTAAAAGTGAAAAACCGCAGTGCTTTCGCAAGCATCTGCGGTTTTTTATTGGAAACCCGAAGATTAACAAAGCGTGTCTGCACGCTCGATAAACGGTGCCAGGCTCATCTTCTGACCTGGATGCGCGGGGTCATCAATCTGAATAACGCTGATTGGCTGTCCACTGCTTTTGCCGCTGGCGACCTGCTGTTCTGCGACATCATTTAAAGGGTATTGCACCAGCGTGCTTGGGTTAATCGCATACAAGGCGTGCCCCGGACGGCAGGTCAGCATCACCTCTTCGCGATTGAACGCCCATTTGTCCTTACCCACTTCAAAACGGCTGACGGTAATGACCTGTGGTGCGGCCAGGGCACTCCCCGTGCAGGCCAGCAAGAGGAGAGAAAGTAGTGTCTTTTTCATAGGATAGTTAACCTTGTCAGAAGGGTTCCCAGGTCGCGAACAGACTGACTGTAGCCAGCACCAGCGCACCCAGCACCACTTCTGCTTGTGTCATTCTGATAAATATTTGTTGTTCTCGCCCGCTTTGCGCACGAAACCGTGGCACCAGAAAATACCGATTTGCTAGCGCAATTACCACCATCAAAGCCACCAGCGCACATTTGAACAACAAAAATTGCACGTAACGGGCCTGCCAGGGAATATCGATACCCAGAATAAACAGCGCATTGAAAACGCCGGTAAGCACCACGCCTGCTACGGCGTAATGCCCCACGCGTGAGAAGCGCATCATGGTGTAGATTGCGGCAGGCTGCCACTGCCCTTTCGCCAGACGCATGCAAAACAGCAGCGGCAGTAATCCGCCAAGCCAGGTTGCGGCACATAACACATGAAGAGCGTGATTAAGACGCTGCAATGCGCCCACCGCGCCTTCGTTCATTGTCGCATGCCCTACTCCCGCCAGCAGGACGAACTGTCCCATGGCGAGCAGTAACAGCCGTGAGCCTTTATGCGGAGCCAGCCATGCTGTACCGGCAGTAAGGGCCGCGAGAATGATTTGCCACAGCCAGACGCTTCCAAACTGCGTCCCCAGCACGCTACGCCAGATGTCGGGGTTGACGACATCGCCCCAGCCATTCCCCATTAACCCGCCCTGAAGCGTAAACATCAGGAGCGCTGTCACCAGGCTGATTAACGCCGCCATTCTTTGCTGCGACTGAAAACGCCGGGACATGAGTCGTTGCAGAGAGGAAGGAGCAAACCAGACGCTATACAGCGCATTGCCAAAAATAAGCATTAACGCGCCGAAATGGAGAAAGCGCAGCCCTACGTAGCACATCGCCAGCATGCTATTTCACGCTAAAGTGATAACTGCCTTTTGTCTTGTGGCCGTCTACCGACACCACATGCCAGTCAACCTGGTAGGTTCCGGGCGTCAACTCGCGTTCCAGCGGCACATTCAACTGCGTCTTGTCTTTCTCGTCGCGTTTAACGGCACCGGTCCTGATGGTCTGCTTTTGTGCATCCGTCACCACCACACCGCTAAAACCGGGCTCAATACCTTCTGAAAACGTCAGCGTCAGCGTGCGCGGTGCCGTCACGAGGCTATCTGCTGCCGGAGTCTGTTGTTTAAGGTGAGCGTGCGCCAGCACGGAGGGTGACATCACGCAAGAGGCCAAAAAGACCAGTGCGCCTGCCGCGCGGGAAGAGGATAAACCCATCGCAATCATTCCTTTTTGTTATGCCTGTATGGCAAAGAATAACTCTGTATAATAAGCGAGTCGAGGATCATCCCACCTCTGCTTGTCATCGTCGAGCAATCGCGGTAACGTTGCCGCCGTCTAAAAAGGAGAAGGTAATGAAGATCAATCTGGCCGCCCTTCCTCAGGACGAGATGGATAAAGTGAATGTCGATCTCGCTGCCGCTGGCGTCGCATTTAAAGAGCGTTACAACATGCCCATCGTGGCTGAAGTGGTTGAACGTGAGCAACCTGCTCATCTGCGCGACTGGTTTCGCGAACGCTTAATTGCGCATCGTCTCGCCTCAGTTAACCTCTCTCGTTTACCATACGAACCTAAAGTTAAATAAGCTTAACGAGTCGTTACACTTCCTTACGCGGAATATGGCAGGATAAGAAAACCCTGGTTAAATTAGGTGTATTCTTAAATCACTGCGACTCTGTGTAAAGGAAGTCACGATGTCACAATGGAATATTGCTGCAGCCCAGTATGCCGGGCTGCACCACAGTGTAGATGAACATGTCGCGCACCATCTCCGTTTCATTGCCGAAGCGGTACGCCAGCAGTGCGATTTGCTGGTATTCCCGGAGCTCTCATTAACTGGCCCAGGGACAACAACGCTCCCCGCCCCTCCCGATGATAAACAGCTGGCCCCGTTGCTAAACGCCGCGAAATTATACCGGATCACTATTATTGCCGGGCTTCCGCTCGACGTGAATGGCCATCGTCAGAAAGGCCTTGCCCTTTTTACCCCTTCTCGCCATAGCATCCTGCGCTACCCTCAGGGTCGTGGTGCAAGCCTGATCCCGGGTGATAAACAGCTGACGATCATCGATGCACATGCTGATTCGCCAAATCTCGACCCACAGGCGACGCTGTTTACCAGCTGCCAGTCAGTGGGAGACAGCCGCTGGCGGCAATCCATCAGTACCCTGCAGCGATTCGCACACAAATATGCCATTGCGGTGTTAATGGCGAACGCGCGCGGCGGCAGCGCGTTATGGGATGAAAAAGGTCAGCTGATCGTCCGCGCGGACAAAGGTGAACTGCTATTGACCGGATCTCTTGGCAGACAGGGTTGGCAAGGCGATATCATTCCTTTAGGCTAGGCGTTTTAGGCTCAGGAGAGTTCAATGCTGCGCGTCATCGATACCGAAACCTGCGATCTTCAGGGCGGAATAGTGGAAGTGGCTTCTGTCGACGTGATTGATGGAAAAATAGTCAACCCAATGAGCCATCTGGTACGTCCCGACCGCCCGATCAGCCCGCAGGCAATGGCTATTCATCGCATTACAGAATCGATGGTGGCGGACAAACCGTGGATAGAAGAGGTGATACCCCATTATTACGGTAGCCCGTGGTACGTCGCGCACAACGCCAGTTTTGACC
This sequence comes from Enterobacter sp. V89_11, assembly GCF_029967775.1. Classification (NCBI taxonomy): domain Bacteria; kingdom Pseudomonadati; phylum Pseudomonadota; class Gammaproteobacteria; order Enterobacterales; family Enterobacteriaceae; genus Enterobacter; species Enterobacter sp. V89_11. Next base: position 89,421 of record NZ_JASCAN010000009.1, on the reverse strand, counting down.
GCCGGGTGCTCCCCGACATGCCCGGAGAATGGATTTGCACGATGAAACTGGCGCGTCGTCTCTGGCCCGGGATTAAGTACAGCAATATGGCGTTGTACAAATCCCGTAAGCTGAGCGTCAGAACGCCGGAGGGTCTGCACCATCACCGCGCCCTGTATGACTGCTACATCACCGCCGCGTTACTCATTGATATTATGAATAACTCCGGCTGGACCCCTGATGATATGGCGACCATTACCGGGCGTCCGGCATTGCTGACTACCTTCACCTTTGGCAAATACCGCGGTCGGGCGGTTTCCGATATTGCGGATAAAGATCCGGGCTATCTGCGCTGGCTCTATAACAACCTCGATAAGATGAGCCCGGAACTGCGTTTAACGCTTAAGCACTATCTTGGCGAAGCTTAACGCTCCGCACGGCCTGGCAGCGTCTCCTGTGCCAGGCCAATCAAAAACGCATACTCCAGTGCCACACCTTCGTAAGATTTAAATCGTCCCGATTTCCCGCCGTGACCGGAGTCCATATCCGTGCACAGCAGCAGCAGGTTGTCGTCGGTTTTCAGTTCCCGCAGTTTCGCCACCCATTTTGCAGGCTCCCAGTATTGTACCTGTGAATCATGCAACCCGGTGGTTACCAGCATGTGCGGATACGCTTTCGCTTCCACATTGTCGTACGGGCTGTACTCTTTCATGTAGCGATAGTAGATCTCATCCTGCGGGTTGCCCCACTCTTCAAACTCTCCGGTCGTCAGCGGGATGGATTCATCCAGCATGGTCGTTACCACATCGACAAACGGCACCTGCGCAATAATCCCTTTAAAGCGTTCGGGACGCTGATTGATGACGGCCCCCATCAATAATCCTCCCGCGCTGCCGCCCATACCAAAGCAAAGCCCAGGATCGCCATAGCCCTGCTCAATCAACGCATCGCAGACGTCGAGATAATCATTGAAGGTATTTTTCTTTTTCAGGAATTTCCCGTCTTCATACCAGTGCTGACCCAACTCCCCGCCGCCGCGAACATGCGCAATGGCGAACACAAAACCGCGATCCAGCAGACTTAACCGGCTGCTGCTGAAATCAGCGTCCATGCTTGAGCCGTAGGAGCCGTAGCCGTAAACCAGAATCGGATTCTTACCTTTCTGGAAATGCGCCCGATGATAAACAAGCGAGACCGGCACCTCGACGCCATCACGGGCGGTAACCCACAGGTGTTCGCTTCGGTAGTTGTCGGAATCGAACCCTTTCACTTCGGACTGTTTAAGCACCTGACGTTGCCCGGTGTCCATATCCAGCTCAAAGAGCGTATCGGGCGTGGTCATAGACGAGTAGCCGTAGCGCAGACGCGACGATTCCGGCTCAGGATTAAACCCTATCCACGTAACATAGGCCGGGTCGTCAAACGCAATCCCGATCACTTCCCGCGTTTTGCGGTTAATTTGCCGCAGGCTGGTCAGCCCCCGCTGGCGCTCCTCAACCACCAGCCAGTCGGTGAACAGCGTAAACCCTTCGAGCATTACCTGCTCCCGGGCGGGGATTAATACTTCCCACTTGCGTTCATCGCGTACTTTGGTTTTGTAGAGGCCAAAGTTTTTACCCTCCCGATTAGAGCGCAGGTAAAAGCTGTGCTGGAAGTGATCGAGGCTGTATTCATGATCTTTGCGCCGCGGCAGGAAGCATAGCGGCTGCGCATCGGGTAGTTCGGCGTCCAGAAGCAGAACTTCAGAGGTTGTGGCGCTGGCCAGGAAGATAATCACATAGTGGCGGGACGAGGTTTTGTGCAGGCTGACATAAAACGTTTCGTCTTTCTCTTCGTAAACCAGTTCGTCGTCAGCAGAATCCGTCCCAACGGTATGGCGCCACACCTGGTAAGGCAGCAACGTGGAGGCATGCTTTTTGACGTAGTAGACCGTTTCGGAATCATTCGCCCAGACAAAGTCCGGCGAAACGTTATCCAGCATTTCCGGATACCAGTTACCGGTTTCCAGATTGCGAAAACGCAAACCGTACTGACGACGGGAGAGGTAATCCTCCGCCAGCGCCATAATGGTGTTATCGGGGGAGATGGACATGCCGCCGAGGGTATAAAACTCGCTATGGGCGGCGCGCTGGTTGGCATCCAGCAGGATGTCCCACTCATCCCATTCGGCGCATAACACCGACTGTCGCTGGTAGATGGGATACTCGTTGCCAGGTTCGTAGATATGGCGATATCGATAGCCATTTTTGGTCCAGGGCGCGGAAATATCGCGCTGGGGGATACGCTGCACCATTTCATTTAACAGCTGATCCTGCAACGCCTGCTGGCTGGACATGACCTTGCGGCCATAGTCGTTTTCCTCGTGCAGGTAGTCGAGCACTTCTGGCCGGGAACGGGAGTCGTCCCGCAGCCAGTAATAATTGTCTATACGCGTATCGCCATGCGTGGTGATCGCATAAGGAGTACGTCGGGCTTTCGGTGGCATGTCATCATTCTTTTGAGTTTTACACCCTATAAGGTTGGCAAAACCCACGCATGATGCAAGCGAAACATGGCTGCGACGGCGGCAGTTAGCCCTGTAACGCCCGTTTTTGCTCCTGAATATCCTTCTCGATCCCGTCCCGGACATCTTGTGGGATCTTCAGGGCATCACCCAGCGCATTGAGATAGCTGCGCTCCATAAAGTGATCGATATCGATGGCGGCACAGCTCAGAAAATAGAGCTCAAGCGCCTCTTCCTCATTTTTCACGCTTTGCGCCAGACGCTGCGGTTCGAGTGGCTGTTCGATGGCCTGCGCCACCAGCGCTCTGCCCTTTTCTTCGACACCGGCTTCGCGCAGTTGCTGCTCAATCGCCGATCGTTCCTGGTCATCAATGTGCCCGTCGCTTTTCGCCGCGAACACCAGCGCCAGGATGAGCCGTTCGGTACGCAGATCCAGCGGCGAGGTCTGCTCACCAAAGTGGGGTTCGTCGCTGTGCGCGGTCCGCACTCTGTCCTTGTATTTGTTCCACAGTACGGTACCCGCAATAGCGCCGCCGCCCGCCAGCAGCGCGCCGGTACCATACTTTGCCAGTAACTTACGCGAGGATTTATTGGCAACCAGCAGTCCAGCCAGCCCGCCAAGCGCCCCCGGTACCAGGAGTTTGCTCAGCCCCTGCTCGCCGGATGACGACGTTTTCTGTCCCAACATGGATTGCAATTGATTTAGCCAGCCTGACATGGTTTCCCTCACTTAACGGTGAATATGTCTCCCAGCGTAAGCGAGCAGGCGTCAGGAAATGTCTGCCACGGCTAAAGAAGCGCAAATTTCTTAACCGCTCTCGGGCCCTGAACAAGACAGACGCAAACGTTTACGTTTATAATGCGCGCAACTTTTTCAGGGGGATTGTTATGACTCGTTTAGGAACCGCGCTGCGACCTGCGGCGACGCGTGTGATGCTGTTAGGATCGGGCGAACTGGGTAAAGAGGTCGCCATTGAGTGCCAGCGTTTGGGCGTGGAAGTCATTGCAGTGGATCGTTACGCTGATGCACCTGCCATGCATGTCGCCCACCGTTCTTATGTGATCAATATGCTGGATGGCGATGCCCTGCGTACGCTGATTACGCAGGAGAAACCGGATTTTGTGGTACCCGAAATTGAAGCCATTGCCACCGATACGCTGATCGCCCTTGAGCAGGAAGGCCAGCGCGTGGTGCCCTGCGCAAAAGCGGCCAAACTGACCATGAACCGCGAAGGCATTCGTCGTCTGGCAGCTGAAGAGCTGGCTTTACCTACCTCAGGCTACCGTTTTGCCGGCGATAAAGCCGCTTTCCTGCAGGCTGTCGACGAAATTGGCTACCCATGCATCATTAAGCCCGTCATGAGTTCCTCCGGTAAAGGACAGAGCTTTATCCGCGACAGCAGCACTCTGGATAAGGCGTGGGAGTATGCCCAGCAGGGAGGACGTGCCGGTGCCGGTCGCGTGATTATCGAAGGCGTCGTAAAGTTTGATTTCGAAATCACGCTGCTGACGGTCAGCGCCGTTGATGGCGTCTATTTCTGCGATCCGATTGGCCACCGTCAGGAAGATGGCGACTATCGTGAGTCCTGGCAGCCGCAGCAGATGAGCGACCTGGCGCTGGTACGTGCGCAGGAAATTGCCCGTAAAGTGGTTCTGGCGCTGGGCGGTTACGGATTGTTTGGCGTGGAACTGTTTGTCTGCGGCGATGAGGTAATTTTCAGTGAAGTCTCCCCTCGCCCGCACGATACCGGGATGGTCACGCTGATTTCACAGGACCTTTCTGAATTCGCCCTGCATGTGCGCGCCTTCCTCGGCCTGCCCGTTGGCGGCATTCGTCAGTACGGCCCGGCGGCTTCGGCGGTGATCCTGCCGCAATTAACCAGCCAGAACGTCACCTTTGATAACGTCGAAGGGGCTATGGGTGCAGGCTTGCAGGTTCGTCTGTTCGGGAAACCGGAGATTGACGGCACGCGCCGCCTTGGCGTGGCGCTAGCGACCGGTGAAAACGTGGATGAGGCTGTGGCAAGAGCCAAAACAGCCGCCGCGAATGTGAAGGTTGCAGGATAAAAAAAACGGGCCAGCAGGCCCGTTTTTCATACTGTCTTCGCTTACTGCTTCGCGCCTTCAACCGCTTCGCGAGCCAGTTTAGTGATGCGATCCCAGTCGCCTGCTTCCAGCGCATCCGCAGGAACCAGCCATGAGCCGCCGATGCACAGGACACTTTTCAGCGCCAGGTAGTCACGGTAGTTTGCCGGAGAGATACCGCCCGTCGGGCAGAAGCGAACCTGAGAGAATGGACCCGCAATAGCCTGCAGCGCTTTGGTGCCGCCGTTAGCTTCAGCCGGGAAGAATTTGAACTCTTTCAGACCGTAATCCATACCCATCATAAGTTCAGATACGGTGCTGATACCCGGGATCAGAGGGATCGTGCCTTCAGTTGCAGCTTTCAGCAGCGGCTCGGTCAGGCCAGGGCTGATAGCAAACTGCGCGCCCGCTTCGGTCACGTCAGCCAGCTGCTGTGCGTTGAGTACGGTACCCGCACCGATGATCGCGTCCGGCACTTCTTTGGCGATAGCGCGAATAGCGTCCATCGCGCAGGCGGTACGCAGGGTCACTTCCAGAACACGAACACCACCCGCGACCAGGGCTTTCGCCATCGGGACAGCATGTTCCAGCTTGTTCACCACGATTACCGGCACGACAGGGCCAGTGGTCAGGATTGCTTCTGCACTTGTTTTCCAGTTTTTCATCAGAGTTTTCTCTCGCCAGATCGATAAAATCAAGTCGTCTTAAAACGTAATACAGGTTGCGCCCTGCTCCGCACCGGAGAGTTTCTCACGCAGCGCGCCAAACATTTCGCGTCCGGTTCCCACGCGCGATGCGCTCAGGTCAGGAATATGTGGCTTACGTGCCGCCAGTTCAGCGTCATCCACCAGCAGGGTTAACTCACCTGTCTGACCGTTGACGCGGATCATGTCTCCATCACGAACTTTCGCCAGCAAACCGCCGTCGTAAGCTTCCGGGGTCACGTGGATGGCAGAAGGCACTTTACCTGATGCGCCAGAGAGGCGTCCATCGGTCACTAACGCAATTTTGAAACGGCGGTCCAATAATACACCAAGTGGCGGCATAAGTTTATGTAATTCTGGCATGCCGTTCGCTTTTGGCCCCTGATGGCGCACCACAACGACGCAATCTTTGTCGAGCAGACCGGCATCAAACGCAGGCAAAACGTCATGCTGGCTTTCAAACACCACGGCCGGCGCTTCGATAATCTGGTTCTCTTCCGGTACGGCGGAGGTTTTCATCACCGCACGCCCCAGGTTACCGCTGAGCACTTTGGTGCCGCCGTGACGAGAGAACGGTTGTTCAAAGGTGGCGATAACCTGTGCGTCAAGCGAGGCGGTGGCGCCTTCACGCCAGTCAAGCTCACCGTTATTGAGCCACGGCTCATGGGTATAACGCTGCAGACCAAAGCCCGCCACGGTGTTCACATCTTCATGCAGCAGACCGCCTTTCAGCAGCTCGCGCATCAGCACCGGCACGCCACCGGCAGCCTGGAAGTGGTTGATGTCAGCCGGGCCGTTCGGGTACAGGCGCGCCATCAGTGGCACCACAGACGAGATATCAGAGAAATCATCCCAGTTAATCAGGATGCCCGCCGCACGCGCCATCGCCACCAGATGCATGGTATGGTTGGTTGAGCCGCCGGTTGCCAGCAGCGCAACGATACCGTTGACGATCACTTTCTCGTCGACCATTTTACCCAGCGGCATCCACGCGTTGCCGTTACCGGTCAGACGCGTTACCTGGCGAGCAGCTGCTTCAGTCAGGGCCTTACGCAGTGGCGCATCCGGTTGAATGAAAGAGGACCCAGGAAGCTGCATCCCCATAAATTCCACCACCATCTGGTTGGTGTTGGCCGTACCGTAGAAAGTACAGGTACCCGGCGCATGGTAGGAGGCGGCTTCCGCTTCCAGCAGTGCCTGACGGTCTGCTTTACCTTCCGCATACAGCTGACGGATACGCACTTTTTCTTTGTTTGGCAGGCCGCTTGCCATCGGACCTGACGGCACGAAGATCGCAGGCAGATGACCAAACGACAGCGCTGCCATGGCCAGCCCCGGGACGATTTTATCGCACACGCCGAGGTACAGCGCGCCATCAAACATATTGTGAGACAGGCCCACTGCGGCCGACATCGCAATCACTTCGCGGCTCAGCAGAGAGAGCTCCATCCCATCCTGACCCTGCGTCACGCCGTCGCACATGGCTGGCACGCCGCCCGCGACCTGGCCTACCGCATTGACGCTGTGCAGCGCTTTACGGATGATCTCCGGATACACTTCGTACGGCTGATGCGCAGAAAGCATGTCGTTGTAGGAGGTAATGATGGCGATATTGTTACGCAGCATGCTTTTCAGCGAGGCTTTATCGTCGGGCTGGCAGGCGGCGAAACCGTGCGCCAGGTTACCGCAGGCGAGTTGTGAGCGATGAACGGTATTACTTTTAGCCTGTTCAATCCGGGCGAGGTAGGCAGAACGGGTCTCTTTCGAGCGCTCAATAATGCGTTGTGTTACGCGTAACAATGTCGGATTCATAAAAGCTCCTCTAATTTATCTGTCCGGGCTCGGGAGTTTACAAAGTCGCTGGCGATTATTAACAACGCTGAAACGCTTGCTGTCCGGAGCTCAGGGGCAAAATCACTTCCGGCAGTGTAATAAAAAAAGCTCCGCGGGTGAATCCACGCGGAGCTTAAAAGTTTATAAATTGTGCCACGAACTGTGTTAGATCATGTTACCGGTAAAATAACACCTAAGAGGCAGCTGATAATTTTACTCAAACTCATTCCAGGAGCGGCCATCACGGGTGATCATCGCGACGGACGCGACAGGCCCCCAGGTGCCCGCCTGATACGGTTTTGGCGCATCCTGATCCGCAGCCCAGGCTTCGGTGATGGAGTCGACCCATTTCCACGCCTCTTCCACTTCATCACGACGCACGAACAGCGCCTGGATACCGCGCATGGTTTCCAGCAGCAGACGCTCGTAAGCATCGGCAAGGTGCGTCTGATTGAACGTTTCGGAGTAGCTCAGGTCCAGCTTAGTGGTCTGCAGGTTATGTTTATGATCCAGGCCCGGCACTTTGTTCAGGATCTGGATGTCCACCCCTTCGTCTGGCTGCAGACGAATGGTCAGTTTGTTCTGCGGCAGCTCCTGCCAGGACTCTTTGAACAGGTTGAGTTCAGGGTTTTTGAAGTAAACGACAACTTCAGAGCATTTGGTCGGCAGACGTTTACCGGTACGCAGGTAGAACGGAACGCCCGCCCAGCGCCAGTCATCGATATCCACGCGGATCGCCACAAACGTCTCGGTATTACTCGCCTTGTTGGCACCCTCTTCTTCCAGGTAGCCCGGCACTTTTTTACCCTGAGCAAACCCTGCGGTGTACTGACCGCGTACCGTTTTCTCACGCACGTTTGAGCGATCGATGCGACGCAGCGACTTCAGCACTTTCACTTTAGCATCACGGATGCTGTCCGCCGTCAGGTCAGACGGTGGAGACATGGCAATCATGCAAAGGATTTGCAGCAGGTGGTTCTGGATCATGTCGCGCATCTGACCGGCCTGGTCAAAGTAACCCCAGCGGCCTTCAATCCCCACCTCTTCGGCCACGGTGATTTCCACATGGTCGATGGTACGGTTGTCCCAGTTATTCACAAACAGGGAGTTGGCAAAACGCAGCGCCAGCAGGTTCAGTACCGTCTCTTTACCGAGATAGTGGTCGATACGGTAGACCTGGCACTCTTCGAAGTACTCGCCGACCTGGTCGTTAATTTCGCGTGAGGTTGAAAGAGAGGTCCCCAGCGGTTTCTCCATCACCACGCGTGCCGGTTTAGCGTTCAGCTTCGCTTCGCCCAGGCCTTTGCAGATTGCACCGAAAGTGCTTGGCGGCATGGCGAAGTAGTTAATGGTGACACGGTTTTTCTGATCCAGCATCGCGCCTAAACGGTTAAACGCGCTGACGTCGTTCACGTCCAGGTTACAGAAATCAAGACGTCCGCTGAGGGTATCCCACAAACTTTCATCAATCTTTTCCTTCATGAAAGTTTCGAGCGCCTCGCGTACGACCTTGGTATAAGCTTCCTTGTCCCAGTCGGCGCGCCCAACGCCCAGGATACGCGTATCCGGATGAATTTGGCCCGCTTTCTCCAGTTGATACAGGGAAGGCAGCAATTTCCGGCGTGCAAGATCGCCTTTCGCGCCGAAAATGACCAGGTCACATGCCTGGGCTGTTTGCGTTACCGCCATGTCATTCTCCTCAGTTGGATCACCTGGTACTTCTGCCAGGTATCGTTGTAATTTTATTACGTTGCACTGTACTGCTTTTACGTCATTCCCGAAACCATTAGCGCTTAACCTCGCGTGCGATACCGCGATTTTTTCGCCGTCAGACGCGTGTGGTGGCGGAATCACGCAAAAAGCGTTGATTCTTTGAACTACAGGGTCATAACAAAACCCGACACCGATCAAGTAATGAAAAAAAACAACAACATTATCTTGTCGACTGTTACCCTTTATGGAAGCCACAGGGGTAATATCGGCTAAATCGAATCATGATTTCATGTATTAATGAAATCGTTTCCACCCATGAGCGCCCTGTTAACAATGAACATGCTGGAAAAAATCCAGTTCCAACTGGAACACCTTAGCAAATCCGAGCGAAAAGTGGCCGAAGTCATTCTTGCTGCTCCTGCTCAGGCGATTCATTCAAGCATCGCCGCTCTGGCGCAGGAGGCAGGCGTCAGCGAACCGACGGTTAACCGCTTCTGCCGTAGCCTTGAAACGCGCGGCTTTCCTGATTTTAAACTGCATCTTGCACAAAGTCTGGCAAACGGCACGCCTTATGTTAATCGCAATGTGGATGAAGACGACAGTGTTGATGCCTATACGGCAAAAATATTTGAGTCGGCCATGGCTACGCTGGACCACGTTCGCCAGTCCCTGGATATGAATTCCGTGAACCGCGCGGTGGATTTACTGACCCAGGCCAAGCGCATTGCGTTCTTTGGCCTCGGCTCGTCGGCGGCCGTGGCGCATGACGCCATGAATAAATTCTTCCGCTTTAACGTCCCGGTCATTTATTCCGATGACATTGTCCTGCAACGCATGAGCTGTATGAATTGCAGTGAAGATGATGTCGTGGTACTCATTTCGCACACTGGGCGCACCAAAAGCCAGGTGGAGCTGGCGCAACTGGCGCGTGAAAACGATGCCATGGTTATTGCCCTCACGACGGCGGGCACGCCGCTGGCAAGAGAAGCGACGCTCGCCATCACCCTTGATGTCCCGGAAGACACCGACATGTATATGCCGATGGTCTCCCGTCTGGCGCAGCTCACGGTGATTGACGTGCTGGCAACCGGTTTCACCCTGCGCCGTGGCGCAAAATTCAGAGATAACTTGAAGCGTGTCAAGGAAGCGCTTAAGGAATCGCGTTTTGATAAAGAATTGCTTATGAAAAGCGATGTTCCCTAAATAGTTTAATAACTACGATGTAACGATTTACGGCATTCGGTCCTCTCTCTGTTGCCTTGCAGCAGATGAAGGCCGATTTAATGTTCACGCAACACCAAAGTTGTTTCAGTCAACGGAGTATTACATGTCCAGAAGGCTTCGCAGAACCAAGATCGTAACCACCTTAGGCCCGGCCACTGACCGCGATAACAATCTCGAGAAAATTATCGCCGCGGGTGCCAACGTGGTGCGTATGAACTTCTCTCACGGTACGCCAGAAGACCATAAATTACGTGCCGACAAAGTGCGTGAAATTGCGGCCAAACTTGGCCGTCATGTTGCTATCCTCGGGGACCTGCAGGGTCCAAAAATTCGTGTTTCAACCTTCAAAGAAGGTAAAGTCTTCCTCAATATCGGCGACAAATTCCTGCTTGATGCCAACCTGGGTAAAGGCGAAGGCGATAAAGAAAAAGTTGGGATCGACTATAAAGGTCTGCCGGCTGATGTTGTGCCTGGCGATATCCTGCTGCTCGACGACGGTCGCGTTCAGCTGAAAGTGCTGGAAGTTCAGGGGATGAAGGTATTCACCGAAGTCACCGTCGGGGGCCCGCTCTCAAACAACAAAGGCATTAACAAACTCGGCGGTGGCCTCTCAGCCGAAGCGCTGACCGATAAAGACAAAGCGGATATCGTGACCGCTGCGCTGATTGGCGTTGACTACCTGGCCGTCTCCTTCCCGCGCTGTGGCGAAGACCTGAACTACGCGCGCCGTCTGGCACGTGATGCGGGCTGTGATGCCAAAATCGTTGCTAAAGTGGAACGTGCGGAAGCCGTTTGCGATCAGGACGCGATGGATGACGTGATTCTGGCCTCTGACGTGGTGATGGTTGCCCGTGGCGATCTGGGCGTGGAAATTGGCGACCCTGAGCTGGTGGGGATCCAGAAAGCACTGATCCGCCGTGCACGTCAGCTTAACCGTGCCGTGATCACCGCAACCCAGATGATGGAATCCATGATCACCAACCCAATGCCGACCCGTGCAGAGGTGATGGACGTGGCTAACGCCGTGCTGGACGGTACCGATGCCGTAATGCTTTCTGCAGAAACCGCAGCCGGCCAGTATCCTGCTGAAACCGTAGCCGCGATGGCACGCGTTTGCCTGGGTGCTGAAAAGATCCCAAGCATCAACGTCTCTAAACACCGTCTTGACGTGCAGTTCGACAACGTGGAAGAAGCGATTGCGATGTCTGCCATGTACGCCGCTAACCACCTGAAAGGCGTAACGGCGATTATCACCATGACCGAATCTGGCCGTACCGCGTTGATGACCTCCCGTATCAGCTCCGGTCTGCCCATCTTCGCCATGTCTCGCCACGAGCGTACGCTGAACCTGACGGCGCTGTATCGCGGTGTCACGCCGGTTCACTTCGACAGCACCAACGACGGTGTCGCGGCTGCCCACGACGCCGTGAACCTGCTGCGTGACAAAGGCTATCTGGTCTCCGGTGATATCGTGATTGTGACTCAGGGTGACGTGATGAGCACCATCGGCTCGACCAATACCACTCGCGTATTGACCGTCGAGTAAGCACACCCCTGTTAAAAAGCCCGCTCTTTTCGGAGCGGGCTTTTTTTATTTCTGCTTATTTCTTCGGGAAAAGCTCTTTGCGTTTGTATGGCTCTGTTTCACCGGGCTTACGCGTTTTGAGCAACTTCAGTATCCACGTGTATTGCTCAGCATGCGGTCCCACCAGAATCTCGACCTCTTCGTTCATTCGACGCGCAATGGTGTGATCGTCCGCCGTCAGTAAATCATCCATCGGTGGACGCACTTCAATGCTCAGGCGATGAGTTTTCCCGTCGTATACCGGAAACAGCGGAATGACGCGCGCACGGCAGACTTTCATCAGGCGGCCAATCGCCGGCAACGTGGCTTTATACGTCGCGAAGAAATCCACAAACTCACTGTGCTCGGGGCCGTGGTCCTGATCCGGCAGATAGTAACCCCAGTAGCCCTGACGCACGGACTGTATAAACGGTTTGATGCCATCATTACGCGCATGCAGACGGCCACCAAAACGGCGACGCACGGTGTTCCAGACGTAATCAAAGATCTTATTGCCCTGGTTATGGAACATTGCCGCCATTTTCTGCCCCTGTGACGCCATCAGCATCGCAGGAATATCCACGCCCCAGCCGTGAGGAACGAGGAAGATCACCTTCTCGTTGTTGCGGCGCATCTCTTCGATAATTTCCAGCCCTTTCCAGTCAACACGCGTCTGAACTTTCTCCGGCCCTTTGAGCGCCAGTTCGGCCATCATTGCCATGGCCTGAGGCGCGGTCGTATACATGTCGTCAATCAGCGCTTCGCGCTCGGCGTCACTCTTCTCCGGGAAACAGTACAGGAGGTTAATCTGCGCACGGCGACGGGCACTTTTACCAAACCGGCCCGCCAGGCGGCCTATTTTTCCCAGTACCGGATCGCGAACCGAGGCAGGTAACATCGCAACCCCCGCAAATGCGTAAACGCCAAGCCAGGCACTCCAGTTGCGCGGGTGGCGAAAAGATTTTTCAAACTCAGGAATGTACTCAATATTGTTTTTTTGGGTTTCCATGCTGGTTCCAGGGTCTGGTGACGCAAAATTTCATTCAGATAGTGTAGCGAGGCAGCCGCTCGCGCACAAAACAAAAAGCCGGCACATACTGAGGCCGGCTTTTTCACAAAACAGAGGGCTTAATCAAAGCGCAGCTGCGGAATCACCTCTTTCACCTGCGCCAGGTAATCGGAACGATCTTTACCTGTCAGGCCTTCGGTACGCGGCAGTTTCGCCGTAAGCGGGTTCACTGCCTGTTGGTTAATCCACACCTCATAGTGCAAATGCGGCCCGGTAGAGCGCCCGGTATTCCCGGAGAGCGCGATACGGTCGCCACGTTTCACTTTCTGGCCCGGCTTAACCAGCAGCTTACGCAGGTGCATATAGCGGGTGGTGTAGGTACGACCATGACGCACTGCGACATAATACCCGGCTGCACCGCTGCGTTTCGCAATCACCACTTCGCCATCACCCACAGCCAGCACAGGTGTCCCCTGCGGCATGGCAAAGTCAACGCCACGGTGCGGCGCAACACGCCCGGTTACCGGGTTCAAACGGCGCGGGTTAAAGTTGGATGAGACACGGAATTGTTTAGCCGTCGGGAAGCGCAGGAAGCCCTTCGCAAGCCCGGTACCGCTGCGGTCGTAGAACTTACCGTCTTCGGCACGAATGGCGTAGTAATCTTTGCCATCAGAGCGCAGACGCACACCCACCAGCTGGCTCTGCTCACGCTTGCCGTCAAGCATTTCACGGGACATGAGAACGGAGAATTCATCGCCTTTCTTCAGTTTGCGGAAGTCCATTTGCCACTGCATGGCTTTGATTACCGAGCTGATCTCGGCGCTGGTCAGCCCCGCATCGCGCGCGCTGGAGACAAAGCTTGCGCCTACGGTCCCTTTCATCACGCTGTTCACCCAGTCGCCTTTCTGCATTTCACTGGTCATTTTGAAACCGTTTGCAGTGCGATCGTAGGTGCGGGTTTCGCGACGGGACATTTCCCAGGTCAGGCGTTGCAGATCGCCATCAGCGGTTAACGTCCAGGAGAGCTGTTGACCAATTTTCAGATTACGAAGATCTTTATCCGCCGCCGCCAGCTGGCTGATGTTTCCCATGTCGATACCGTACTGGTTCAGAACGCTGCTTAACGTATCACCCGTCGAAACGACATATTCGTGGATCCCCGCTTCATTCTCGGTTTTATCGTCCAGCTCATCCTGCGGGATGGCTTCATCTTCCTGAGCCGCCTGGTCGATAGGTTCACTGGCCTCAGGGAGGAGAGAGCGGATCTCGCTCTTCTCAAGCTCGATGGTTTTGATGATTGGGGCAGAACTCGGATGGTAAACATAGGGCCGCCAGACGGCGACCGCTAACGTGAGAACTGTAAGAGACCCCAGCATAACGCGATGGGGTCGAGGCAGATTGTTAAATGCCAGGGCGACAGAGCGGGCTATCTGTTGCACGTATTCACTTCCTCGTTAATCTCCTTTCAGGCAGCTCGCATACTGGTTCGCCAGTTGGCTGAGAAACTGCGAATAGCTCGCTTTGCTCAACTGGATATTCGTTCCTAGCGGGTCAAGGGTTCCCATGCGCACGGATGTTCCCCTGGCCACGGCTTCTACGACCGCTGGCCTGAACTGTGGCTCAGCAAAAACGCATGTCGCTTTCTGCTCAACCAACTGTGTTCTGATTTCATGTAAACGCTGCGCACCAGGTTGAATTTCAGGGTTGACGGTAAAGTGCCCCAGCGGGGTCAGGCCGTAGTGTTTCTCGTAATAGCCATAGGCGTCATGAAAAACGAAATACCCTTTTCCTTTCAACGGTGCGAGCTCATTACCCACCTGCTTATCGGTTGCGGCTAATTGTGCCTCAAAATCCTTCAGGTTGGCGTCTAGTTTGGCTCGACTTTGCGGCATAAGTTCCACTAATTTGTCATGGATTGCAACCGCCGAAAGCCGCGCTATCTCTGGGGATAGCCAAAGGTGCATGTTGTACTCGCCGTGATGGTGATCCCCATCACCTTTTTCGCCGTCGGCGTGTCCGGCATCATGTTCATCACCGTCGTCGTCAGCCCCTTTCATGAGCAACGGTTTCACGCCCGGGAGTTCGGCAATGGCGACCTGTTTTTCGCCCGGCACCTGTTTTGCCGACTTCTGCATAAACGCTTCCATCTCTGGACCAATCCAGACAACTAAGTCCGCGTTTTGTAAGCGTTTTACATCAGATGGACGCAGGGAATAATCATGCTCGGAAGCCCCATCAGGGAGCAGAACCTGGGTGTCAGTGACCCCATCTGCAATCGCGGAAGCAATGAAACCGAGCGGTTTAAGCGAAGCGACAACAGCAGCGTTAACATCTTGTGCTGTTGAACCCCAAAGGGCAGCGGATAATGCTGCGAAAAGAAGCGTATTTTTATGTAACATAATGCGACTAATCATCGTAATGAATGCGTGGGATGTGATATTATAACATTCGTTGACTTCTGCAAGCTTAAATTGACATGACGACTTTGGTTTCTCTCGACAATATTTCGGTCTCATTTGGCCAACGCCGCGTCCTCTCTGACGTGTCGCTGGATCTGAAACCCGGCAAAATTCTGACGCTGCTCGGCCCCAATGGCGCAGGGAAATCCACCCTGGTGCGCGTGGTGCTGGGTCTGGTAACACCTGACGAAGGGGTTATCCGCCGTGAGGAAAAATTACGCATCGGCTATGTGCCGCAAAAACTCCACCTCGACGCCACACTGCCGCTGACGGTTAGCCGCTTCCTGCGTCTGCGCCCCGGGACACATAAAGCCGATATTCTTCCGGCGCTGAAACGCGTGCAGGCAGGCCATCTGATTGATGCCCCGCTGCAGAAACTGTCCGGCGGTGAAACCCAGCGCGTATTGCTTGCCCGCGCCCTGTTGAGCAGCCCACAGCTTCTGGTGCTGGATGAGCCGACGCAGGGTGTGGACGTCAATGGTCAGGTCGCACTTTACGATTTAATCGACCAACTACGCCGCGAACTCAACTGTGCGGTGCTGATGGTTTCCCACGATCTCCATCTGGTGATGGCCAAGACCGACGAAGTGCTGTGCCTTAACCATCACATCTGCTGTTCCGGCACGCCGGAAGTGGTGTCAATGCACCCTGAATTCATCTCCATGTTCGGCCCTCGCGGCGCTGAGCAGCTGGGAATTTATCGCCATCATCACAATCACCGCCATGATTTACAGGGACGAATTGTCCTGCGCCGGGGAAATGGACACTCATGATTGAACTGTTACTGCCCGGCTGGCTGGCCGGGATTATGCTTGCCTGCGCCGCGGGCCCGCTGGGCTCGTTTGTGGTGTGGCGCAGAATGTCCTATTTTGGCGATACGCTGGCACACGCGTCTCTGCTGGGCGTTGCCTTTGGCCTGTTACTGGACGTGAATCCCTTCTACGCGGTGATTGTGGTCACGCTGCTGCTGGCCGCAGGGCTGGTATGGCTGGAAAAGCGCCCTCACCTCGCCATCGATACGCTGCTTGGTATTATGGCCCACAGCGCCCTGTCGCTGGGTCTGGTGGTCGTGAGCCTGATGTCGAACATTCGTGTTGATCTGATGGCCTACCTGTTCGGTGACCTGCTGGCCGTGACGCCTGAAGATCTGATCTCCATCGCCGGTGGTGTGGTGGTCGTGCTGGGTATTCTGCTCTGGCAGTGGCGTAATTTGCTGGCAATGACCGTCAGCCCGGATCTGGCGTTTGTCGACGGCGTGAAGCTGCAGCGCGTGAAGCTGTTGCTGATGCTGGTGACGGCGTTAACGATTGGTGTGGCGATGAAATTCGTCGGCGCGCTGATCATCACTTCCCTGCTGATTATCCCCGCGGCCACTGCGCGTCGTTTTGCCCGTACGCCGGAGCAAATGGCCGGTGTCGCGGTTATCATCGGGATGATTGCGGTAACGGGAGGGTTAACCTTCTCGGCGTTCTACGATACCCCTGCCGGCCCGTCTGTGGTGCTGTGTGCGGCGCTGCTGTTTATCTTCAGTATGATGAAGAAGCCTGCAAGCTGATCGCCTCTCCCCTCTCCCACCCGGGAGAGGGGACCTCTGCTACGGCATCGCTGGCGGGGTAATACCAAAATGGTTCCACGCCCGCACCGTTGCCATACGACCGCGCGGGGTACGTTGCAAGAAACCCTGCTGGATCAGATACGGCTCAAGCACATCTTCAATTGTCTCGCGCTCTTCACCAATCGCTGCCGCCAGGTTATCCAGTCCGACCGGACCGCCAAAGAACTTATCCAGTACCGCCAGCAACAGCTTACGGTCCATGTAGTCAAAGCCTTCGGCATCCACATTCAGCATATCCAGCGCCTGCGCTGCAATCTCAGCCGAGATCGTGCCATCGTGTTTTACTTCGGAAAAGTCACGTACGCGACGCAACAGGCGGTTCGCAATACGCGGCGTCCCCCGTGAGCGCTTCGCTACCTCAAACGCCCCTTCCTCGCTCATCTCCAGCCCCATATAGCGGGCACTGCGGCCAACGATATGCTGAAGATCCGCAACCTGATAGAACTCCAGACGCTGAACGATACCAAAACGATCGCGAAGCGGAGAGGTCAATGACCCGGCGCGCGTCGTCGCGCCAATCAGGGTAAACGGAGGCAGATCGATCTTGATGGAACGTGCTGCCGGACCTTCACCGATCATGATGTCCAGCTGGTAATCTTCCATCGCCGGATAGAGCACCTCTTCCACGACCGGCGACAAGCGGTGGATCTCATCGATAAACAGCACGTCATGCGGTTCAAGGTTGGTCAACATTGCCGCCAGATCGCCCGCTTTTTCCAGCACCGGGCCAGAAGTTGTGCGCAGGTTAACGCCCATTTCATTGGCGACAATGTTCGCCAGCGTGGTTTTCCCCAGACCGGGAGGGCCAAAAATCAGCAGGTGATCGAGTGCATCGCCGCGCAGTTTTGCCGCCTGGATGAAGATCTCCATCTGAGAACGAACCTGCGGCTGGCCAATATACTCATCAAGCAGTTTCGGGCGGATGGCGCGATCCACCACGTCTTCTGCCTGAAGGGTGCCTGCCGATACCAGGCGATCTGCTTCAATCATCCTTTACCTCACAATGCCGCGCGTAGCGCTTCACGAATCAGGGTTTCACTGCTGGCATCCGGTTTGGCAATTTTGCTCACCATCCGGCTGGCCTCCTGAGGTTTATATCCCAGCGCCACCAGCGCAGCAACCGCTTCCTGTTCAGCATCGTCAGAGGCTTGCGCCCCCGGCGAGGTAAGCACCAGATCAGCGGCAGGCGTAAACAGATCGCCATGCAGACCTTTAAAGCGGTCTTTCATCTCAACAATCAGACGCTCAGCGGTTTTCTTACCGATACCCGGGAGTTTAATCAGCGCAGCAGGATCTTCGCGTTCAACGGCATTGACGAACTGTGGAGCGGACATGCCGGACAAAATAGCCAGCGCCAGCTTCGGCCCGACGCCGTTGGTTTTGATCAGCTCGCGAAACAGCATCCGTTCCTGTTTGTTGTTGAAGCCATACAGCAACTGGGCATCTTCACGCACCACAAACTGGGTAAAGACAATTGCCTCTTTGCCCGCGTCCGGCAACTCATAGAAGCAGGTCATCGGCATATGGACTTCATAGCCCACGCCACCGACTTCCAGCAGCACTAACGGGGGTTGTTTTTCAATGATGATGCCTCTGAGTCTGCCTATCACGTGACGCTCCTGCGTTCTGGAAGAAATTAACTGCCGACATAATAAAAAAAGGCTGGATAAACATCCAGCCTGATTTGTCATTATCGTAACCTGCCTCGCGCCAGATTAAGCCGCGATTCGCTCATCTGAACCGCGTTCTGGCTTATATGACAGTGGGTAATGGCTATCGCCAGCGCATCGGCGGCGTCTGCCTGCGGGTTCGCGGGAAGCTTCAGGAGCGTGCGCACCATATGCTGCACCTGACTTTTCTCCGCGCTACCAATCCCCACGACGGTCTGTTTGACCTGTCTTGCTGCGTATTCGAACACCGGAAGATCCTGATTCACCGCCGCAACAATGGCGACGCCCCGTGCCTGACCCAGTTTTAACGCTGAATCGGCGTTTTTCGCCATAAAGACCTGCTCGATGGCAAAAAAGTCGGGCTGAAACTGGGTGATGATCTCCGACACGCCAGCATAGATTAGCTTCAGGCGCGACGGCAGATCGTCCACTTTGGTCCGAATACAGCCGCTGCCAAGGTAGGTTAACTGGCGCCCTACCTGCCGGATGACGCCATAACCGGTGACGCGCGAGCCGGGGTCAATCCCGAGGATAATCGACATCACGCGTCTCCCGTAAACGGTTTATACGCTCTCATCAGAGAGTCGCTGCAACCTCATCAGAGATTTCACCGTTATGATACACTTCCTGCACGTCGTCGCAGTCTTCGAGCATGTCGATCAGACGCAGCAGTTTAGGTGCCGTTTCTGCATCCATGTCCGCTTTGGTTGACGGGATCATGGAGACTTCAGCATTGTCTGCTTTCAGACCTGCCGCTTCCAGCGCGTCACGTACTGCGCCCATTTCTTCCCACGCGGTGTAGACGTCGATTGCGCCATCATCATAGGTCACAACGTCTTCTGCACCGGCTTCCAGCGCCGCTTCCATGATTACGTCTTCGTCGCCTTTCTCGAAGGAGATGACGCCTTTTTTGCTGAACAGATAGGCCACGGAGCCGTCAGTGCCCAGGTTACCACCGCATTTGCTGAAGGCATGACGCACTTCCGCTACGGTACGGTTACGGTTGTCGGACAGACATTCAACCATCACCGCCGTACCGCCAGGACCGTAACCTTCATAAATGATGGTTTCCATGTTCGCGTCTTCATCACCGCCTACGCCACGTGCGATAGCACGGTTCAGGGTGTCACGCGTCATGTTGTTGGACAGGGCTTTATCTACTGCCGCGCGCAGACGCGGGTTAGACGCCGCATCGCCGCCGCCCAGACGTGCCGCTGTAACCAGCTCACGAATAATTTTGGTGAAGATCTTACCGCGCTTGGCATCCTGTGCCGCTTTGCGGTGTTTGGTGTTGGCCCACTTACTATGACCTGCCATAAAAATTTCCTCAAAGAGCGCGCCTTTTCAGGCTACGTTAATTACAAATTCTTCAATCGCCTGCCGGTTGCTCCACGATTTGGTCAGTGCAGCGGCATCCGCCGCATCCACCCAGCGGTAGGTCAGGTGTTCGGTAAACACGATCTCCCGTTCATGGGGGAGCGCGAGACAGAACCACGATTCCGTATTGCGCTCAATACCCGGCGCATAGCGATGACGTAAATGGCTAAAAATTTCAAACTCCACCGTGCGCTGACAGTCCTTCAGGGTCAGTTGCTCGCAAGCAACGTCAATGGTGACCTCTTCCTTTACTTCGCGCGCGGCGGCCTGCGACGCGGTCTCCCCCTCTTCCAGGCTGCCGGTAACCGACTGCCAGAAATCAGGGTCATCGCGCCGCTGCAACATCAGCACCCGTTTCGTATCTTCTGCATAAATGACAACCAGAACCGAAACGGGACGCTTATACTGCATATTATTCGTTCTCCGAAATCTCTTTTGAAGCTTTCGGAAGCACCTGAATGCCCAGCTCAGCCAGCGCGGCCGGGTTGGCAAAGCTTGGGGCTTCCGTCATCAGACAGGCCGCAGCCGTGGTTTTCGGGAAGGCGATAACATCACGAATGTTGTCGGTGCCGGTCAGCAGCATGGTCAAACGGTCAAGACCGAATGCCAGACCCGCGTGTGGCGGCGTACCGTATTTCAGGGCGTCCAGCAGGAAGCCGAATTTCTCGCGCTGTTCGTGCTCGTTGATTCCCAGAATACCAAACACGGTTTGCTGCATTTCGCCGCTGTGAATACGCACGGAACCGCCACCCACTTCGTAGCCGTTGATAACCATGTCATACGCGTTTGCTACCGCATCTTCCGGTGCCGCTTTCAGCTCTGCCGCCGTCATGTCTTTTGGCGAGGTGAACGGGTGGTGCATTGCGGTCAGGCCGCCTTCACCGTCGTCTTCGAACATTGGGAAGTCGATTACCCACAGCGGAGCCCATTTGCTCTCGTCCGTCAGGCTCAGGTCTTTACCCAGCTTCAGACGCAGCGCGCCCATCGCGTCAGCAACGATTTTCTTGTTGTCTGCGCCAAAGAAGATCATGTCGCCATCCTGTGCGCCGGTGCGCTCGAGGATCGCTTCCACGATTTCCGCGTTCAGGAATTTCGCCACCGGGCTGGTAATGCCTTCCAGACCTTTCGCACGTTCGGTCACTTTAATATAGGCCAGACCTTTCGCGCCGTAGATCTTGATGAAGTTGCCGTAATCGTCAATCTGCTTACGGCTCAGCGCCGCACCGCCCGGTACACGCAGGGCAGCCACGCGACCTTTTGGATCGTTAGCCGGGCCGGCAAATACCGCGAACTCAACGGATTTCACCAGGTCTGCAACGTCCACCAGCTCCATCGGGTTACGCAGGTCTGGTTTGTCAGAACCGTAGCGACGTTCAGCTTCAGCGAAGGTCATGATGGGGAAATCACCCAGTTCCACGCCTTTCACGTCATTCCACAGACTGCGCACCAGGGCTTCCATCACTTCACGCACCTGCTCGGCCGTCATGAAGGAGGTTTCCACATCGATCTGGGTAAATTCTGGCTGACGATCAGCACGCAGGTCTTCGTCGCGGAAGCATTTTACAATCTGATAGTAGCGATCGAAGCCGGACATCATCAGCAGCTGTTTGAACAGCTGAGGAGACTGTGGCAGCGCGTAGAATTTGCCTTTGTGTACACGGGAAGGAACCAGGTAGTCGCGCGCGCCTTCCGGCGTGGCTTTGGTCAGCATCGGGGTTTCGATGTCGAGGAAACCGTGGTCATCCATAAAGCGACGCACCAGGCTGGTGATTTTCGCACGGGTTTTCAGGCGCTGAGCCATTTCCGGACGACGCAGGTCCAGATAGCGGTATTTCAGACGCGCTTCTTCAGTGTTGACGTGGTTGGAGTCCAGCGGCAGCGCTTCAGCACGGTTGATGATAACCAGATCCGACGCCAGCACTTCAATTGCGCCGGTCGCCATGTCTGCGTTAACGTTTTTCTCGTCACGCGCACGTACGGTGCCAGTGACCTGAATGCAGAACTCATTACGCAGCTCAGAAGCCAGCTTCAACGCATCTGCGCGATCTGGGTCGAAGAACACCTGAACGATACCTTCGCGGTCGCGCATATCGATGAAGATAAGGCTCCCAAGATCACGACGACGATTGACCCAACCACACAGGGTTACCTGCTGTCCAACGTGGGACTGACGCAGCTGCCCGCAATATTCTGTACGCATGAGATATCCCTTAATTAGCCGCAGGCTAAATGTCGCCTGGAATGCAGGCTACTATGTCGCAGCTTTCTGTATGTCACAACTGGATGAAAAAAGGCGGCTATTATACTGGAAATTCCGCCAGACGATAAGAGCGAACCACGGCCAGACGGTCGTTTGCTGCGCGCTTATTGTGTATTCTCACAAAAATTAACAAAATTATCCGACCGATAACAGGTCATTACGTCGTAAGGTGTAGCGGAAGCGACTCATTTCACTGGAGTTACCATGTTAACACTTAATGCCCGCAAAACCGCGCTTGTGGTGATTGATTTACAGGAAGGGATCCTGCCGTTTGCCGGAGGCCCGCACAGCGCCGAAGATGTTGTCAGCCGCGCCGCGCGTCTGGCAGAAAAATGCCGTGCCAGCGGTGCCCCTGTGATTATGGTGCGCGTTGGCTGGTCAGCGGATTTCGCTGAGGCCTTGAAACAGCCTGTCGATGCTCAGGTTGCAGCACATTCACTACCTGAAAACTGGTGGACCTATCCGGTTTCGCTCGGCAAACGGGACAGCGATATCGAAGTGACCAAACGCCAGTGGGGCGCATTCTACGGCACCGATCTTGAGCTGCAGCTGCGTCGGCGCGGTATCGACACCCTGATTCTCTGTGGGATCTCCACCAACATTGGCGTGGAATCCACCGCCCGAAACGCCTGGGAACTGGGCTTTAACCTGGTGATTGCTGAAGATGCATGCAGCGCAGCGTCTGCGGAGCAGCACCAGGGCAGTATGACCCACATCTTCCCGCGCATTGGCCGCGTGCGTAGCACGGACGACATTATAAGCGCCCTATGATCTACCTTGGCCTGCCCCAGTGGTCGCACCCGAAATGGGTGCGCCTGGGTATTACCAGCCTTGAAGAGTATGCCCGTCATTTCAACTGCGTCGAGGGCAATACCACTCTCTACGCGTTACCCAGAGCAGAGATTGTTGAGCGCTGGCGCGACCAGACGACCGATGATTTCCGCTTCTGCTTCAAGTTTCCGGCGACGATCTCCCACACCGCTGCGCTGCGAAACTGCGGTGATTTGACCGACGAGTTCTTTGGCCGGATGTCGCCGCTGGCGAACCGCATCGGTCAGTACTGGTTGCAGCTTCCGGCCACCTTTAGCCCACGCGACCTGCCTGCGCTATGGCAGTTTCTTGATACCCTGCCCAAGGACTTTACCTATGGCGTTGAGGTGAGACATGCGGCGTTTTTTGCCAAGGGAGAGGCTGAAACGGCCCTTAACCGTGGCTTACATGCGCGCGGGGTGAACCGGGTGATTCTCGACAGCCGTCCCGTGCACAGCGCCATCCCGCATAACGAGGCCATCATTGATGCCCAGCGTAAAAAGCCCAGAGTGCCTGTTCACGCCGTGGTCACCGCGCAAAACCCGATGGTCAGGTTTATCGGCAGCGATAACATGCAGCAAAACCAGGAGATGTTCGCCGTCTGGCTGCAAAAATTAGCGAAATGGGAGCAAACCACCACGCCGTATCTCTTTCTCCATACGCCGGATATCGCTCATGCCCCCGAACTGGTCGATGTTCTCTGGCAGGCCTTGCAGGCTGCGGTTCCGTCCGTTGGCAGCGCCCCTTCTATCCCACAACAATCTTCTCTTTTCTGATATCAGCCCCTATCATAGGAAGGTGCCATCTGCCAAAAACAGGGAGTTAGTATGGTCAGCGCGCTGTATGCGGTGTTAGGTGCATTACTGCTGATTAAGTTTTCATTTGATGTTGTGCGCCTGCGAATGCAGTACCGTGTTTCTTACGGTGACGGCGGTTTTTCGGAGTTACAGAGCGCTATCCGCATTCACGGTAACGCGGTTGAGTACATCCCCGTTGCGTTAATTTTGCTGCTGTTTATGGAAATGAACGGCGCGGAAACCTGGATGGTGCACGTCTGCGGCCTGCTTCTGATTGCCGGCCGGTTAATGCATTATTACGGCTTTCACCACCGCTTGTTCCGCTGGCGTCGTTCCGGCATGAGCGCGACCTGGTGTTCGCTTTTGCTGATGGTGCTGGCTAACCTTTGGTATATGCCGTGGGAGTTGGTTTTCTCCTTCCATTAGCGCACAATACGCCACTTTATTTTTCCCGGATTTTTACGTTATGTCAGATCGCGACACGCTTTTTTCCGCGCCTATCGCCAGCCTGGGCGACTGGACCTTTGATGAACGGGTAGCCGAAGTCTTCCCGGATATGATCCAGCGCTCTGTTCCCGGTTATTCCAATATCATCTCTATGATCGGCATGCTGGCTGAGCGTTTCGTTCAACCCGGCACGCAGGTGTATGATCTGGGCTGCTCGCTCGGCGCGGCAACGCTGTCTGTTCGTCGTAACGTTCACCATGAAGGCTGCAAAATCATTGCCGTCGATAACTCCCCGGCCATGGTGGAACGCTGCCGTCGCCACATCGACGCGTATAAAGCCCCGACGCCAGTCGAGGTTGTGGAAGGTGATATCCGTGATATCGACATCAATAACGCGTCTCTGGTGGTTCTGAATTTTACTCTGCAGTTCCTGGTGCCTGAAGACCGTCAGCTGTTGCTGGACAAAATCTATAAAGGCCTGAAGCCCGGTGGCGCGCTGGTGCTGTCCGAGAAATTCAGCTTTGAAGATGCCGAAGTGGGTGAGCTGCTGTTCAATATGCACCACGACTTCAAACGGGCCAACGGCTATAGCGAACTGGAAATTAGCCAGAAACGTAGCATGCTCGAAAACGTGATGCTGACGGACTCCGTGGAAACCCATAAAGCACGCCTGCGTCAGGCAGGCTTCGAGCACAGCGAACTGTGGTTCCAGTGCTTCAACTTCGGCTCGCTGGTGGCGCTGAAAGGTGGGGACATCGCATGATCGAGTTCAGTAATTTCTATCAGCTGATTGCCAAAAACCACCTCTCCCACTGGCTGGAGACGCTGCCTGCACAAATTGCTGCCTGGCAGCGGGATCAGCAGCATGGTCTGTTAAAGCAGTGGTCTAACGCGGTGGAGTTTCTGCCGGAACTGACCCCGCACCGTCTGGATCTGCTCCACAGCGTTACCGCACAAAGCGAAACGCCGCTTCCCCCCGGGCAGATAAACCGCATTGAAACGCTGATGCGTAACCTGATGCCGTGGCGTAAAGGTCCGTTCTCACTCTACGGCGTTAACATTAATACTGAATGGCGTTCTGACTGGAAATGGGATCGCGTGCTGCCTCACCTTTCCGACCTGACCGGGCGAACCATTCTGGATGTTGGCTGCGGTAGCGGTTACCACATGTGGCGCATGATTGGCGCAGGGGCACATCTGGCGGTGGGGATTGACCCTATGCAGCTGTTCCTGTGCCAGTTTGAAGCGGTGCGTAAATTGCTGGGTAACGACCAGCGCGCGCACCTGCTGCCGTTGGGTATTGAGCAGCTCCCTGCCCTGAAGGCGTTTGACACCGTGTTTTCGATGGGGGTCCTGTACCACCGCCGCTCCCCACTCGAACATCTGTGGCAGTTGAAAGATCAGCTGGTCAGCGGCGGCGAACTGGTGCTGGAAACGCTGGTGGTAGAGGGTGATGAAAATACCGTTCTGGTGCCGGGCGATCGCTATGCGCAGATGCGGAACGTTTACTTTATTCCTTCCGCGCCGGCGCTGAAAAACTGGCTGGAGAAGTGCGGTTTTGTGGATGTCCGAATTGCCGATGTTTGCGTAACGTCAACTGAAGAACAGCGTCGCACCGACTGGATGATCACGGAATCACTGGCGGAATTCCTCGACCCGGCAGACCACAGCAAGACTGTCGAAGGGTATCCTGCGCCAATGCGCGCGGTGTTGATCGCGA
Source organism: Enterobacter sp. V89_11 (assembly GCF_029967775.1). NCBI lineage: Bacteria > Pseudomonadati > Pseudomonadota > Gammaproteobacteria > Enterobacterales > Enterobacteriaceae > Enterobacter > Enterobacter sp. V89_11. The sequence goes on along the minus strand of NZ_JASCAN010000009.1, from coordinate 63,652 downwards.
CGAAGCCGTAGATTTTCACCCCTCACCCCGGCCCTCTTCCCAAAGGGCGAGGGAGAAAAGACCGCACCGTACAGTTCCCTCTCCTCTTTGGGGAGAGGGTTAGGGTGAGGGGCATAAAAAAAGGCCCCTGTTGAAATTGCAGGGGCCTGGTACAAGCAAGCATCATATTGGGCGACATGATGCGCGGTAAAAATCGGTACGTTGCTACACGTGATGACGTTCAATCATCGATTTCATTACCGCAACCGACTCTCCCTCTACACCGTAGCGTGAGTACTCATCCGCTTCAGCATCCGTCGACATTGACAACCCTGTGTTGCGATAACGCATGGGCGATGGCATCCATTTGCCCGCAGAGCTGTGAAGCTCCTCTACCCCGGCGTTTAAAAACAGTTCCATATTGCTGGCACGCACTCCCGCACCCGCCATTATTATTGGAACACCGGAATGTGCTTTTAGTTCCGTAATTAATTGCAGTCCTTTTTCAGCAGAGGACTGCTGACCCGATGTCAGGACCCGCGCCACGCCAAGTTCAGCAAGAATATCAAAGGATTGCAGGGGATCTTTACACATATCAAACGCGCGATGAAAAGTGACCGCCATCCCTTTTGCCGCGTTCATGACCTGACGCATGCGCGGCAGATCGACATTGCCGTCTTCATCAAGCAACCCAATAACCAGGCCGGGGAATCCCAGATCGCCAACGAGAGTGATATCTTCAAGCATGGCACTGAATTCGCCCGGCGTGTAACAGAAATCACCGCCGCGAGGACGAATAATCGGGTGTACCGGAAGGGTGACAGCCTGACGGGCAGACTTCAGCATCCCGTATGAAGGCGTTAACCCACCCTCTTTGGGTGCGGCACACAGTTCAATGCGGTCAGCCCCGTGCTGTTGCGCGGTGACGGCACACTCCACGCTGTAACAACAAATCTCCAGCAGCGCCATTACATCCTCCTTAATATCCACTTAACGCACCATCATGACACGCAGGCTACGCCCGGTCTCAGCGTACGGTCACATCTTATGCTTCGCTGGCAACAATCTGTTCAATCGTCCAGGGATGGAACTTCACGGTAACCTGTCCGTCAGTGACGGCCAGAGTAGGATTAGGCAGACGCTCACGTTCGCCTTTCGGGGAACTTGTTTTCACAAAAATGCCAGGCTTGCTCAGACCCTCATCAGACAACAGCGCCAGTGCACGGGCATTCAGCGTTTCGGGTTCACCGGGCAGGACAATTTCGATATGCTCCCAGCCTTCATGCGGATAGCGTTTCTCGCCCGGCCAGGGCAATTCGACCACACTGAACTGCCAGTGAGCCACGCAAACCGGTTCTTGCAGTTTGAACAGGCAGATGGGTCGACCGTTGATGATGTTCTCTGAGAGTAACTCGCCACACTGTTCAAACCCGCGACGCCAGCGCTCGGCGGTTGCGTTCTGATGACAGCGCAAGGAGATGTGATCGGCCTCAAGCGGCGCAATATCCAGACCAAGGCGGGTGGCAAGTTCTGTGAACGCCTGGGTGAAGCGCGGTAAATCTGCGGAAATATCATGCAGTTCGTCAATGGAGTGCCAGTTCGCCATACGTCAGCCTCTTATCGTGTCGCAAAGCCGCTAATTTACTCTGTTGCCCTCTTTCGACCAACCTCTGAATAGCGGTTTTTACGACTGCATGTTTATGCATGCTTTCTTAGCCTGGATTCTGAGCAATCTTCGGCCCCCGCAATGCTGACGCCAGAAGGCATTTGCAGTATACTCCCGCCCTAAATTCTTTAACTGGCGCGGGCGGTTATTTGCCCGCATCAAAAATGTAAGGTATCCAGGTGAATATTCAGGCTCTTCTCTCCGAAAAAGTCAGTCAGGCACTGATTGCCGCAGGTGCGCCTGCGGATTGCGAACCGCAGGTTCGTCAGTCAGCAAAAGTACAGTTTGGCGACTATCAGGCTAATGGCGTGATGGCAGTGGCTAAAAAACTGGGTATGCCGCCGCGACAACTCGCCGAGCAGGTGCTGACTCATCTGGATCTCACCGGTATTGCCAGCAAAACTGAAATCGCCGGCCCTGGATTTATCAACATCTTCCTTGAGCCTGCTTTCCTGGCACGCCACGTTGACGCGGCGCTGAAATCTGACCGTCTGGGTGTCTCCCAGCCAGAAGCGCAGACCGTGGTGATTGACTACTCAGCGCCAAACGTGGCGAAAGAGATGCACGTCGGGCACCTGCGTTCCACCATTATCGGTGACGCGGCCGTGCGTACCCTGGAATTCCTCGGTCACAAAGTGATCCGCGCGAACCACGTGGGCGACTGGGGTACCCAGTTCGGGATGCTGATTGCTTACCTGGAAAAACAGCAGCAGGAAAACGCGGGTGAGATGGCCCTGGCAGACCTGGAAGGGTTCTACCGCAAAGCTAAAAAACATTACGATGAAGACGACGCTTTTGCCGAGCGCGCGCGCAGTTACGTGGTAAAACTGCAGGGCGGCGACCCGTACTTCCTCGAGATGTGGCGCAAACTGGTTGACATCACCATGTCCCAGAACCAGCTCACCTATAACCGTCTGAACGTCACCCTGACCCGTGACGATGTGATGGGTGAAAGCCTCTATAACCCGATGCTGCCTGGCATTGTGGCTGACCTGAAGGCCAAAAACCTGGCGGTTGAGAGCGAAGGCGCGACGGTCGTGTTCCTTGATGAGTATAAAAACAAGGAAGGTGAACCGATGGGCGTGATCATCCAGAAAAAGGATGGCGGCTATCTCTACACCACCACCGATATCGCCTGTGCGAAATACCGTTACGAAACGCTGCATGCGGACCGCGTGCTGTACTACATTGACTCCCGTCAGCACCAGCACCTGATGCAGGCGTGGACTATCGTGCGCAAAGCAGGCTACGTGCCGGATTCCGTGCCGCTTGAACACCATATGTTCGGCATGATGCTGGGTAAAGACGGTAAGCCGTTCAAAACCCGTGCGGGCGGTACCGTGAAGCTGTCCGACCTGCTGGACGAAGCGCTGGAACGCGCCCGCCGTCTGGTGGCCGAGAAGAATCCGGATATGCCTGCCGATGAGCTGGAAAAACTCGCCAACGCCGTGGGTATCGGTGCAGTGAAGTACGCGGATCTCTCCAAGAACCGTACCACCGACTATATCTTCGACTGGGATAACATGCTGGCCTTTGAAGGTAATACTGCGCCGTATATGCAGTATGCCTACACCCGCGTGCTCTCCGTGTTCCGTAAAGCCAGTATCGATGAAAGCGCGCTGGCCAATGCTGAGGTGATCATTTCCGAAGATCGCGAAGCCCAGCTGGCGGCACGTCTGCTGCAGTTTGAAGAGACGCTGGCCGTTGTCGCACGTGACGGTACCCCGCACGTGATGTGCTCTTACCTGTACGATCTGGCGGGTCTGTTCTCCGGTTTCTACGAACACTGCCCTATCCTGTCTGCGGAAAGCGAAGCGGTCCGCAACAGCCGCCTGAAGCTGGCTCAGCTGACGGCGAAGACCCTGAAGCTGGGACTGGATACCCTGGGTATCGAAACCGTAGAGCGCATGTAATAAACAAACCCGGCCATCGCCGGGTTTTTTATGTTCAAAAATATTTGCGCAGGTATTCCGTTAAACACAGGATTGCCATGGCCTGTCCATAGGGCATCGACGTGAGTGGGATCTGGCGATAGAACGCCAGATCGCTGCCCATCCCCGTACCGAACGACGTCTGCAGTAACTCCCCTTCCGGCGAGATATTTTCCACAATGCCGCGAATCGCTTTCTCCGCCACCGCAGTATATTCCGCGCCGACATAACGTTTACGCACCGCTTTCAGAATACCGTAGGCAAAGCCTGCCGTGGCTGACGCCTCAAGGTAGGCGTGCGGATCGTCGAGCAGCGTATGCCACAGGCCGCTATCGTCCTGACATTTGGCGAGGGCCGCAATCTGCGCGTTCAGCACCTGCACAAGGTAGCGACGAACGGCGTTATATTCAGGCAAATCCACCAGCTCAAGGAAATCCGGGATCACGATGGTCAGCCAGCTGTTGCCTCGTGCCCAGCGTGCCTTCGCAAAGTTATGGTGGCCTTCGTAATTCCAGCCGTGGAACCACAGGCCGGTTTCGCGATCCATCAGGTTTTGCACGTGCAGCAGAAACTGATACACCGCCTCTTCAACGTACTCCGGTTTATTAAGGAGCTTGCCGATTTTCGCCAGCGGCAGAACCGTCATCATCAGCGTGTCATCCCACATCTGCTGAGAATTCTCTTCCGCCAGGGTGATGTGCTGCATGCCGCCATGGTCGGTGCGCGGCATTTCATTCATGGCCCACTCCGCCCAGCTTTCCAGCCACGGCAGCCAGACCGGGTTTCTGGTCTCTTCGTAACGATATGCCAGCGTCAGGAACGGTGACATGGTATTCACGTTTTTGGTGGTCGCTCCTTCCCTGAAACGATCGGCAAACCAGTGGTCAATGATGTCACGCATCGCTTCGTCGCCCGTCTGGCAGTAATACTGCCAGATACCGTATAACCCCACGCCGTGGGTCCACTCCCAGCCAGCCCATCCTTTGGTGTCAATGACCCGCCCGTCGTCCAGGCGCAGTAAAAACTCACCTGTTGTGTCGTGGATATTAACGAGGTTATGCGTCACCTTTTCAATCAGCGATTTCAGCTCGTCCCGGGCGATGAAATGCGCAGGCTGACGCAGGAGTGGACTGTGTTTGACCGGCCAAACTTTCATTATCTTAACCTCTGTTGTATGTCGAATTCAGTACCGCGCGCCCCTTCAGCGAAGGTGCCGCAGGCTTATTACGATTCAGATAACCAATGTTGTTATTGCCCCACAGCGACGCATAAGGCATACCGGCCAGCATCTCTACGGTGGCGCGGGCTTCTGGTGTCGCACTCTCAGGAATGGCGCGACCAGACGCGCGCATTTTGGCGGTCTCTTCACGCAACGTGGTGTGGGTGTGCAAATTGAGTTTGAAACGCAGCGAGACCAGGAAGCCGCAGAACAGAACCAGAAGCGTTCCCACGCTCAGGATCAGCAGAATGGTGTGGCTCACTTCCGCGGGCTGGGTCTTTTGTCCGCTGACAAAGCCGGACATCTGCATCACAATGCCCACCAGCATTACCGCCCCCGCCTGCGAGGCTTTACGGGTCAGCGTCATGATGCCGGCGAAAATCCCTTCGCGGCGCTGGCCGGTGATCACTTCATCGACATCAGCAATGTAGGTGTAGGTATTCCACGGTACATAGTTGATCCCACCGCGTCCCAGACCGGCAACTGCAGAGACCAGCAATAGCAGAGAGTAGATATCACTCAGGCCCGCGTAATACAGCACGGCGTAGGAAAGCGATGCCAGGCCAAACAGCACCACGACCATCCGATAGGACGGCGCGGGTCCGAAGCGAATGCACAGCGGGATCATGGCGATAACCGCAATAAACTGGAAGATGGCCATCGTGCCCAGCAGGCTGGAGGCCATGGATGCTTCCTGCATCAGCACGAAAACTACGTAGTAGGTAAACACGGCATTAAAGACGTCCTGGGCGATATACCCGCCAAGGTACATCCCCAGATGCTGACGGAAAATTCTCACGCGCAGCGTTGAGCTCAACTCCACAAACAGGCGGTTGAGGCTCTGCCCGAGCGACAGTTTTTTCTTCTCTTCTTCGGCACGCAGGGCGGCTTCGCTCCACTCTTCCCGCGGTCGCTCCCAGGTGAAGAACCAGACGAGCATCAGCATCAGCGCGCACAGCACGGAGAAGACCAGGCTTGCATAGAAAAAGGAGACCGCGTTGTCTTTGCCGAAATGCGTGAGCAGGATCCCCGGCAGGAATGAAGCCAGGATGGCAGACATTTGCGCCATCGAGATACGGGCACCTGAGAAGCGGGTTTTCTGTTTGAAGTCGTCGGTCATTTCCGGCACCAGCGTTTCGTACGGCACCAGAATCATGGTGTAGACGATATCGAACACCAGATAGGTCAGCAGGTAATACCAGAAACTCATCTCCCCCACCCACATCAGGGAGTAGCTGAACACGCACGGGATCCCCAGCAGAATAAAGAACTTACGCCGACCGAAGCGCTTGCCGAGCCAGGTCGTGCCAAAGTTATCGGTCAAAAAGCCCATCAAAGGGCTGACGACGGCATCCAGTACCCTTGCGGCGGCAAAGATGAAGGTTGCTTCAATCGGGGAGAGTCCACAGAACGTTGTATAAAAATACAACAGCCAGGCCGCCGTCAGGGCGGTGGTTCCCGCCCCGAGGAAATCGCCTGACCCGTAAGCAAGATAATTTGCGAGTCCAATTTTTCGTGTTTTCATTGCCGTCAACCCTACTCAGTTTTGGGAGACTCCCTGTAAGCAAAATCTGATCCGGGAGTTATTACACGGCTACAGTAAGAGTATCGACCTGGTGATACCTTTCTGTTTTTGCCATCACCGGCAAGCGGCTGGCAAAAATGCAAAGAGTGTCGTTACGCGTGTCACTGATTTATAAAACAGCGTTTCTTTTACCTCAAAAGAGGAGGTCATTTTTTGCGAGCCAGCCATCAGAAATGGCTGATGGCTGACGTAGAAGGCGGGGTGTTAGCGGTAGTTGACGATGACGGAATTACGTTGAACTTTCAGCGCAGGGATCAGGCGTCCGCCGCCCGGCACTTCCCAGATAAAGCGCAAAGGTTCGACAGCAGGCACGCCGTTGAAGGCCTGAGTGGTGCCATTCTCTCCGTCAATTTCCGTACAGCGTGTCTGGGAGCACAGCCGTACCCGAAGCCCGGCAGGCGTTGGGCCAATAAGCGTGTAGTTCCAGACCACCAGGGTCATCAGACCGGACACCGGCTCAGTCGGTGATAGCGGTCGCGAAGACATGGCGACACCGCGGTTGCTGAGGGTCACGCCAATGCTGCTGGCCTGCCAGGTCCCTTCCCCGGCGGCCTGGGCCACCAGCGGAAAAAGTAAAATCCATAACCACTTACGCATTATTTTCCTCCGATCGTCGCCGTCATACGGATATGACGGTTATCCGACAACTCCATATTCGACAGCACGACCAGCTGGTTCAGGCTACGGCGCAGGAAGCGTGACAGCAGCGGACGCAGCGCATGGTTCACCAGCAGAACCGGTGGCGCCCCCAGCATCTCCTGACGCGCCAGCGCCTCTTGTGTTTGCTCCAGCAGACGGTCGGCCAGGCCAGGTTCCAGCCCTCCACCGCCCTGCAGAGCCTGCAGCAGCAGACGTTCAAGCGGCGTATCGAGGCCGATAACCTGCACTTCCCCGGTGCCCGGGAACCACTGCTGCGTGATCGCCCGTCCCAGTGCCACACGCACCACCGCCGTCAGTTCGTGCGGATCGCTTTGCAACGGTGCATGCTCGGCGAGGGTTTCCAGAATGGTACGCATATCGCGGATCGGCACTTTTTCCTCGAGCAGGTTTTGCAACACCTTGTGCAGCGTGGTCAGCGTCACGACGCCTGGCACGAGATCTTCCGTCAGCTTCGGCATCTCCTGCGTGACGCGATCGAGCAGTTGCTGGGCTTCCTGACGACCAAACAGCTCTGCAGAGAATTGTCCAATCAGATGGTTCAGGTGGGTCGCCACCACGGTACTCGCCTCCACCACGGTGTAGCCCTGAATTTGCGCCTGCTCTTTCAGCGCGCTTTCAATCCAGATGGCAGCCAGGCCAAAGGCCGGGTCGATGGTTTGCTCGCCCGGCAGCGTACCCGCCGCGGTGCCCGGGTTAATAGCCAGCCAGCGGCCTGGATAAGCATCACCGCTGCCAATCTCTACGCCTTTCATCAGAATACGATAGCGCGCAGGCGGCAGATCCATATTGTCGCGGATGTGAACCACCGGCGGCAGGAAGCCCATGTCCTGGGCGAATTTTTTACGGATGCTGCGGATTCGGCCCAACAGTTCGCCATCCTGCTGGAAATCGACCATCGGGATGAGGCGATACCCTACTTCCATTCCCAGCGAGTCTTCCAGTTGAACGTCGTTCCAGGTCGCTTCCACGGCCTGCGTGTTCTCCGGCATTTTTACCGGAGCAGGTTCCGCTGCCGGGGTCATCTCACGTCCACGCATCCACCAGGCAAGACCCAGCAATGCCGCAGTGAACAGCAGGAACACCAGGTTTGGCATTCCCGGCACCAGACCGAGCAGGCCCAGCACCGCAGCGGCCAGCAGCATCACGCGCGGGTTGCTGAAGAGCTGCCCGACCATTTGCTCGCCAACATCCTGATCGGTACTGACGCGGGTCACGATAACCCCCGCCGCCGTTGAGATGACCAGCGCCGGGATCTGAGCCACCAGACCGTCACCAATGGTCAGCAGCGTATAGCTTTCCGCCGCGTGGCCCATGTCCATGCCGTGCTGCAGCACGCCCACCAGCAGGCCGCCGACCACGTTAATCACCATGATCAGGATGCCCGCAATGGCATCACCGCGAACAAACTTACTCGCACCGTCCATTGAGCCGTAGAAGTCAGCTTCCTGCGTCACTTCCGAGCGGCGCTTTTTGGCTTCATCTTCGGCAATAAGCCCGGCGTTCAGATCCGCGTCGATGGCCATCTGCTTGCCCGGCATCCCGTCAAGCACAAAACGCGCGCCCACTTCCGCGATACGTCCGGCACCTTTGGTGATAACCATAAAGTTGATGATGACGAGAATGACGAACACCACGATACCGATGGCAAAGTTACCGCCGACCAGGAAGTGGCCGAATGCCTCAACCACTTTACCCGCTGCAGCAGCACCGGTGTGGCCTTCCATCAGGATGATACGGGTTGACGCCACGTTCAGCGCCAGCCTTAACAAGGTGGTAAACAGCAGAATGGTCGGGAATGCGGCGAACTCAAGGGTACGCTGGGTGAACATCGCCACCAGCAAAACCATAATGGACAACGCAATGTTGAATGTGAAAAGCAGGTCGAGGATGAACGCCGGAAGCGGCAACACCATCATCGACAGAATTAGCAGGATGAGAATCGGTCCGGCAAGGATCTGCCATTGCGTCGATTTCAGGTTGCCGGGCAGGCGCAACATTGCCACCAGATTAGCCATCAGTGTCCTTCTCGTTCATAAAATCCAGCGCGTCAGGCACCGGAAGGTTCTCAGGTTTCACAGGCCGTTGACCGCCAGCCAGACGCCAGCGTTTCAACTGCCATACCCAGGCCAGCACTTCCGCCACCGCGGCGTAGAGTTGTCCTGGGATCTGTTGTCCAATTTCCGCATGGCGATACAGCGCGCGCGCCAGCGGAGGCGCTTCAAGTATGGGCACCCGGTTTTCGGTACCAATTTCACGAATACGCAGAGCGATAAGCCCCGCCCCTTTCGCCACCACTTTCGGCGCGCTCATTTTGTTTTCGTCGTACTGCAGCGCAACGGAATAGTGTGTCGGGTTAGTCACAATGACGTCGGCTTTTGGCACATCTTCCATCATCCGTCGACGGGCGGCAGCACGCTGCATCTGGCGGATACGCCCTTTCACGTGCGGGTCACCTTCCATCTGCTTATATTCATCCCGAATATCCTGACGAGACATGCGCAGTTTCTTGAAGTGGCTGTAAAGCTGGAAGATAACGTCAAAACCCACCATGGGAATAATGCTGAGCACCACCAGCAGGGCACAGAGCCCGGCCAGGTTCAGCGCATTGCTCATCGCGGTTAACGGCGATTCGCTGATAAGGCGCATCATTTCCGGCCAGTGGTGCCACAGAAAAAAACCGCCGGTACTGCCCATCAGGACCGATTTCAGAATCGCTTTAAGCAACTCCGCACCGGTTTGCGCCGAGAACATTTTCGCAATCCCCGGCAGCGGATTCAGTTTCGAAAACTTGGGTTGCAGCGATTTCCCGCTAAACACCAGACCGCCCAGCATCACGGGCGAGACCAGCGCCACCAGCACGACGCCGGTAATCAGGGGCAACAGCGCAAGCATGGCATCTTTAACGAGCAGGATTATCTGGCTGAGGATCAGGTTAGGGTCGTTGACCATACTGTGGTCAAAACGCAGGCCAGCCGAGAGCATTCCCGCCAGTTTGCGGGCGAGCGCCTCCCCACCCCACCAGATAATGCACACGCCTACGATGAGGATCAGCAGGGATGTCAGTTCTCGGGATCGGGGGACCTGCCCTTCCTCACGCGCTTTTTCTAGTCGGTGGGGTGTGGGGGCTTCCGTTTTGTCGTCGTTCTCTTCTGCCACAGTGCCTGCTCGCAGCCCATTTAGTCACGGGTATCATGCCAGCCTGACCTTTCATCAATGGGTTGAAAAAACCCAATAACCGGGTTCTTTTAGCCAGTTCAGCGTCGGAGCAATCGGGTGATGAGTAAAAAACGGCAAAAAAAAATTTGAGATAGCGTTTGGCAACACTGTCAGCAAGCAGGGCGTGAGCAAGGGCCAGCCACCCCAGCGTTATGCACTCAAAATTAAGCGGCATACCCTCAGGTTGCGCACGCAACCTGAGGGTCATCACCTCAATCAGAAACCAAGGCTGTCCAGCAGGTCGTCTACCTGATCCTGGCTTGCCACAACGCCCGCTTTGGTGGCGTCGAGCTGTGGACCGTTGAGCAGGCTTTCGTTCTCGCGTTTTGGACGAGCGGCCGGTTCCGGAATGTTCTCCAGCAGTACCATCAGCAGCTGACGTTCAATTTCCTGAATCACATCCATCATGCGCTTGATAACCTGGCCCGTGAGGTCCTGGAAATCCTGCGCCATCATGATGTCCAGCAGCTGCGCGTTGGTAAAGCTGGTGTGGCCCGGCACATCGCCCAGGAACTGACGGGTATCCGTGACCAGCTCGCGGGCATCCGCCAGCTCGATTGGATTCTCAAACCACTCATCCCAGCGTTTGGTCAGCGCTTTCGCGCCTTTCTCCATCGCATCCTGATGCGGTTGTGACGCTTCAACGCTGTTCAGCGCACGTTCAGCCGCCTGAGCGGTCATCTGCACAACGTAGTCCAGACGATCGCGGGCATCCGGAATGGCTTCCGCCGCTTCAGCAATTGCCTGGTCCAGCCCCAGTTCACGCAGGCTGTCACGCAGCATGCGTGTCAGGCTGCCGATGCGGGCAATGATATCGCTGGGCGAGTGTTCTTCAACGGGTTTCATAGCAGGTTGCATCATCATAACCAACACCTCACATGCCGAGTTTCTCGAAGATCTTACCGAGCTTCTCTTCCAGGGTGGCCGCAGTGAACGGCTTCACGACATAGCCACTAGCGCCCGCCTGTGCTGCGGCAATAATGTTCTCTTTTTTCGCTTCTGCGGTCACCATCAGAACCGGCAATGACGCCATTCCCGCGTCCGCACGGATGGTTTTCAGCAGTTCCAGACCGTCCATGTTTGGCATGTTCCAGTCGGAGATAACAAAACCAAACCCGCCCGCCTGAAGTTTGTTCAGCGCATCAACGCCGTCTTCTGCTTCTTCAACGTTGTTGAAGCCCAGCTCTTTCAGCAGGTTGCGTACGATACGACGCATGGTGGAAAAGTCATCCACAACCAAAAACTTAAGCTCTTTATCCGCCATAAAATAATACTCCTGAGTCAAATACGTATTGCCTGTCCGGCACTGATTTTCGCCAGCATCTGCTGGCTTACCTGGCTAAGATCGACCACTTCGCTCACGCCACCCATATTGATGGCCTCGCGCGGCATGCCGAACACCACACAACTTGCTTCATTCTGCGCAATCGTCCAGGCGCCAGCCTGGTGCATTGCAAGCATTCCGGCGGCACCGTCGTTACCCATCCCCGTCAGGATCACCCCAACGGCGTTGCGCCCCGCATGTTTCGCCACCGAATGAAACAGCACATCCACCGACGGACGGTGCCGGTTTACCGGCGGCCCGTCATGAATTTTGATTTGATAGTTAGCGCCACTGCGCGCCAGCTCCATATGCTTGTCACCCGGGGCGATATACGCATGGCCGGGGAGTACGCGCTCACCGTCTTCCGCCTCTTTCACGCTGATCTGACACAGCTTGTTCAGACGCTCGGCGAACGAGCGGGTAAAGCCTGGCGGCATATGCTGCGTGATCAGAATACCCGGACTTGACAGCGGCAATGGCTGGAGTACATGACGAATTGCCTCTGTTCCCCCGGTTGACGCCCCAATCACCAGCAGTTTTTCCGAACTGAGTAAAGGACCGGCCTTCAGCGTTACCGGTGCATCCATCGGTTTGTGCGCGGCAAGCTTCGCACGTGACGCGGTGCGGATCTTCTCGGCGATCATTTCGCTGTACGCCAGCATCCCTTCACGAATGCCAAGCTGAGGTTTGGTGACAAAATCCACCGCCCCTAACTCCAGCGCACGCAGGGTAATTTCAGATCCTTTTCCGGTCAGGGATGAGACCATCACCACCGGCATGGGCCGCAGGCGCATCAATTTTTCCAGGAAATCAATGCCATCCATGCGCGGCATTTCGACATCCAGCGTTAACACGTCGGGGTTATATTTTTTAATTAAATCCCGCGCTACCAGCGGATCAGGCGCTGTCGCCACCATCTCCATGTCGCTGTGGCTATTGATAATTTCAGTCATGATCTGGCGCATCAGCGCAGAATCGTCGACAGACAACACCCTGATTTTACTCATGCTTTTTCCTTACTCAGCGCATATACCGTTTGCCCACGCAGGCTAAACTCACGCACGAGGTTGCTGAAGTTTTCCGAGTGCCCGGCAAACAGTAAACCGTCAGGCTTGAGCAACGGAACAAACCGACGCAGAATGTCCTGTTGCGTCGTTTTATCAAAATAGATCATGACGTTACGGCAAAAAATAGCGTCGAATGGCCCCGGCACGTTGTACTGCTTATCCAGCAGGTTAACGGGCGCGAATTCGACACAGTTCGCCAGCTCCTGGCGCACGCGCACCAGGCCTTCATGCGGGCCGGTTCCGCGCATGAAGTAACGCTGCAACTGCTGAGGTGACAGCGTTTTCAGTTCATCCTGGCGATACACGCCGTTGCGTGCCTTCTCCAGCACTTCGGTATCAATATCACTGGCGTAGACTTTCCAGCGTCCAGGCGCCATGCCCAGCGTGTCGGCAAGGGTGATCGCCAGCGAGTACGGCTCTTCCCCGGTTGAGGCGGCCGCACTCCAGACGCGATACTCCCCGCTGCGGCGACGCGCGTGCTCCGCCAGGACCGGGAAGTGGTGAGCTTCACGGAAAAATGCGGTCAGGTTGGTGGTTAACGAGTTAATAAAAGCCTGCCACTCTGCGCTGTTCTGGTTCGCTTCGAGCATGCTCAGATAGCGACCAAAATCGTCCAGCCCAAGCGTACGCAAGCGCCGCACCAGACGGTTGTAGACCATGTCTCGCTTATGATCGGCAAGCACAATCCCCGCACGCTGGTAGATTAACTGACATATCCGACGAAAATGCGCGTCGGACAGCGCGAGGCGCTGTGTCATCTGCAACAGTAATGACGTTTGCCCTGGGGGCATTGGTGATGTCATAGCGCCTTCTTAATTACATTCAGGATACAACTGGCACGGCCTGCGACCGCCCGACTTCTGTTACTGCTTCAACGTGCTCTTTCACATTAAATACCGCGACCAGCCCGGTCAGATGATCCGCCTGGCTGGCCAGCTGATCGGTTGCCGCTGCCGCTTCCTCAACTAACGAGGCGTTTTGTTGCGTGACCTGATCCATCTGGCTTACCGCCTGGGCCACCTGCTCAATTCCGCGACGCTGTTCATCGGACGCAGAAGCAATCTCGCCCATGATGTCGTTAACCCGCGTAACGGAGGTGACGATTTCGTGCATGGTTTTCGCCGCCGTGTCCACCAGGGCAGAGCCTTGCTGGACGCGTGAGACGGACTCTTCAATCAGTCCTTTAATTTCTTTCGCGGCGTTGGCGCTGCGGCTCGCCAGATTACGGACTTCACCGGCCACAACCGCAAAACCACGCCCCTGCTCACCGGCTCGTGCCGCTTCAACGGCCGCGTTCAGCGCCAGAATGTTGGTCTGGAACGCAATACCGTCAATCACGCTGATGATGTCGCCAATTTTCTGTGAACTGGCGGCAATATCCTGCATGGTACTGGCCACGTGAGAGGCCTGATCGCCCCCTTTCTTCGCCGTCATCGCCGCCTGTCTGGACAGGTCAGACGCCTGACGCGCGTTATCCGCGTTCTGGCTTACCGTCGCGGTGAGCTGCTCCATGCTGGCAGCCGTTTGCGCCAGCGAAGCTGCCTGCTGCTCGGTGCGCGATGAGAGATCGTTATTGCCTGCCGCAATCTCCGAGATCCCGGTGTGCATGGCATAACTGCCCTGTCGCACATCGGAGACCGTTTCCCGCAGGGCGCCCTGCATCGCCTTCAGGCTGGCAAAAATCGCCGAAATTTCGTTCTTGCCGTACACCGCCACCGGACGCGCCAGGTTACCCTTCGCAATACTGTCGAAGTGGCTGCTGACGATCGCCAGCGGTTGCACAATCATTCTGCGCGACCAGTACAGGGCACCGCCGGTCAGCAGCACCGCCAGAATCACCACCACGGCAAAAATCACGCCTGACATATGGTAGTTTTTACGGCTGTCATTCCCGGCGCGTTGGACAAACTGGTTAATGTTCTGCTGCCAGGCATTAAAGCTCGCATCAAACGCCGCCTGGGACGCCTGGACCGGCGCGGTCATAAAGTCCGAGAGCTGGTTGTTCTCAAGCCAGGTCGCCTGGTGATCCAGGTCGCTGTGCCACTGATCAAAACGCTTCTTCATCGCGACTTTCAGCGCTTTCACTTCCGCGCTGCCGGCGTCCTGTGCCGCGAAGGCGTTAAACTGCGCGTCAGCCAGCTTCAGGCTGTCGCGCGCGGTCACCATCAACGCCTTGATGTCATCCGGCGGATAACTCAGGGCGGTTAAGGTTCCCGCTTTGTTCAGCGCCGTGCTTGCCTGCAACAGTACGGCGCGCGTCTGTGCCACGGCGGCGCGCTGCTGGTTACTCGCCTCAACTTCCTGCAAATTCTGATAGCCATCGCGAAACGCCCAAAAAGACAACCCGTTACTGCCAACCTGCAACACACCGCAAAGGATCAGAATCAAAAACAGTGTGGTCGAGATACGAATACGATTTAACATCCACGCTCCCATCATGCGGCAAGCAGCCGCGGTTTAAATGTCAGTCAAAATGTTTCCCAGTTTTCATGTCCGGTCGTCGCTGCAGGTTTACGGGTCGCTGCCGCTGCTGCGGCAGGCGCGAGATACGTTGCTTGCGGGGTGACCGTGTTTCCAGCGAGTGAAGCGAGACGAAACGCCGAGACGGCCATCTTCAGACGGCTTGCCTGGTCTTCCAGCGCAGCGGCCGCCGCAGCGGACTCCTGCACCAGCGCGGCGTTTTGTTGTGTCACGCGATCCATTTCCGATACCGCCAGAGCAACCTGGTCGATACCACGACTCTGCTCATCCGACGCAGAGGCGATTTCACCCATGATGTCCGTTACGCGGGTAACGGCATTCACGATGTCATTCATGGTTTCCCCTGCGCTTTCTACCAGCACGGAGCCGGTATCGACGCGGGAAACGGAGTCTTCAATCAGGGCCTTGATCTCTTTCGCCGCGTTGGCACTGCGGCTGGCAAGGTTGCGCACTTCCCCGGCCACCACGGCAAACCCGCGCCCCTGCTCGCCCGCACGTGCGGCTTCAACGGCGGCGTTGAGGGCGAGGATATTGGTCTGGAAAGCGATGCCGTCGATAACGCTAATGATGTCGGCGATTTTCTTCGAACTGTCGGCGATTTCGTGCATGGTTTTCACCACGCCGTCCACCACACGACCGCCTCGCTGCGCCGTTTCGGACGCGCTTTCCGCCAGCTGTGAGGCCTGACGGGCGTTGTCCGCGTTCTGCTTCACGGTCGCGGTAAGTTGCTCCATGCTGGCGGCGGTCTCTTCGAGCGCCGACGCCTGCTGTTCGGTGCGCGACGACAGATCGTTGTTGCCCATCGCAATTTCGCTGGTACCGGTATAAATGGCTTCCGATCCGTTACGCACGTTGGCGACGGTCTCAATTAGCGAGCGCTGCATATGATCAACGCTGTTTGCCAGCTCGGTAATTTCATTGCGCCCGGAGACGGTCAGCGTTTTGGTCAGGTCACCACCGGCAATCTCGCGAATGTGGGCAATGACGCGACCGAGAGGATTAAGCAGGATGTGACGAATGCCGTACCACACGCCCACCAGCACGATGACCAGCGCCAGCGCCATGACGGCCATCTGCCATTTGGCAAAGCGGTAATCATTCTGGCTTTGCGTAAAGGCCGAGTGATACAGGTCGCCACTGGCTTTGGCATATTCCCCGAGTGCCGCACCAAGGGCGTTTTGCATCCCCTGGGTAGGTTGCGCGAAATACGCGTCCATGTTGCCGCTTTCCAGGAACTGAATAAGCTCCGTCAGACCGGCATAGTAGGCGTTGTACTTTTCATCGATATTCTGGCTCACCTGCGCCATGGCAGGCTGTGGCGTGATTTTCTTAAAGGCGTCGTAGTGTTTCGCGGCGTCAGCAAGGGTCGCCCGCGCATTTTTCAGCAGTTCCGTTTTCGCACTGCTCTGCTGATTATTTGGATCCATCATCATGCGGGCGGAAGAGCGGCTCAGGTTGATACGCGTTTGCAGCATCAGATCCCACGTCGACGTCAGTTCACTCTGCTGTACGCGGAGATCGTTCGAGGCGGCGAAACTGTCCTGGTTTTGTTTAAGTGACGAGAAAAAAAGCCCGCCGGAGGTAAGCTGAAGAAGTGCGAAAATGACCAGCACCATCATAAGCATTGTGACAACGCGGATACGGTTCAACATACAACACCTTCTCATAGATTTATTAACGGTGTTATCGGCACTGACTACAGGAACTTTACATTTGAGAAAGGGAAAAGCGCGGGGTTAAAACGCAACGTCAACGATCAACGTGTCGGTGTAGGTGCCGGCAGGCGGCGTAGACTGGCTGGTAAGGACTTTGGCAGTGTAGTTGTAGGTTCGCAATAAACCGTCGGTACTGACCTGCGATGAGGTTGCGCTGGTCCAGCGCTCGGTACCGCTGCCACCCCAGCGGTTGGTCGTGGCTTCTTTATAAATGTCGTAACTCATGTAGTTACTGCCGCTCACCATGCGGCGAACATTATTCAGCGCGTTGGCTCCATTATTAATTCCGATAGTGTAAGTGCTTCCTTTGGTACAGGTGACGGCAATCGCCTGCGAGACAGTGGGGAAACTTTGCACCAGCGGCGCACTGTTGAAGTTGACGTCAGGCGTGGTCATGGCGCTGCAGTCGTTGGTAACGGTCATGTTGAGAAGAATACTGGTGGTCGCCGTGCCTGTCTGGGGAACGGTGCAAAGGCCCAGCACGCCCACGGAACAGACGCTGTAGTTGATGCTGAAGGTGAGCAGCACCTGATAGGGCCCGGCTGTGACGTTTTGTCCGGCAACGGTGCGGAAATAAAGCGGAATGCTGTACTGTTTTGACCCCAGTAATCCCAGCAGGGTGTTGCCGCTCCAGGTATAAGCTTTGCTGATTTGCACTTCGCTGTTGCTCGAACACCCCGTTAACCCGCACAACCGGGTGGGGATCACATCCGTGATGGCCGCATTGTCGGTGCGTTTCATGGTGGCACGGCTGTTGCCTGAAACCGACGCTGCGGTGTAGTTCAGCGTCACCGAGTCGTTGGTCAGAAGATTGAGCACAGCGTCGCATGCCACGATCAGCCTGCCGGTGGTTTCGACCTCCCCGGTTCCGCTGAGCGCGAACGAGGTGACGCTACCAAATGACGCATTTACCGTACTGACGGTACACGCCGCCCAGCCGCCGCCGGAAAACAGCAGCAGCATCAACAGCAGTAAGCGCTTCACCGTTCCTCCCGGCAAATCAGCGGTCCGTATGTCTGCAGTTTATGTTCCGGATTGGCCCCCACGGTCAGCGTGGCCGAGCAGTGTTTTCCGTCTGGCGTAATCACCTCAAGCGGGTTCACATCGCTGAGATTTTCCAGCCAGGCGATGCCGTCATACCCCACCACCGCATTGTTGCGCGAGGCGCGTCGAACCTGGCTTCCCACCGGGATAGCCTGCCCCTGTTTGTCATGCAGAATGACGCTTGCCACCCGCTCCTGCTCCATCGGGAAATCGACCAGATAACCGCTGTGGCGGCGAATAGCGATCCGCCGCTCTGTCTCTTTCAGCCGGGTATCCGCGGGCAGATTCAGGGTATCAATGCGATAACTGGCCGGGTAATAAGCCGATACCCCGCTGACCAGCAGGTAGCCGTTATTGTTCGTTTTGCCGACCGGCTGGTTCTCATAGCTGACGGGAACGTCCGGGTGACCGTCGGTGCTGATCACCACAAACGCATCGTTGATTTTGTTTGCCGCAAACAGCTCGCCGTCCATCAGCACAATCGCGCCCATCGCCTCTCCCCACCAGGTCATCATGTCCCTTTCGCCATAACCACCGCCCTGAAGTTCGATGTTGTTATTGCGCCAGCCCAGCGTTCCCTGCTGATAATCATTGGCTTTCGACTGGTTGGCCCATGCCATGTTCCAGCTAAAGCCACCGTCGGAAGGCATGGAGTGGTTGTAGTTGATACGCTGCGTGCTGCCGGCATCTGGCGTGTTTTCATAGGTTACGGCGGCACTGTCACGCTCTCCCAGCGGCACCTGAAGCGACATGGCCACCGTCCAGTCTCCCCGCTGCTGATCGCGGCTTGCGGCCAGATAAATACTGCTCGCCCCCCACAAATTGCGGCTCCAGGAGAGATTCAGCAGTTCGGTTTTTTGGTTGTCAAAGCTCTCCACGCCGATCCACGCAGCACCGAGACTGCCATACTCGCCCAGGTTAAAGGTGAGAGAATACTGGTCGGTGTTGCGACTAAAACTGGCGATGGGCCGGTCATTTTCGTCATAGACCGTCGGTTGGTCGTAGAGGGCGAGGTTGCCAAAGTCGCGATCGCGCCGCGTATGCTGTGTCGCTACACTATATTCACTGGTACTGTACTGATAGCCCCAGTTGATTTGCCCGCCATTATCTCCACGCATGCGGCTTTGAGAGTACGCGGTATTCACGACGCCAAACCGACCCAATTTAACCACCGTCCCCATCCCGCCCAGCGCCAGCGCTTCTGCCCCTTCGGCATGGCCCTCCAGCGTCAACCAGTCCGTAACGCCGTAGCGATACGACCCACTACCCGCCGCCGGGCCGTAGTCAAAATTCTTGATGCCGTAATTACGCCGCAGGCTGCCGAGCGTCACCGCCCCGTCGCTCAGGCCTTGTTTCAGCAATTCGCTGGTGACGTAAAACGGCAGCGTGGTACTCACCTGGCGGCCCAGCGCATCGGTGGTGACCAGTACCGCGTCCCCTGCTCCGTTGATATAGGGCAGATTGGTCAGGGTGAACGGTCCCGGCTGAAGCTGGGTCGAGCCGGAACGATAGCCATTGATAAAGAGATCCACCGAGGTGGGAACCGCCGCTTCACCCGAGAACTCTGGCAGTGGCCAGGTCACGAGGTCAGGACGCAGGGAGAAATCCCGCCCGTAGCTGATCCCGCCCATGCGCACGCTAGTACTCCAGCTCAGGGCATCGCTGATCACATCCCCGGCGGTCCAGGTCGTTGCCTCGTCCTCGTTCGTCATCAGAAGCGTCGTGTCATAGCGCACATACCCTTCCTGCTGACCGTCGTTTCCGGTGAAATTTTCCCGGGCATAGCCGGTTGAAGAAAAGGAGCCGTTCTCATTGAAGTAGCGGAATTCATGCCAGAGCGAGGCCTGTCCGCCGACATGTTCCGTATGGTTGGTGTAGAGATCGTAATTGAGCAGCGCTCCACGCCCGAAGTGTGGTTTGCTTTGTGACATTTGTCCGCTGAAAGGGGTCACGCGTGAGGCGACCCAGTCGGCCGGAACGCCCAGCAGCAGACGCTGCGCCGCGCTGTCGTACTCTACGCGCACCTGCGGCAGGGTAGAAAGGTTCACGTCTCCGGCAGGCACATGCTCCGGCGGAAGCCCTGCCCGCAGCAGGTCGGCGCTGGAAATAAAGAATGCCCCCTCGCGCTGCGTCACGGGCACCACCATACCGGTGTCGTAGTGATTCAACACAATCGAGAGCTGAAAGACCGCTTCGCCGTTCAACGCCTGAGCCTGCGGCGGCGGCGGTAAACTGTCATCGCCGGGCTCAGCCCAGGTGCTGGTACTGACACAGAGCAGGATCATCATCGCCGGTTTCAGTTGACGGGCGTCGACTGCCATTGCGTATCCCTGGCATTAATCTGCGCGCTCAGCCGGTCTGGCTGACCTATTCCGGCCGGGATTGACCAGGTGCGGGTGCTGCCCGCAAGAACATACCCGAGTAATCCGTCTGCAACCGTCCGCTTCTGCCCGCCCTGCTCCAGCGCCACCTGGCTGAGTTTGACGTGCACATCCCCCTGATTACGGACCTCCAGGGCAGGATGTCCCTTCTCCTGCGTCACCCGCCAGCTCAGATTTTTGGTCTCCACCAGCGCATGATGTGCCCCCTCTTTGAGGGTCGGGATCCCCTGTCCATAAACGAACAAAGGAATGGAGTAGCGCATTTGCAATTTCAGGCCAATGGCCGGCTCGGCTTTGGCATCCGGCTGGGGGATTTCATCCACAATAATGCGGTAGGCCTGTTCGACGCCGAGCGGCACCGTACCCTGCTTAATCAGACGAATAAGCTGCTTACTGCCTTTGCCAATGGTGACGATGGGCGGGCTGGCCACCACGTCCTGCTGTGCGGAGTAGCGTTCATAACCGCCCTCCTGCTTCCAGCGCACAATGCGGACCTGCATTGTCGTTGCGCTGTTCCCCTGATTCTGGATCCATAATTCAGTGGCTTTGGCATCCGCTGACAGCCACGGATCGATGGGCCACAACAGAATGGTTGCCGCCGCCTGCGCCTGGCCTGTCGCCGCAGCCATTCCCCCCAACAAACTTACCAGACAAAGGTGTCTGAAAAATGGCTTCATCGACTGTCTCCCTTTATCACCATGACAAGGTCACGGTGAGCTGATCAGAATACGTTCCTGCCGGGCTAAACCCGGTCAGCAGCGCCACGCCAAAAAGCGGCAGCGCAATGTTATTACTGTTGGTATAGGTCACCGGTATTGCCTGATTGACGCCAATTTCGCTGTTCGCCGCCAGCGAACTGCTGCTGTAAAGGCGATATCCCACCACTTCCGTTCCCCCTGAGCGCTTCATACGCCGAACGGAGGAGTAATTCTGTCCGCCGTTAATACTCATACTCAGCGCCACGCCGGGCGTGCAGGCGATGGACAAGGCCCCGTTAGGCACAAAACTGGTGCTCACCGGGGCACTTTCCACCCCGTTGTGGGTACCGAAATCGAGCGTACCGAAAACTCCTCCGCTGCCCGTGGATACCGCGCACCCGGGCACAATGGTCGCGCTGACCTTAAATGACTGGGACGTCACAGCACCCGCCGCAGGCACCAGCATCAGGCAGACGATCAGCGCGTACAAAGGGTGCACGATCCCCTCCGCGCTGTTGCGCAGACGCAAAATGGATGCCTTCATGGCTGCGTGAAACTAGTAGGTGACGCTGACGTTAATCGTGTCGGTGTAGGTACCCGGAACGACCGTAACGCTGTTACCGCCCCCGGTAATGCGCCCGTAAAGTGTGTAACTGTCGATGCCCCCGGCGGTTGACGCTATTGGCAGTGCCGCGTTGTTGGCAACGACGTTGTTAAATCCGCTGTCGCTATACAGGCTGTAAGCCACACCCTGTGCAGCATTTGTGGTGTTGACCAGATAGCGCGCAGGCGTGCCTGGCGTCCCCACAACGGTACCCGGCGCGGTGGAGTTGGTATTCCCGGTGATCGCCACCGTATAGCTGGCGGTCGTACATTGAATGGTGAACGTGTTACCGCCGCTGGCACCGGTCAGCTGCGTCGTCAGGGTGGAAAACGTTGCGGGATGGGTGCCGAAATCCAGGGTCCCGAAGTTAATGCCATTTTGCGTGGGCGAGCCGTTTATCAGACAACCGTTCGTCAGGGTTAACGTCGCGCCAATAGTACCGCTGCTGGTCACCGCCAGCGCCTGTTGGGCTGTTGTCGCCGTCAGCAACGTGCCTGCACAGATCAAAAGGAGTTTTCTTTTCATTTACCACCCTCCAGAAGACATTTCCGTTCGCTTGCCACATTTTATTTTTGCTGTTCAAGATGTTAGCCCCACTTAACGTTCCTCTTCCGGGGGTTATTGAGAATTTAGTTTATGGATACCGCTTCGACCACCCGCGCCGCGGAGGGCAAGACTAATGGCTTATTGACTGAATATTTATTTTTAAAACAGGATGTTAATACTTTGTAAATGCCTTATTTCTCGTATACGCAGAGGATATATCCATTGAAATGTGATCTGCATCACAATATATCGTCGAGGCGTTAACAACAAAATTAATAAAAATTAAAAACTAGTTGTATCTCCCTCCGCTTTACTTCAATTTATGTGCCGAATAATTTCCTGCGTCGTAATAAAAAATCTATATACATCGGCGCAGACGGCAACCAAAGCGCATAGAGGGTCTTTTTTCGTGGCAAGTGCAAACAAACTCACACTCTTCATCGTGATATTCATGCTGGCGGGTATTCTTTCAGGGGCGGCGATTCATGAGTATGCCTCTGCGGATGCTATCAAAGCATGGTCGGATAACATCACGCTGCTGACCGATATTTTCCTGCGTCTGATTAAAATGGTTATTGCGCCACTGGTCTTCAGCACGCTGACCGTGGGCATTATGAAACTGGGTGAAACCTCCACCATTGGTCGCGTGGGCGGCAAAGCGATGGTGTGGTTTATTAGCTCATCCGTGCTTTCCATTCTGGTGGGACTGTTTATCGTCACGCTGGAACGTCCGGGCAGCGGCCTGAACCTGGCTATCCCGAAAGAGGCGGTAGACACCGGCCTTGCGGTGGGGGGGATGACGCTGAAAGCGTTCTTGTCCCATACCATTCCGACCAGTATCGCCGGTGCGATGGCGAACAATGAAATCCTGCAGATTGTGGTCTTCTCTATGTTCTTCGGCATCGCCGGCGCGTCGCTGGGGCAAAAATTCAATGCCCCGCTGGTGGCCGCGCTGGATGTGGTCTCCCATATCATGCTCAAGGTGACGGGTTACGTGATGTACGTCGCCCCGCTGGCCATTTTCGCCGCCATCTCCTCAGTTATTGCCACTCAGGGTCTGGGCATTCTGCTGAACTACGCCTCCTTTATTGGCGGCTACTACGTGGCAATCCTTCTCACCTGCATGGTGCTGCTGGCCGTCGGCTATATGGTGCTGAAGAAAGAGGTGTTCCGCCTGGTCAGCATGCTGAAGGACCCGGTGCTGGTGGCGTTTACCACCAGCAGTTCAGAAGCGGCGTATCCAAAAACGCTGGAACAGCTTGAGCGTTTTGGTTGCTCGCGCAATATCGCCTCTTTCGTTCTGCCGATCGGTTACTCCTTTAACCTGGTGGGCTCTATGGTGTATTGCTCTTTCGCCTCGATGTTTATCGCCCAGGCGTACAATATTCACCTGAGCTTCACCGAAGTGACCGTGCTGATGCTGACGCTGATGCTGGCTTCAAAAGGGATTGCGGGGGTGCCTCGTTCGTCGCTGGTGGTGCTGGCGGCAACCATCCCGAGTTTCAATATTCCGGTGGCGGGTATTTTGCTGCTGATGGGGATCGATCATTTCCTGGATATGGGACGTTCAGCGATTAACGTGCTGGGTAACGGTATTGCGACTGCGATGCTGTCGCAAAATGAAGGGGCGCGTGAAGCAGAGACTGAGCTGGTAGAGCAGGAAGCATAACGGGTTGGCGGCATGGTTTCGTTCACCATAAGACCAGCAGAAAATACTACGTCTGCAGTAAGTGAATAAGATAAGGGGGCTGCAATAGCCCCCTTAATACGTTCACCGCAGCGGGCGAATCAGATAACCGAAATGCCCGACTGAACGAAACGGTTCCACGAAAGCCTCACAGAACCGTTTAGAGAAACATTACGCCACGTGATTCGCCGCGATATCCAGCAGCGCCATCTCATCACTGTTCAGCAGCTTCTCAATATTCACCAGAATCAGCATACGCTCACCCAGCGCTCCCAGCCCCGTCAGATACTCGGTAGACAGCGTGACCGCAAACTCCGGTGCCGGACGGATTTGATCGGACGTCAGGGACAGCACATCAGATACGCCATCCACCACGATCCCAACCACGCGCTGCCCCAGATTCAGGACAATCACCACGGTGTTCTCGTTATAGTCCACGTCGCCCTGGCTGAACTTCACGCGCAGGTCAACGATAGGTACAATCACGCCGCGCAGGTTGGTGACACCTTTAATAAAGGCAGGCGTGTTCGCGATGCGGGTAACCTGGTCGTAACCACGAATTTCCTGCACTTTCAGGATATCGATGCCGTACTCCTCATCGCCTAAAGTGAATACCAGGAATTCCTGCCCTGATGGCTCGCCCGCCAGTTTCGTTACATTACTCATACCGGTCATGTTATTACCTTCTACTTAATCAGGCGGCTGTGTACGCCACACGTTGTTCACGATTTAATCCCTGAAGCGCCGACACATCAACGATCAGCGCCACGCTACCGTCACCCAGAATAGTGGCGGCAGAAATACCTGGCACTTTGCGGTAGTTGCTTTCGAGGTTCTTCACGACCACCTGGTGCTGGCCAATCAGCTGATCAACCAGCAGCGCGTAGCGTCGACCCGCACTTTGCAGGATCACCACGATCCCCTGCGTGGCCTCGGTTTTCGCGCCATCCACTTCGAACACTTTCCACAATTCGACCAGCGGCAGGTACTCACCGCGCACTTCAAGAACGCGCTCGCCACCCGCCAGCGGATGCAGATCTTCTTCACGCGGCTGCAGCGATTCCATCACCGCGTTCAGCGGCAGAATAAAGACTTCGTCCGCCACTTTCACCGACATGCCGTCGAGGATTGCCAGCGTCAGCGGCAGCAGGATACGAATGGTGGTGCCGGAACCTTGTTTAGACTTGATCTCAACGTGGCCGCCCATCTCCTGAATGTTACGCTTCACCACGTCCATTCCCACGCCGCGGCCGGAAACGTCCGTCACCTGCTCTGCGGTCGAGAAGCCTGGCGCGAAGATCAGCATGCCCACTTCTTCGTCAGTCATGTTTTCGTTGACCGCCATTCCCTGCGAAATGGCTTTCGCCAGAATGCGCTCACGGTTCAGGCCCGCACCGTCATCGGTCACTTCGATGCAGATGTTCCCGCCCTGGTGTTCGGCGGAGAGGATCAGATTCCCGACCGGGGATTTTCCGGCGGCAATGCGGTTTTCCGGCAGTTCGATACCGTGGTCGAGGCTGTTACGCACCAGGTGCGTTAACGGATCGATAATGCGTTCGATCAGGCTTTTATCCAGCTCGGTGGAGCTGCCCATCAGCGTCAGTTCAATCTGTTTATTCAGTTTGCTGGCCAGGTCACGCACCAGACGCGGGAAGCGGCTGAAGACATATTCCATCGGCATCATACGGATGGACATCACCGATTCCTGCAGGTCGCGGGCATTACGTTGCAACTGCCCCATGCTGGTGATCAGATCGCCGTGGGTCACCGGATCCAGTTCGTTAGACCGCTGTGCCAGCATCGACTGGGTAATCACCAGTTCACCCACCAGGTTAATCAGCTGGTCAACTTTCTCGACGGCGACACGGATGCTGGTGGATTCACTGGAACGCGCGGCCGGTTTGTCACCACGGCCTGGCGCGGCAGCATCTTTTGGCACCGCTTTCAATACCGGCGCCGCAGGCGCAACGGCAGGCGCGGCCGCCTGAGGAACAACCGCCACCTCTTCCACTGCCGCTGGCACGTCAACCGCCGCCGTTTCGGTTTCAAACGCGATCTGGTCGGCTTCGATAACAAAGCACAGGACCGCCACGATATCGTCCTGGCTGATCCCCTCTTCCAGCGTCGCACTCAGGCTGTCTTTGCCTTTCACCACGTTGCTTAATTTCGCCAGGTTACTCAGCTCTTCTTCAAGCAGGTCAACTTCGTTCTCTTTGAGGCGAGACAGCACCACGCGCACTTTACTCGCAGCGGCGGCCGGGGCCGCCTCTTGTGCGGTAACGGCATCGACAACGCTCAGTTTGGCTGCCGGAACAACGGCTGCGGCTGCGTCACCTTTGGCTTCCAGCGCGAGCTGGCGCAGCGCATTGCAGATGTATTCAAAGCTGGCGGCATCAGGCTCTGCCGAGCTTTTATAGGCGTCGAGCTGTTCCTGCATAATATCTTTGGTTTCCAAAAACAGGTTGATAATGTCGGTATTGAGCTGCATCTCACCGCGTCGTGCTTCATCCAGCAGGTTTTCCATTAAATGGGTCGTTTCCTGCAGGATGGTAAATCCAAACGTTCCGGCTCCGCCTTTAATCGAGTGCGCCGCACGGAAGATGGCATTGAGCTGCTCGGAGTCCGGTGCTTCAGGCACCAAATCCAGCAAGTGTTGCTCCATATCGGCCAACAATTCGTCGGCTTCATCAAAGAATGTCTGGTAAAAATCGCTAATATCCATGCTCACGCTATCACCTCGGATTGGCTGGTGGCGATGTTGGAACGGCAGCCGAAGGAACGGCCCCAGGCTGTTTTAAATCGTCCAGTGACTCATTCTGACTTTCGGCGTTTTCGTGCAGGATGGCCTGCTCCGCCTGCTGGTTCAGCACTAAAAGACTGATACGACGGTTGATGGCGTCATCCGGCCCGCGGTCAGTGACACGCATGGTTGATGCCATGCCGACCACGCGCAGTACCTTGCCATCATCAAGCCCACCTGCCACCAGCTCGCGACGCGAGGCGTTGGCACGATCGGCAGAAAGCTCCCAGTTGCTGTATCCCTTCTCACCCGTGGCGTACGGGAAGTCATCCGTGTGTCCAGACAGGCTGATACGGTTAGGAATACCGTTCAGCACTGGCGCAATGCCGCGCAAAATGTCGCGCATGTATGGCTCAACTTCCGCGCTGCCCGTTTTGAACATCGGGCGGTTCTGGCTATCAATAATCTGTATACGTAAACCTTCCTGCACCAGATCGATCTTCAGGTGTGGTCGCAGGGCACGCAGTTTAGGATCCGCCTCAATCAGCTGATCGAGATCGCCGCGCAGTTTCTTCAGGCGCGCTTGCTCCATGCGTTTTTTCAGCTCGTCGATGTTCGGCTCTTTCTTCACCTCACCCTTCTGCTGGGTGTAATCATCGCCGCCGCCAGGGATCGGGCTGTCGCTGTTAGAGATTCGCTGCCCACCGGTCACGGCAGTCGCCAGCGGCGTTCGGAAATACTCGGCAATCTGGATCAACTCTTTCGGGCTGGAGATGGAGATGAGCCACATCACCAGAAAGAATGCCATCATTGCGGTCATAAAATCGGCGTACGCGATTTTCCAGGAGCCATGCGCGCCGTGCCCATGCCCCTTGTGCTTGCGTTTTTTTACGATGACGATCGGATGGGACTGATTTTTCATGCGTCCTCAGTTGTCGTCTGTTGGTTTGGGTTTTTCACCGCACGCACGTGTTCTTCAAGCTCGATAAACGACGGGCGCTCGCTGGAATAAAGCGTTTTACGGCCGAATTCAACTGCGATAGGTGGCGCATAACCGTTGAGGTTAGAGAGCAGCGTGATCTTCACGCACTGCATCATTTTGGTCGTTTCCGCGCTCTTCTGACGCAGAACGCTGGCCAGCGGAGAGATAAAACCATACGCCAGCAAAATACCGAGGAAGGTGCCCACCATCGCATGCGCAATCAGCGCGCCCAGCTCTGCCGCAGGACGATCCGCCGAGGCCAGCGCGTGTACCACGCCCATCACCGCCGCGACGATACCGAACGCAGGGAGGGAATCGCCCACCAGCGCCAGGCTGTTTGCCGGCACTTCGGATTCGCTTTCATGCGTTTCAATCTCTTCGTCCATCAGCGCTTCGATTTCGAAGGTGTTCATGTTGCCGCTGATGATCAGTCGCAGATAATCGACGATGAAATCCAGCATCATTGCGTCTGCGAGAATGCGCGGGTAGCTGGCAAAAATTTCGCTCTCTTTCGGGTTTTCAATATCCCGCTCAAGCGAGAACATGCCCTGCTGACGCGACTTCGCCATCAGACGATAGAGCAGCGCAAGCAGATCCATATACATGCTTTTGGTGTATTTAGAGCGACGGAACAGCAGTGGAATAGCTTTCAGCGTGCCCTTGATCGATTTACCGTTATTACCAACGATAAAAGCCCCTACCCCTGCGCCGCCGATGATAATAAGTTCAGCCGGTTGATAGAGTGCTCCAAGGTGCCCGCCGGTCATCATGTAACCGCCGAAAACTGTACCGAGAACTACCAGGTAACCTAATAAGATAAGCACGACATCATCCTTCCGCTAGTGACTATGGCAAGGATGTTCAGTTCGCAGCGTTTACCGTTTGCGGGGTAAAAAAAAGCAGCGGTAATTGCTTACCGCTGCTGGAATCTTGCCCACACGTTCGGGTTAAACAGCTTGTTCGATCTGTTCATCCAGCAGTTGTGGAATAATATCGGCAGCTTCCCGGGAAAGTTTACGTCTTTTTACTGCTCGGGATGGAGGCTGGCATAAACTACAGGCGAAGCTGCCTGCAGGCTGATGCGCATGGGTAATAAAATTGCCATCGCAGCAGTTACAGCGCGACAGCTCAAGCATTCCGCTTTCAACAAAACGCACCAGCGTCCATGCGCGGGTGAGCGCCAGCAAAGGACCCTCGTCCTGCTGCGGGCATTGTTCAAGGTAAAGTTTATACGCTTTGATCACGGCATCAACGCCGCTACACAAACCGGTTTTGAGAAGATACTGCCAGGCATTACAGAACATGGAGGCATGAATGTTCTGTTCCCAGGTCATAAACCAGTCCGTTGAAAACGGCAGCATTCCTTTCGGCGGGGGACTACCACGTAACTCTTTATACAATTTGATGAGGCGACCACGACTCAGCTGAGTCTCGCTTTCCAGCATTTGTAAACGAGCACCGAGCGTAATCAGCTCCATTGCTAACTGTATGTCACGCGCTTCCTGAACAATGCTTTTCTCGCTCATTGCTAGGCCCTTTTCTTACGGGCTGCGTCATCAGGCTGGCTGATTTCGGTAAGCAAGCGAGTGGAAAGAAGAATACCGGTATGGATCTGTTGAAGATCGTCAACACGGGAATCCTGCGTCAGACGCGTGATAGTCTGAGGATTGTCAAAACGGAACTGGCAAACCAGTTGGTTTGTTTCCGCCAGTTTAACCATTTGAGGAAGGGTTAACCCACCCAGCATGGTTGCCATTTCTTCATTAATACCCAGACGAAACATCGCGGACGCCTTGTCCTGACTAATCAAACGCTGCGCGAGCAGTAAATACGACAAATTGATGTCATAGATATGTTTTAGCAACTCGGATGTATGCATTGTTCCCATCCCGAATAACCAACTATTATTTTTATGCGGAAAGACCGCACCCCGTGATGTCGCCGGGAAATCACCCGGTATAAAAAAGAAAAGGCT
The DNA here is from genome assembly GCF_029967775.1 of Enterobacter sp. V89_11. Taxonomy (NCBI): domain Bacteria; kingdom Pseudomonadati; phylum Pseudomonadota; class Gammaproteobacteria; order Enterobacterales; family Enterobacteriaceae; genus Enterobacter; species Enterobacter sp. V89_11. The sequence goes on along the minus strand of NZ_JASCAN010000009.1, from coordinate 34,152 downwards.
AAATGCATAGTCGAATTTAGGTTTGTATTCATTGAAACGCGCAACAGCTGAAACGCGGTTACGTCTCTTACACGTTTTATCATTTCTTACAAATAACTAAGATTTTTCCTAATTCGACGCAAACTCTACTCGTCAGTTTTGACACATACAATGCAGCCACCCCCAAATTTAAAAAAAATGTGATCTACGTCACACAATTTAAGTGAATATCTCCCATAAATCCATCAGTATGACTTGTAAATTGGTTGTTTTTTGAACGATCGACACTGTTTTCTATTCTTTATGGGCGAATACTCATGCAGGAGTATGAGCAGAAGTGGCATGACATGTGCTGTTCGAAACGTGTCAGCGACCGAATGCGCGTCACAGCGAATCCATCGTAAGGTCACATTTTCATTACCTATAAAAAACATGTAGTTATGCAAAACGCCCATAACAATTGTTTCACATGGTAATCATTAGAAATGTGTTTATAACGCGTTAAAACGATTTAACACCGGAAACGTAAAAAAGTGTGATTCAGGTTAAGTTGTTAATTTTTTTCATTTAGGCACGTTTTGCCGTTATTCTTCTTATAAGAATAATTAATGAATAATTATGATTAGCTTCACACTTATGTCGTATTCACCTCTTGCAGATCCGGTGAAATCGCGGTAATGGTGACTAAGACGCTGTCTTTCAGACACCTAAGGAGTGCGTTATGAGTTACTCCCATCTTCTTGTTTCTGTTGCGGTTTCGCCCGAAAGCCATGAACTCATCGCCCGGGCGGTTTCCATTGCCAGACCGCATAATGCCCGTATCAGCCTGATCACCCTCGCGGCCGAGCCTGAGATGTATAATCAACTGGCTGCCCCCATGCTGGAAGATATTCGTGAGGTATTACAGGAAGAAACGCAGCAATTTATGCGAGAGCTGGTAGAAAAGGCGCAATATCCTATTTATGACACCATTATTGCGACAGGGGAGCTTAATGCGCATATTCTCAGCATATGCAGTAAGCAGAATATTGATTTAGTAATATGCGGGAATCATAACCACAGCTTTTTTTCTCGCGCAGCCTGTGCGGCGAAATCGATTGTGGCGTCAAGCCAGGTGGATGTGTTGTTAGTGCCTCTTGGGGGTCGTTAAACCCCCAGAGGAAAATCAGGCGAGTTTAGGGAATGTCGCGATCTTTTTTTGCAGGTGGCCTTCATTACTCTGCGGGGCAATATCACGAAGATCGCGAATAAAACGCGCCTGCCAGTGGTTAATATCGTTCTTACGGATCGTTTCCATCATCTCGGCATGGCGGGAAATACGCTCCGTGAGCGGCATCGTCAGCGCACGGTTGAGGGCATTCGCCACGTCGTCACGATCGTAAGGGTTGACGATAAGCGCAGACGTCAATTCATTGGCGGCCCCGGCAAACTGGGAAAGCACCAGCACACCCGGATCGGCGGGGTCCTGGGCGGCGACGTACTCTTTCGCGACCAGGTTCATCCCGTCCCGCAATGGCGTAACCAGCCCGACATCCGCATAGCGGAACACTTTCATCAGGATCTTACGGTCAAAATGTTGATTGAGATAAAACAGTGGCGTCCAGCCCAACTGACCGTAGCGGCCATTAATGCGCCCTGCTTCCGTCTCCAGCTGGTGACGAATATCCTGATAAGCCTGCACTTCACCGCGCGAGGTGGGCGCTATCTGCGTATAGCGGATTTTACCGTGATGCTGCGGGTACTTCTCCAGCAACGTTTCATACGCCAGGAAACGTTCCGGCAGCCCTTTGGAATAATCAAGACGTTCCACCGAGAAGATATTCTTCACGTGCTTGAGTTCATTCTTAAGCTGCGCCAGTTTGGGCGGCAGCGGACCGGAAGCCTGCTCGGCAATCTCTTCAGGTTCAATACCGATGGGATACACTTCAGTGTGGAATGTCTTGCCCCAGGCCGTATGGGTTTTCCCCCCTTTGGTCACCACTCGCGTTTTGCCGGACACAGAATCGAGGAACGCAAGTCGATCATTCTCGGTCTGGAAGCCCAGCAGATCGTAGTCACACAGCGCATCCAGCAACTCTTCATGCGGCGGCAGCGCGGTAAAGATTTCCGGCGTCGGGAACGGAATATGCAGGAAAAAACCAATCCGGTTATTCACTCCCCTTTTACGCAACTCTCTGGCGAAGGGCAGCAGGTGATAATCGTGGATCCATAAAATATCGTCTTCCTCGATTAAAAGCAGCAGTTTATCCGCCAGCAGCGAATTCACCCGCGTGTAGCCTTCAAAGGACTCGCGCTGGAATTTAACCAGATCCAGACGATAGTGAAACGCTGGCCACAGCACAGCATTGGAGAACTGCGAGTAATACTCGTCATAATCTTTTTCGTTTAACGCAAACGACGCCCACGTAATATTTCCGCGCGTCACTTTCTTGAGCGGTTTCTGTTCTTCACTGATTTCACCATTCCAGCCAAACCACAGCCCACCGGCGGCTTTTAAGGCACCTAATACCCCAACCGCCAGGCCACCTGCACTGGATTTTTTATCATCAGGCGGTGCAATTCGGTTAGAGACGACGACTAAGCGACCCATAATGGTTTCCCCCTTTGTTTTGCGCTATTTGTTGTTGTTGCTGGTTAGCGATGTCAGATATCCACTGCCAGACGCTGGCGACATCCGCCAGACGCCATTCGGCGACAGTCTCACCAGGCCCGACCTTGATGGCGATCCCTCCGGCCTGATTCACCACACGAAACCCTGCCTCATCGGTCAGGTCATCCCCAATAAAAACGGGCGTCCTGCCGTTAAAAGGCGGTGTCGCCATAAACGCCGCAATCGCCGCGCCTTTATTGATCCCTTTAGGTTTAAGCTCCACCACGCATTTACCCGGCTGCAGCGCCAGCTCCGGATGTGCATTTGCTATAGCGGTCGCAAGCGCAAGCACAGCCGCTTCGTGCTGCGGCGCCTGGCGATAATGCAGGGCAAAGGCCATCCCTTTGGCTTCAAGCTCCGTACCGGGCAGTTCTGCCAGCGCAGACGAGAGTTGTACCTGTAGCGCCTGGATTAATGCGTCGGGGAGTGAAACGATATGCGTTTGATCATGGATGTCGCGGCGCTCCGCTCCGTGTACACCGGCCAGCGGAAAGCGATAAGGCCTGGCAAGCTGGTCCAGTTCGGCCATCGAGCGCCCTGATATCAATGCCACTGCTCCCTCAGTCATCTGCGAGAGCTGATGCAACTTCTGAAGAACCGTGGCGGGGATCGCCACCAGGTCAGGATGCGGCTTTATCTCGGCGAGCGTACCGTCGAGATCAAAAAAGAAAGCATAGTGTCCGGGCAGTACAGGCGGTGCAGTTAACAAGTCAGCCACCCTATTCCTCCTTACGGTTTACGAGAGGTAAACGCCTTTACCTCTTTCATAGCCATGTAAGTATAGACAGTGTGACGTCGCTCGCCATTTGACAACCGCCTCGCCAGCAAAACTGGCGAGGCGGTTCGGGGGTCAGCTAAGGTTATTAGTTGAGCAATATAAAGATAGGAAAAACCTCAGACGGTGCGCTTCGCTTTTTGCTTGTAACGGTCGAATATCACCGCTGCCAGCAGGATCAGGCCACGAACGACGTACTGAGAGAACGGCGAAATATTGAGCAGGTTCATGGCGTTCTCTACCGTCCCCAGGATCAGGATACCGGCCACCACATATGAGATTTTTCCGATGCCGCCTTTCAGGGAAACGCCCCCCAAAACACAGGCTGAAATGACGATCAGCTCATAACCAATAGAGGTCATTGGCTGGCCACTGGTCATTCGCGACGCCAGAATAATCCCTGCGGCTGCAGAGACCAGCCCGGAGAGAACAAAGATAATAATCTTGGTACGCACCACCGGCACACCGGCCAGACGTGCGGCTTCTTCATTGCCCCCGATAGCCAGAGTATTACGGCCAAACGTGGTCCGGTTGAGCAGGAACCCGAACAGGATAAGACAGGCCACGGTCAGCCAGATTGGCGCTGGCAGCCCCAGCCAGTTAGCGTAACCGAGGGTAAAGAAGCGCTCGTCTTCAATCCCCACCGCTTTACCGTCAGAGATGATATAGGCAAGACCTCGCACAATTTGCATGGTCGCAAGCGTTGTGATCAGGGCGTTAATCTTCAGACGAGCAATGACAAAGCCGTTCACCAGACCGCTGAGCACGCCCAGTAACAGACCCGCCAGCACGCCAATCCACAGGCTCTCCGTCATGTTGATTACCACAGCCGTGGTGACACCGGCACAGGCAATAACCGAGGCCACCGACAGGTCAAAATCGCCCGAGGCCAGACAGAACAGCATACCGCAGGCCACCATGCCGGACATGGAAATAGCCAGCCCCAGCCCTTTCATATTAATAAAGGTGGCAAAATTAGGAACGAAGATCGCACAGGCGACAAACAGGGCGGCAAAGACCACCAGCATGCCGTACTGATCCCAGATTCGGCCAAAACTGAACGCCGACTTTGGCGCTCCGGATGTAGTAACAGAGGACATCATTAACTCCTTACTCAGGCGACAGCCTGGCTGACTTTAGGCATGGCGAGATTCAACGCCTGTTGTTCATTCGCCTGTTCATGAAGCAATTCACCGGCAATTTCACCTTCACGCATGACGACAATGCGATCGGCGACGCCAAGCACTTCAGGCAGATCGCTGGAGGCGAAAAGCACCGCCACGCCGCGTTTTGCCAGTTCATAGATCACGTTATAAATCTCGTGTTTTGCCCCCACATCGATACCGCGCGTTGGCTCGTCCAGTAAAATGACCTTCATATCCTCCGATAGCCAGCGGCCCAGAATGGCCTTCTGCTGGTTGCCCCCGGAAAGATTCATGATCAGCTGTTCCGGTCCCGGCGTTTTGATATTGAGTGAACGAATGTGGTGATCGGCATTGCTCGATTCCCAGCTATCGTTGATCAGGCATCCTGCGCGGATAAATTTGCGACGGGCGGAGATATTGATGTTGTCACGCACCGAATGCACCGGAATAATCCCCTCCGCTTTGCGATCTTCCGGGCAGAGCATCATGCCTGCCTTAATCGCGTGGGCGGGCTTCTGAATATCCACCGGTGCGCCGTCAATAGACACCACGCCTTCGGTAATGCGCGTGCCGCCGAACAACCCTTTCATTAATTCGCTACGCCCTGCGCCCACCAGGCCGAACAGCCCGACGATTTCACCGCTGCGTACCGATAACGAAACCGGCATGCGTACTCCCGGCGCTTTTACATTATCCAGTCGCAGGCGTTCAGGGCCGTACTCACGCGGTTTCCAGTGGTAAATGTCCCCCAGATCGCGTCCGACCATCGCCTGGACAAGCTGGTCATGGTTCACCTGCGCCATATCGCTAAAGGTGCGCACATAGCGGCCATCTTTAAACACGGTGATGGCGTCACTCAGGGCAAATATCTCTTCCATACGGTGCGAAACATACAAAATCGTGCGGCCTTCCTGGCGTAACTCCCGGATCACGCGGAACAGGTTTTCGATTTCACGTGCGGAAAGCGAACTGGTGGGTTCATCAAAGGCAATAATTCTGGCGTTACGCGCCAGAGCCTTGGCAATTTCAACCATCTGCCATTGGCCGATGGAGAGGTATTTCAGCGGCGTCTGAGGATCGACGTCCAGCCCAAGATGTTTAAGCTGCAGCCCTGCTTCATAATTAAGTAGCGAACGATTAACCACGCCGCTTTTGTGCGGGAGCTGCCCTAAATAGATATTCTCGGCCACGGTCATCTCTGGGATCAGGTGCAGTTCCTGATAGATGATGGCCACCCCGGCATTTAGCGCCGCCGTGGTATCAGCGAAAGCCACCTCTTCGCCACGAATGGCCAATGTGCCGGTCGTAGGGGAATAGTTGCCGCTGAGGATTTTCAACAGCGTGGATTTCCCCGCGCCGTTTTCACCCATCAGGGCATGAACCTGGCCGGGATAGCAGTCGAAACTGATATCGGTCAGCGCGTTAACACCGGGGAACGTTTTCCCGATGCCGCGAAATGAGAGATACGGATCAGACTGTCGCATAACGTCTCCGTGATTCCTGTAGTGTGTACGTCTGGCCCCTCATGGTGAATGAGGGGCGCAATCACAGCGTATTACTTACCGCCCAGTCCTTTTTTCGCCAGTTCCTCTTTGAAGTTGTCGCGGGTAATCAGCACCACGTCGGTCACTTCAGTAAATTTCGGCGGTTCAGCCCCTTTGGTCACCCAGTTGTAGAGCATTTCACTGGATTTGTAGCCGTGTACGTCCGGGCTTGGCAGCAGAGAGCCGTAGAAGCCGGTCGCCTGCGCTTTGGACAGTTCGCTGACGGCGTCAACGCCGTTGATACCGATACCGATCACATCCGGAGCTTTAAAGCCCTGACCTTCTGTCGCACGCACGCCACCCAGCACGGTGTTGTCGTTCATACCGACCACCAGCCAGTGTTTAACTTCCGGGTGTTGAACCAGCATTGAGTTCGCGGCGTCGAACGCGCCGGGGATATCGTTGGATTTGGTAGGCACTTTATAGATCTGTTTTTCCGGGAAGCCGGCGGCTTTCAGAGCGTCCATGGAGCCGGTAGTACGACGACGTGCAGTATCCAGCTCATCAGCCGTGATGGCCATGACGCCCGTCTCTTTTACATCCCAGCCGCGCTTTTGCATCTCTTTGTAGAGTTCCTGACCCTGGCGCTCACCAATTTTGGTCGCGGCCATCATTACCAGCGGCACGGTGTCCATTGGCTTGCCTTTGGCATTGACGAACTGATCGTCAACGGCAATAACCTTCATGTCGTAACCGCGCGCTTTAGCCGCAATTGCCGACCCCAGTTTTGGATCGGGTGTACAGATAACGAAACCTTTCGCACCGCTGGCCGCCAGGCTGTCGATGGCGTTCAGGGTTTTTTCACCGTCAGGGACGGCGATTTTAATGACGTCAAAACCTAAATCTTTTCCGGCTTTATCGGCGAATTTCCACTCAGTCTGGAACCACGGCTCTTCTGGCTGTTTTACCAAAAAACCGAGTTTTAAATTCTCTGCGATAGCGGATTGTGACATAACAGCAGCCAGACCAACGGCCGCCAGCGCTTTAGTAAATTTGTGCATGGTAAACTCCAGCTTTAGCATTCTTTTCTGTAGGGAATATTTGCGTGCTTCTTATTTAATCGGACTTAAAACAAGGCATTAGCGCTTACCTCGTCATAAGCGTTATTGCTGGTGATAGTTTTAGCGGGAAATTAATCATCCATAAGAGAGCGCCATCACACCGCAGAATTACAGTAATTGCGTACATAAATTCAGCGGAAAATGACATAAAAACGGCAGGAATTGTCGGACAAATGAAACGGGGTTAAGCAGAATTATCCATAAGATCAGCTAAGAAGTCCCTGAGCGCCGGACGCTCTAGCATCCGGCGGGAAATTTACCAGGCGTAATAGATGTGGTCAGCGTGATCGCGAACGGGCGTTTCGTCACCCAACAGTCGAGCAGCCAGGGCCAGCGCAAAGTCAAAAGCATGACCAAGACCTTTGCCGCTGAGCAGGTTTTTATCCTGAACGACCGGTGCATCCACATATTCACCGTCTTTTACCGTCTCCCATAAATCCCCGGAGCAGACGTAGCGACGCCCCCGAAGCAGCCCATTTCCCCCCAGCACGCGCGCCGCTGCTGAACAAATAGGGCAAATCAGTTTTCCGCGCGCGTCATGTGCAGAAATAAAACGGATAACCTGCGGATCCGCGGCCAGATTTGCGCTGCCCTGCGGTCCCCCGGGTAGAACAATCGCATCGTAAAGCGAATCACGGCGTTCTGATAAGGTGCTGTCTGCCACCATGGGAATGTTATGGTAACTGACCACTGCACGCGACTGCGCGCAGGCCAGAGTTTCCACGTCGATGTTCAGCCGGCGCAAAATATCAATGGTGATAATCGCCTCTGCTTCCTCAAAACCGGGTGCCAACAGCACCGCAACCTTTGCCATCATAGACCTCAATGATTGAAACAAGATAAAATAGTGTTTCATTTTTACATAATCATTAAGAACAATCTTGCACAGCGATCACACACTCGCCTTTTTGCGATAAATTGATTTAGCGCAATTTTATTCCTCAAAATATATCCTGATTGATTGATCTGTTTTTCACATCGTCACAGAAGATTCTGTTGCCTTAATATTTTCACTCTTGAAAAAACGAGACAAACAATACACAAACACATAAAAATCAATCAGTTATTAATGTGTTAATTTATATCCACCTGTTTTCATTTCTGTACTATATTAAATTTTGTAATGTATGGTAAACACAGCCTAATTAAGAGTTTTCTTAGACAGAATACAAGGGTATGCTTATTTATATCGAACACAGGAAGTGAATATTCGATCGACTTTTGTCGCCGCAGAAATGCCATTTCTGCATTCCATTAGATGTGCCTGCCGGGTCAGGTTAGCCGCGGACATCACGTCCCACAGTCAATAAGGATATGAGTATGACTACCCAAACGATGATGCAAAAACTCAATGCCCAGTTGAACCTCGAGTTCTATGCCTCGAATCTGCACCTGCATATCAGCTCGTGGTGTTCCGAAAACAGTCTCAATGGCTCCGCCACTTTTTTTCGCAGCCAGGCGCAAAGCAACGTCACCCATATGATGCGTGTTTTTAACTTCATGAAAGCCGCAGGGGCAAACCCAACCGTAAAAGCGCTTGATACGATCGACGATAACTACTCTTCTCTGGAAGAATTGTTTGAGAAAACACTGGAACAGTACGAACAGCGTTGCAGCACGCTTAACAAGCTGGCCGATGAAGCCAGAGCACAACACGACACCAAAACCCTTAAATTCTTACGCGATATGGATAAAGCGCAACAGCAGGACGGCATGCTGCTTAAAACGCTGGCGGACGAAATCCATAACGCGCAGCAGGCGGGTTTATGTCCGGAACAAACCGACCGTCATCTGCTTGACCTTGTGACGGTACAGCACCACTGATCATTTTTCCTGCTCCCGGCCAGGCGCGCTTTTCGGCCCACCGGTAGCAGGTTCCCCTTCTCGTCGCCAACCTTCTGCTTTTGCTAAGATTTAACAAATCAGATCTCGCTCTCAATGATTAACCACACAACATGTAATGATTTATTTAATTACATTATCATTGACGAGGGAGCATCATGATCACCATTGAGTTTATTGTCATCCTCCTCTGCCTGCTGACAGGTACGCGTTTCGGCGGCATGGGGCTTGGGTTGATAAGCGGTATTGGGCTTTTTATTTTATGTTTTGTCTTTGGTCTGCAACCCGGCAAACCGCCGGTTGACGTGATGCTGACCATTCTTGCCGTCATTGGATGTGCCGCAACGCTTCAGACCGCAGGCGGCCTGAACGTCATGATGCAATTTGCTGAGCGCCTGCTGCGCAAACATCCTCAACACATCACGCTTCTCGCCCCTTTTACCACCTGGATGCTGACCTTTCTCTGCGGGACCGGACACGTGGTGTACACCATGTTTCCCATCATTGCGGATATCGCCCTGAAAAAAGGGATCCGCCCGGAACGCCCAATGGCCGTGGCATCAGTGGCATCGCAGATGGCAATTACGGCCTCGCCGGTCTCCGTGGCCGTTGTGTCACTGGTCTCCATTCTGGGCGCGCAGCATGGGCTCGGCCACGCGTGGGGAATACTGGAAATTCTCGCCGTCTCGGTTCCTGCCTCACTGTTCGGTGTGGCGATTGCTGCGCTGTGGAGTTTGCGTCGTGGGAAAGCGTTAGCGGACGATAAGGAGTTTCAGGAAAAGCTCAAAGATCCGAAGCAGCGTGAATTCATCTACGGCGGGACGGAAACGTTAATGAATCAACGTTTTCCAAAGCAGGCCTACTGGTCCACGTGGATTTTCTTCGCCGGCATTGCCGTGGTTGTCCTGCTGGGGGCATTCCCCGACCTGCGCCCTGCATTTGAGATAAAAGGAAAAATGACGGCGCTGTCGATGAACCTTGTCATCCAGATGATGATGTTAATTGCCGGTGCCGTAATGCTGATGGCCTGCAAGGTCAATGCGTCTGCCATTTCTAACGGCGCGGTGTTTAAGGCAGGTATGGTCGCGATCTTCTCGGTGTTCGGGGTGGCGTGGATGAGCGATACCTTTTTCCAGGCGCATCTTGATGAGTTAAAGCTGGCGCTGGAAGGCGTGGTGAAAAGTCATCCGTGGACCTACGCGATTGTGCTGTTCCTGGTCTCAAAGCTGGTGAACAGCCAGGCGGCAGCCCTGACGGCCGTTGCGCCTATGGGGCTGATGCTGGGAATCGACCCGAAAATGCTGATCGCCTTTTTCCCGGCCTCTTACGGCTATTTTGTCCTGCCGACCTACCCAAGCGATTTAGCCTGCATCGGCTTTGACCGTTCGGGCACAACCCGCATCGGCAAATTTATCATTAATCACAGCTTTATTCTGCCGGGATTAATTGGCGTTAGCTGCGCGTGTGCGGCGAGCTATCTGCTGGTACAGACGTTCTTTTAAGGTGAGCGAAGGGCGACAAACGGTCGCCCTTTATAGCGTCAGGCGGGCTTTAGTGAGACTCGCCCTGCGGCGTGAATCGCAGTTCAATCAGCGCGATGGCTTTCTGAATAGCGCGAAGCGTGACCGGGTCAGCCGCAGCGGGATGGCTGTTGAAATCGATATTTTTCAGCTGCGTGGACATCTTCTCGCGCACTTCAACCGGCGCAATAACGTCCAGGACATCAAGGATTTGTTTGATAACTAACTGACAGGCGACAACGTCAGACACCAGCTCCTGATCGGCGCTCAGGTTTTGTGACATGGGGCTTTCTCCTTATTTAAAGGCCGCCATAGTAACAAAACGAAGGCCCATTCATCTCCCTCTCGTCGCTTACGGGCACAAAAAAACCCGCCGAAGCAGGTTTTTTTCATCAGAACATTGCGCCCGGTGGCACGTCTTTGAAAGTGTTGCAGTAGTTAGCCCACATACTTTTCAGGATTTTGCGAAGTTTCATCAGGTAGCTCCATTAACTTGTTATACAACTTTATCGTCAATGTGCTTATAATATGACCATCGTCACAAAAATCAATATTTTTGTGACGTACATCACAATTTTATTCTTCCTGCCAAACCTGAAAAGTGGGGCTCACGGCACCTTAAAGCGTCAGCCTACGATCCCGCGAACAAAAGCTTCGATCTCTTTGTCCTGGCAATTCTCAAAGAAGCACTGCTGGAAACGCTGACCCGAAACGGCCGTCTTCACCAGCTCGGGATCGATTGCGCGCAGCGTATCCAGATAGTTTTCTTTCACGACCGCCGCTTTAACCTGGTTCAGAATACCGGCATTACGCACCTGCGGCTCCTTGCGCTCGGGCGGATAACCTTCACCGTTTCGACCAGTGAACGCTTTTTCAAAGATAAACCGAACGTTCAGTTCAGCCCCCCAACCGAAGCCTTTGGCAAACGGCAGGGAGAGCGCGTTACCGTTGTTGATCTGAGCAAACAGGAACGCATCCGCAGGATCAATGCAATAGCCGCAGATAACCCCCGGGTGGATGTTCAGCGACATCAATGCCCCCTGCCCCGTACCGCAGCCGGTCACAACAAAATCAACGGCTTTCGCATTCAGTAAAATGCTCGCCATAATCCCCAGATGGATATAGGTCAGGTGATGGTCATTCTCGTCGCTCATGCCCACGTTATAAACCGGGAACCCTTTTTCATCGGCTACCGTTTTCAACTCTTTCAGTATCACTGGGTTTTTCGCGGCCTGGCTGTTTTCCATCATCAGTGCAATTTTCATTTCATCTCTCCTGAATGCGTGGCGGGAGATCCCGCTATGGATACCTTTACCTGTTCACCCTACTATCAAACAAACAACCTTTCAAATTAAATGAAAGGTTGTTTTAAAAAACAAAGACGGGTTCACAATTTAGCGAGAATGAGACCGTACGCCAAACGTGCATTAAAAAGTTAAAGCAAACCTGTTGCCGCTTCAGCCCGTTAGCTAGACTGCAAAAGTACACGCTAAAACCGTATGGGGTTGACCTGTGAATCAGCGCTGCCGGATGCTTCGCTCCCTCTTTCTACTCGCGTTGACGGGTCTGTTACTTGTGTGCCCCCCTGCCCGGGCGGGAGAGCCTGTACCAGTCTGGATCTTTGATGCCAACAACTTCGAATCCTGGCGCACACCGCAAGGAGAGTGGCAGGGTTTTTATCCTGAACTGATTAAGGCCATCAATAAACAGGCGGGTACGCAGCTGCAGCTGCGGCCGCTCTCCGGTGCCGATATTAGCCAGCGTTTTGCACAAAATGAGTATGGCGTGTATGCCGGGGTATTGCGCACGGAGAAGCGAGCCAGAACCAAAATTCTCTCAGCACGTTTATTTGATAACGACGTGGTGGCCGCCAGCCCAACGATGACGGTGACAACTGCCGAACAGCTCAGTCATGCCCGGGTGCTGTTCCGTAAAGATGACGCGACGCTCGACAGCGTGCAACAACGTTATCCCGACCTTAAATTTCGTTCTCTGCGTCTCGTCGCCACCAGCGATGAAGCTTTTCGCTTACTGAGCGACAACCAGGCTGATTTCTATATTAATGACGCTCCGGAGATGGAAAATACCCAGCGCTATTATCTGGTCTCCCGGCCCTTTCCTGAGCTACGCATTCCTGTCGTCCTCGCCTTCAGCCCTGACCTGCTTCCCCTGCGGGATAAAATCAATGCGCTGATTGGCACCTGGTATCGCAACGGCGAAATCAACACGATGCTGGAGGAGAGCAAGCGCAATTACCTGCTAAGCCGTATCACCCTGTCAGAGGAGGAGCGAACCTGGATCGCGCATAACCGCCTGCAGATCAACCTGCCCAAAAACGAGAATTTTGCCCCGCTTATCTGGCGGGACAGCAAGGGCTACCACGGCACAGCCATTGATATGATTAACGACATGCGCGATTTACTGGGCATGAAGGTTGAGGTCAATTTTATCGATCACTATTCGAGTCTTCCGCGACAGCAGTGGGCGGTTCGATTGATTGATATCGTTGATCGAAGCGACAGTGCGCATGCACAGGGTCGTATCGGCCCCGACATCGCCTGGCACAACGCCTATTACAATCGCAGCAGTCAGCCCTTCTTGTGGAACGAAGAGAGTATTCGCAGCCAGCGCGTCGGCGTAATCGACGGTTCGTTTGCCGCAGCCTATTTACGCCAGCGTTTTGGCAGCGATGTGATCATCGTGACCCGGCCAACCATTGACGGTCTTATCGACGCGATTGAGAACGATGAGATTGACTATATTCTGGGCGACCTCAGTTCGCTGGAGTCCACGCTTCGCGGCAACGAACTGTTTCGCGGGGTGCTGAAAGTCGCGGGGGTCACCCGCTCTGAGTTTATTATTGGCCCGTGGGTGGATCCGCAGCATCCGCTCTTTCATCTGCTGACTCAGGTTCATCGCCTGTCAGAATACCGCACGCAAATAGAACGTCAGGATGAGCAGAGTTACTTACCCGATTTTTCTAAAAACACGCTGAAGATTATCAGCGTGATTTTGCTGATCGTGGCCCTGTTCAGCATCGGTATGCTGATCATGATGCGTCGCCATTTACGCCAGAACCGGATGGTTAACCGCAATATGGTGCAGGCGCTGGAGAAGGTAAACCGCGCGCACGATGACGAGACCGGCAGCCATATTCAGCGCGTCGCCCGATATTGCGGCTTAATGGCGCGTGAGCTTGGGCTTTCGCGCAAAATGACCCGTGAGATAGAACATTTTGCCTCACTTCACGATGTCGGAAAAATTGCCGTGCCGGAGCGTATTCTGCGTAAGCAAGGCCCGCTGACCCAGGACGAGTTTGCCGAGATGAAACTTCATACCGTGAAAGGGTGGCGGATTATTCAGGGCTTAGAGCTGGGCGCAGTTGCGGAGAATATTATCCATTTCCATCATGAAAAATGGGATGGCAGCGGATATCCGCAGGGGCTACGGGGAGAACAGATCCCGCTGGAAGCCCGCATTCTGGCGCTGGCCGATGTGTATGATGCCCTGAGGCAAAAGCGGGTCTATAAGCCGGGATTCACACACGAGCAAGCCTGCAAAATCATTCTGGAGGGTGACGGCCGCCATTTTGACCCGCAGCTTATTGCGCTGTTTCGCCTGCATCATCTTAAGTTTAAAACCATTTTTGACAGCCTGGCCGACTAAACGGCCCGTCGCAAAGAGAAAGCGCAGATTGCCCGGCTATTCCTCGCATTGCGACTCACATCTGCAGGTACGATAACGTATTTCCACTCACTCAGAGCGAACCATGAAAAGAGTCTTCGTCGCCGGTACGATCCTGCTGCTGGCGGGCTGTAACATTAATCGCCAGGCTGAGGTCAGCACCCTGGACGCGCCAAATGGCATCGTCCGCCTCGACTACGGGCAAGCAATGCTGCAAAACGCCTATTCCGATGAGTATGTTAATAACGGCACCGCAGCTAAAGCGTGTCAGAGCATGGGGTATGCCACCGCCTCTGCCTATGGCCAGCCCATTAAAACCTGCACCCTGACCAGCGGCTCTCTGTGTCTCAATGAGAGCGTGACGATCCAGTATAAATGCATGGGCTTTGCCGTAAACCCTAAAGCAAATAACCCGTGGTATTAATCTATGCTGCCAGTATTGACTGGCAGTGTATTTCATTACGAACAAAAACAATTCTCATTAATAAAATATAAAATCGGCAATGCGTTTTATTCCCATTCGTATTTTAAATAAAGAAATAATTATTTTACGTTTTGCATATAATTAAATAACAAATTATAGTGTCGCTCATTGTGAACCAGAATTAATAACCCGGAGCGTCACCATGCTGAAAACTGAAATGATCGACAAGCTCAATGCGCAAATGAACCTTGAGCTTTTTTCATCCCTTCTCTACCAGCAGATGAGCGCCTGGTGCAGCTACCACAGTTTTGAAGGCGCTGCCGCCTTCCTGCGCCGCCACGCGCAGGAAGAGATGACCCACATGCAGCGTCTGTTTGATTATCTGACTGACACGGGCAGCCTGCCGCGCATCGATAACGTTGCGTCCCCGTTTGCCGAGTATAATTCGCTTGATGAGCTGTTCCGTGCGACCTATGAGCACGAGCAGCTGATTACGCAAAAAATTAACGAACTGGTTCATGCGGCAATGATCGGCCAGGATTATCCGACCTTTAATTTCCTGCAGTGGTACGTGGCAGAGCAACACGAAGAAGAGAAACTGTTTAAATCCGTGCTGGATAAATTGTCTCTGGTGGGGAAAACAGGCGAAGGTCTTTACTTTATCGATAAAGAACTTTCTACCCTCGATACACAGAAATAATATTGCTGCGGTGCTGTTTTCAGCGCCGCACTTTTTATTCTCCGCGCACAGATTTACATACACCCCGCACAGCTTGTACACCGCCAGTCCTGCGCATTGACCGCCTGGTAATAATACCGGTAGTTAGCCGTCTCCAGCGGAATACCGGCGTCAAAAAAAACATCTGTCAGCCAGTCTACGTTTTCGATGATCCACTCATCTTCTTTTAGCCCCTGCGCAAAGGTGTCGTCCTCAGGATCGATGATCGAATAAATGGCCCAGGTGCCCATATCCTTTTCACGACGCGATTCAGGAAGCTGCAGGGCCTGGTTCTGCCAGCTGATTATCCAGTGACCATGGCACAGTAAATTACCGCCCCGGCTCCACGCCGCGGTAAAGGGATTATTTCCCGCCATCTGCCCTCACTTTATTTGAAAACTTATAATTATTGTTTAAATTACGCCTGATTTTTCGGCAAAAATAGTGCCCTTACGAAGTAGGTATCCCCTCCCAAAGGGGCAGGTGCGGGTAAATTACTTAAAGTCGAAAAATATCGTAAATAATTCATTACATCCACTGTAACGGTCATTTGACGAAGCGGGGCTTTTCCCTTACTCTGCGCCGCAGAATTTGTCGCGATTACGAATCGTTGTAGAGGAATGCGTGAAAAACAGAACCCTGGGAAGTATTTTTATCGTCGCCGGAACGACGATTGGCGCAGGAATGCTGGCGATGCCTCTGGCTGCCGCAGGCGTTGGATTTGGAGTGACACTGCTGCTCCTTGGCACACTCTGGGCGTTGATGTGCTACACCGCCCTGCTGTTGCTTGAGGTTTATCAGCATGTGCCCGCGGATACCGGCCTGGGTTCTCTTGCGGCACGCTACCTGGGACGCTATGGCCAGTGGATAACCGGCTTTAGCATGATGTTCCTGATGTACGCCCTGACCGCGGCCTATATCAGCGGCGCCGGCGAGTTAATCGCCTCCAGCGTTAACGACTGGTTCGACGCTGATATCACGCCTTCAACGGGCGTTATCTTCTTTGCGCTTATTGGCGGGGGTGTGGTCTGTGTGGGGACTTCGCTGGTCGATCTGTTTAACCGTTTTCTGTTCAGCGCCAAAATACTGTTCCTGATTGTGATGCTGGTTTTGCTGGCACCGCATGTTCACAAGGTTAATCTGCTGACGCTGCCGCTGGAAAAAGGGCTGGCGCTGTCCGCGATCCCGGTTATTTTCACCTCGTTTGGCTTCCACGGTAGCGTACCCAGCATCGTGAGCTATATGAACGGCGATATCCGTAAGCTACGCCGCGTCTTTATGGTGGGGAGCGCCATCCCGCTGATTGCCTATATTTTCTGGCAACTGGTGACGCTGGGGAGCATTGACGCGTCGACCTTTACCGGGCTGATGGCGGAACACGCTGGCCTGAACGGCTTTCTGCTGGCACTGCGTGAGGTTGTCACCTCCCCGCACGTTGAGCTGGCGGTCCATCTGTTTGCCGACCTGGCGCTGGCCACCTCATTCCTGGGCGTGGCGCTCGGCCTGTTTGATTACCTGGCCGATCTGTTCCAGCGTCGTAATACTGCCGCAGGACGCTTACAGACGGGGGCAGTCACCTTCCTGCCTCCTCTCGCGTTCGCGCTGTTTTACCCGCGTGGGTTCGTGATGGCGCTGGGGTATGCAGGTGTGGCGTTATCCGTGCTGGCCCTGCTGCTCCCTTCCCTGCTGGCCTGGAAGAGCCGCCAGCAGCATCCTCAGCAAGGGTACCGCGTCATGGGCGGCAAACCGCTGCTGTGCATTGTGTTTGCCTGCGGAGTGATGATTATTCTGGTGCAGTGCTTGATAGCCGCAGGAATGCTACCGGAAGTGGGTTAACAAAAAAGGGGCTGAAATCAGCCCCTTTTTATTAGTGCAAACAGCAGCTCTTAAACTTCTTCCCGCTGCCGCACGGACACGGATCGTTACGCCCGACCTTTGTGCCGTTAACAATCGGTTTTTTCGCTTCCGGCTGCTGTGGGTTGTCGACCCAGTAATTGTACAAACGCAGTGCCGCAGGCTGAATGCTCTCAATGCTGGCTTTATATTCGTCTTCGCTCAGCTCATCCAGCTTCTCGCTGTTCTCGTCTGTACCGTGCAGCGCAATCGCATCAAGATCGGCCTTCAGTGCTTCCGGTAAGGCTGACCAGTCCGTCAACGCCACACCGCGCATATAGCCATAACACCACTCTTCAACAACGGTATAGCTCTCATCGTCGACATCGTTGTAACCAAACATCGGCTCAAACTGATCCGGGTATTCGCTCAGGCGCTCAGCAATGTCGTTCATATGCTTAAAGCAGAGATCGATAAAACGGTGCATTTCACGATCGTTTTTCCAGCGCGGAATGTATTTCTCACCACCCCACACGGCCACCAGCCAGGTATCTGGCTCAACGACAACAGGGCCGGAAAGGACTGCGGTAAGCATGCCGTCCAGTTCAGACACGTCAATCACGGACGCATCGTCATGACCGTAAGACATTAATGTCTCTTCCAGCCACGCCATTTCGCTTTCATTCAATGGGCCTTCAGTCATCGCTGACACTCCTGATAAAAAAGGAAAAGATCCTGACACATATCTCGCGGCTTTCCTATCTGAAGTTTAGGTCTTTATTGCTGCAAAAACGTGCAAATCGTGACCATTGCACAACTTATGGGCTTTGTTGTTAACGATATGTGATCTCCGCTGTAATTTCATCGCGTCCCACAAGGTGCCATATCACCGCACTCTATACTCAAACATGTCACAACCCGCTCAATGGGTTAACCATTCTGGCAACGATTTTGCTTAATGTTCTTCGCGCGAACCTGCGCAGGGAAACCTCGCCGTATTACGCAGGCGTTGTCTGGATCTTGTTCGTTTAGTGCATTTTGTTCTTGCTCGTGTTTTTGGATTGGCTGCGCCGCCGGCGTCCGGGTTTACGCCGTGGTGCAAAAACCTCTTTGCTAAGGAACATAATAATGTCGCTGAAATTTATCAGAACTCCCCTTTCTCTCGTGCTGGCCGGTTGTCTGGTGACGGCATTTTCTGCGCATGCAGATATTGTCATTGGTGTGGCCGGGCCGTTTACCGGCCCAAACGCCACCTATGGCGATCAGTACTGGCACGGTGCAACGCAGGCCGCTGAAGACATTAACGCCGCAGGCGGCATTAACGGCGAGAAGATTAAGCTGGTTCAGGGGGATGATGCCTGCGAGCCGAAACAAGCCGTGGCCGTCGCCAACCGCCTGGTCGACCAGGATAAAGTCAACGCGGTGGTCGGCCATTTCTGCTCTTCTTCCACAATGCCCGCTTCCGAGGTGTACAGCGACGCGGGGATCCTTGCCATTACCCCCGGCTCCACCAACCCGCTCATTACCGAACGAGGCATGACCGATATGTTCCGCATGTGTGGTCGCGATGACCAGCAGGGCCAGGTCGCCAGCGATTTCATTATCGATAAGCTGAAAGCCAAACGTGTGGTCATCATCCATGACAAAGACACCTACGGTCAGGGGCTGGCAGACGCTACCAAAGCTGCGCTGGCGAAGCGCGGGGTTCAGGATGTGATGTATGAGGGCTTATCCCGTGGTGAGAAAGACTTTAACGCGCTGGTGACAAAAATCGGCGCGCAAAAGCCGGATGTGGTGTTCTTCGGCGGTTGTCACCCTGAAGCCGGCCCGCTGGTTCGCCAGATGCGTGAACAGGGCGTGCAGGCGAAATTCTTCTCCGGCGACTGTATCGTCAACGAAGAGATGGTGACCGCGGCGGGTGGGCCACAATATACCAAGGGGATTTATATGACCTTTGGTAAGGACCCGCGTCTGATCCCGGATGGGAAAGCGGTCATTGAGAAATTCCGCGCCGGAAAATTCGAGCCTGAAGGTTACACCCTCTACTCTTATGCCTCCGTTCAGGCCATTGCCACGGCCTTCAAGGCTACGGGCGGTAAAGACTCGGCCAAAGCCAGCGAATGGCTGAAAGCCAATGCCGTCGACACGGTTATGGGCAAAAAAGCCTGGGACAGCAAAGGCGATCTGAAAGTGTCTGACTACGTGGTGTATCAGTGGGACGATAACGGAAAATATAAGGAAGTTCAGTAACGGGACGGAGTCACGCTCAACGCCGGCAGGTTCGCCTGTCGGCGCGTAATAAACATCAGGCTGCGCGTGCCGCGCAGCTTAAAATAACGAGCGCGCTATGATGAGTACATTCTTCCTGCAACAGTTAATAAATGGCTTAACGCTGGGCTCCGTGTATGGATTAATCGCCATCGGCTACACCATGGTGTATGGCATCATTGGTATGATTAATTTCGCCCACGGCGAAGTGTATATGATCTCCGCCTACCTCTGCGCCATTGGCCTGGCGCTGCTCTCCTTCTTCGGCCTGCAGTCGTTCCCGTTGCTTATCCTCGGTACGCTGATCTTCACGATTGTGGTGACCGGTGTTTACGGCTGGACTATCGAGCGCATTGCCTATAAGCCGCTACGTAACTCTACCCGTCTGGCACCGCTTATCTCCGCCATCGGGATGTCTCTGATTTTGCAAAACTACGCGCAGCTGAGCCAGGGGCCGCGTCAGCAAGGGGTGCCCACGATGCTGGATGGCGTACTTCGCCTGCATATTGGTGAGGGGTTCGTTCAGATAACCTACACCAAAGTGTTTATTCTGGTTGCCTCGTTCGCCGGCATGCTGTTGCTGACATGGATAATCAACAATACCCGGCTTGGGCGGATGTGCCGTGCGGTGCAGCAGGACCGCAAAATGGCCTCCATTCTGGGCATTAACACCGACAGAATCATTTCGCTGGTCTTTGTGATTGGCGCGGCGATGGCCGGTCTGGCGGGTGTGCTCATCACCATGAATTACGGCACCTTCGATTTCTACGTCGGATTTGTCATTGGCATCAAGGCGTTTACCGCAGCGGTGCTCGGCGGGATTGGCTCCCTGCCCGGTGCGATGCTCGGCGGGTTGATTCTGGGCGTCGCCGAGGCGCAATTTTCCGGCATGGTGAACTCAGATTATAAAGATGTGTTCTCGTTTGGCTTGCTGGTCTTGATCCTGATTTTTCGTCCTCAGGGTCTGCTTGGCCGCCCGATTGTCGCCAAAGTGTGAAGGAGAATACGATGACCTCTCACGGCTTTTCGCTTAAGCGCTGCATTCTGGACGCCATTTTTTCCGGGCTGATTGCGTTAATAATTTTTGGCCCGATTGCCGGCGTGGTGCTGGACGGATACAGCTTTAATTTCGCCGGACAGCGGCTCGCATGGATAGTCGGCATCGTGATGCTGGGCCGTTTTCTGCTGAGCGCTTTTTTAGGTACCGCTCCGGGTGCACGTTTCCAGGCACGTTTTGAAGCCGACAGCGCGGGGGTTTATGTCCGGCCGCCGGAATACAAAAGCCGTATGCGCTGGATAATCCCGCTGATTATCGCCCTTGCGATCTGCTTTCCCTTTGTTGCCACCAAGTACGTTCTCACCGTCGCCATTCTTGGTCTTATCTACGTGCTTCTCGGTCTCGGGCTGAATATTGTGGTCGGTCTGGCCGGGCTTCTGGATCTCGGTTATGTCGCTTTTTATGCCATCGGCGCTTACGGGCTGGCGCTGGGGTATCAGTATCTGGGATTAGGATTCTGGAGCATGCTGCCGCTGGCGGCAATTATGGCTGCCGCGGCCGGCGCCCTGCTCGGCTTTCCGGTGCTGCGCATGCACGGTGATTACCTGGCGATCGTCACGCTTGGCTTTGGGGAGATTATTCGCCTGATCCTCAACAACTGGCTGACCTTCACCGGTGGCCCGAACGGCGTTTCTGCCCCGCCTCCCACCTTTTTCGGACTGGAGTTTGGCCGCCGTGCCAAAGAAGGAGGCGTGCCCTTTCACGAATTTTTCCATCTGACCTACAACCCGAACATGAAGTTTATCTTTATCTACACGGTGCTGTTCCTGGTGGTGATGCTGGTGCTGTATATCAAGCATCGTCTGACGCGGATGCCGATTGGTCGGGCGTGGGAAGCCCTGCGGGAAGATGAAATCGCCTGTCGCTCAATGGGATTAAATCATGTGCTGGTCAAGCTCTCGGCCTTTACGCTTGGCGCGTCGACTGCCGGCATCGCCGGGGTGTTTTTTGCCACTTATCAGGGCTTTGTCAACCCGACATCGTTTACCTTTTTTGAATCGGCGCTGATCCTGGCGATTGTGGTGCTCGGCGGTATGGGCTCAACGCTTGGCGTGGTGCTGGCGGCGTTTGTGCTCACGGTGACGCCGGAGCTGCTGCGCAGTTTTGCCGAGTACCGGGTTTTGCTGTTTGGCATGCTGATGGTGGTGATGATGATCTGGCGTCCACGCGGGTTGATCCGCATTAACCGCAGCGGGTTTGCCGTGCGTAAGGGCGTAGCGCCATGAACGGAACGATATTAAGCGTTGAACATCTGATGATGCATTTCGGCGGGATCAAGGCGTTAAACGACGTCAACCTGGACGTGCAGCGCGGTTCAATTACTGCGCTTATTGGCCCAAACGGCGCGGGAAAAACCACCGTCTTCAACTGCCTGACCGGTTTCTATAAGGCTTCCGGCGGCAATATTTTCTTCAATACGCGCAATAAGACGACCAACGTCATTCAGATCCTCGGGCAAAAATTCCAGCCAGGAGACTGGATCCACCCTGCGCAGTTTGGGCAACGCCTGTTCTACAAAATGTTCGGCGGCACTCACCTGGTGAACCGCGCCGGACTTGCGCGCACCTTTCAAAATATTCGTCTTTTTCGCGAGATGTCGGTCGTGGAAAACCTGCTCGTGGCCCAGCACATGCGCGTCAATCGCAACCTGCTGGCTGGCGTATTCAATACGCCAGCGTACCGACGGGCGGAAAACGACGCGCTGGACAGGGCCTTTTACTGGCTGGAGGTGGTCGATCTTGTGGAGTGCGCCAACCGCCTGGCGGGCGAGATGTCGTACGGTCAACAACGGCGCCTGGAGATCGCGCGGGCCATGTGCACCGGCCCGGAAATGATCTGTCTGGATGAACCCGCCGCCGGGCTGAACCCGGTAGAGACACATAAGCTGAGTAACATTATTCGTTTTCTGCGCGACAACCACGGCATAACGGTATTACTGATTGAGCACGACATGGGGATGGTGATGGAAATATCGGACGACATTATTGTGCTCGACCATGGCGATGTGATTGCCCGGGGGAAACCTGAGCAGATCCAGCATGACGAAAAGGTGATTGCCGCCTATCTGGGCACCGATGAAAGCGAGGTCACCCTATGAATGAGCCGCTGCTGGCATTTCGCGAGGTGGATGTGTTCTATGGCGTGATCCAGGCGCTGAAGCAGGTATCCCTCGAAGTGCATAAAGGGGAAACGGTGGCGCTTATCGGCGCGAATGGCGCGGGTAAATCGACATTGCTGATGTCTATTTTTGGCCAGCCGCGTATTCGTAACGGGCAGATCCTG
Source organism: Enterobacter sp. V89_11 (assembly GCF_029967775.1). Classification (NCBI taxonomy): domain Bacteria; kingdom Pseudomonadati; phylum Pseudomonadota; class Gammaproteobacteria; order Enterobacterales; family Enterobacteriaceae; genus Enterobacter; species Enterobacter sp. V89_11. Next base: position 11,369 of record NZ_JASCAN010000009.1, on the reverse strand, counting down.
TTTTGCGGCGAAGACATCAGCCATAAATCTACTCACTATGTGGCCTCCGGCGGCATAGCGCAGGCACCCGAGGGGCGGCGTATTTTTCCGGATATGACGGTTGAAGAGAACCTGCTGATGGGGACCATTCCTGTCGGCAATCAATTTGCCGCCGACGATATGCAGAGCATGTTTGAGTTGTTCCCGCGCCTCAAAGAACGCCGTAAACAGCGAGCCATGACCATGTCCGGCGGAGAACAGCAAATGCTTGCCATCGCCCGCGCGCTAATGAGCCGCCCTAAACTGCTACTGCTGGATGAACCCAGCCTGGGTCTGGCGCCCATAGTGGTTAAGCAGATCTTCCAGACGCTGCGCGAGCTGGCTCGCAACGGCATGACCATTTTTCTGGTAGAGCAAAATGCGCATCATGCTCTGAAGCTTTCTGACCGTGGCTACGTCATGGTCAACGGGCAAATTCGCCTCAGCGGCAGCGGCGAGGAGTTGCTGGGAAACCAGGAGGTAAGAAAAGCCTATTTAGGCGGGGTGTAATTCATACGCGTGTCATACGCATGTCGCGCATAACTGTAAATATATGTCAGGCGATGCGACGCGGTTGATTCAATATACCTCTATTAACATCTTCGCTGATTATTTATGAAAGATAGACATTTGCGGCCATCGGTCCGCTGAGTCCGTTAATGCGACAGAACTCAACGCGAATCCCGGGAAGGAGCGTTTCTTTTTCGTTGTTATTAAAGGCTGAAATGTGGAGAAAAACGTCCTTTCGACCATCTGAAGGGATGATTAGGCCTTTACCACTGTGCATATCAAAACTTTTGACAATTCCTGTCATTTTACGAGACAAATAAGATCCTCTTAGAAAACATGCATTAACTATACACACAAATTAATTTTAAGCTAATGCAGCGTGACACTTTTTATGTGAGCCTTCCGGAAGGCTAAAATAAAAATTGCTAATTCTCCCGCCTCATGCATTAATGAAGTCGTTGGTTTAATCCACACACGAGCGTAAAAAATTTTACCCGGCAGTCCTCATAACCAGGCGCTATCGCTGATATCCCCTCCTTTTGAGTCCATACGTTTAATATTATACGTTTCTTAGCATTTCAAATACTCACAAGGAGTCTGCATGTCTTCAAGAATTATAGGTTTGGTTAAGTGGTTTAACGAAGATAAAGGTTTCGGTTTTATCTCTCCTGTCGATGGTAGCAAAGATGTGTTTGTGCACTTTTCTGCTCTGCAGGGTGATGATTTTAAAACTCTCTTTGAAGGCCAGAAAGTCGAATTTGCTATCCAGAGTGGCGAAAAAGGCCCTGCTGCTGCAAGCGTAATACTTTGCGATAGATAAAGTTATCACGGACCCGCGATCACGATGATGGATTTTTCCTGAGTAGACGGGTCCTGGATTAGAAGGCTTTTTCTGAGCAACAGGTCAGCATATTTTTCTCGTAGAAAGAGTGTGCTGACCGATGTGATGAAGTGCAGGTCTGCTGCACGAAGAGTCTTAAAGCAGAAGCGAGCTGCTTGTAAAATATCAAAGTGCGTAAGAGGTCAGGCAACCTCCAAAAGCATCACTTCTTCAATGTTGCTTTGCCAAATGAGATTGTCTGTAAAGACGCAAATTCATCATCTGGCAAATGCATTTTTAGAATTTTTGAGCGGTTTTGAAAAGAGTGCTGCAGTGTGGGCAGACAAGTTGAGCCCCTTTTTGTACACGGCTGAAACTATGCTCAGAGTCTTTTGAACAGTTTGGACATGGACATTTAACTAAGTAATTGCGACGGAATTGTGTATTTTTACGTCCTGACATAGGCATCTCCTGATTTAAACGACTGTCACCATACACGTTCACGAAGATGATTGCTTGCTTTTATTTCCGAATGATTGCAAAAACCAAAGAAAGTACAAATGCAACGCTTTTTCGAAAATTAAATACCGCTAATGTTAAAAAAGGTAAATGATATCAACTTAAATATTCACTTCAGATGCCCATGTTGTCATGGCTCCCAATACAGAACGTCGATTTTTGATGTGTCTGAAAAAAATCCGTATGGCGCTAAATGCATTTTCTGCAAATCGACGATGACATTCGCAGACAGACCTGACAGCCAGACAAAAATTTTCGCGCCGTCCTGATTCCCCTCGCCTTCACAGAGAAGGTGCTTAAGCAGATAACGACCAACAAGGTGAGATATGAAGAAAGTCATCGTCTTTTTCAATGGTAAACCGAGCAATGTTGTCACCGTGCTTAAGGGTATTACATCCATACGGCAGGAATATCCAAATGGTGAAGCGATAAACCTGCAGATAATGTCCGCAGGTTTTCCTTCTCTGACCGGCGATCATGAAGTGGTTTATGTGGCGTCGGACAGGGAGCTGACTTCTCAGGAAATTCTGGATGCGGCTAAGAAATATTTATAATTATTCTGAATGTATGGCTGTTCTTGTAGATGCCCTTATTTAAGGGTAATCCCCTTCTTATTTGTGCTGCTAACATCTTTTGTTTACCCTCCCCCGCGTTAAAAACCTTATACGGAATGAATAATACGTTAACGCTATCGCGAACAAACACATCCCTAATAGACTTAATTGCGTCATAATGTGTCAGGTGGCTTATTGTCTCAGCCCTGATTCATTCAGTTGTGTGTCAGACACAATATGCGTTACCTCATCCAGGTGCCCAATTCTGGCCTCCCCTGAACGATTAAACTTACTCTTATCTATCAACAATAAAGACTGAGAAGCGCGCTTGAGTAGCAGCGATTTGAAGCCAGCGTTGACCCTGTTGGAATCCCACAACCCTCCATGACTGTCTATCCCTTCGCAGGAGAAGATAAACAGGTCGATGTCCAGCACTTTGAGTTGTGAAATCAACGAGGGGTTAACGTAGCAGCCATACTTACGCTCGAGTTTACCGCCGGAGCTAATAAGTTGAATCTGTTCACGTTTGCCCAGTTCCAGACAGATGGGGTGACTGTTAGTAAAGACCTGAATATCGATGTCAGGCAGTTGACGCGCAAGATACCAGCAGGTTGAGCTGGCATCCAGAGCAATGACCATCCCGGCTTCAATCCACTCCAGCGCTTCTCTGGCGATATCCGCTTTATGCGTGAAGTGGCTCTTAAGGCGAATATGAAAAGGATCGCCGCTGTCCTGGTTTTCCCGGTGAATATATTTCGCCCGACCATGGTTGCGCAGCACTTTTCCCTGCGCCTGCAGTTCGCTGAGATCGCGGCGAATGGTCTCTTTACTGACGTTAAGCTGGGTGGATAAAACGTCCGTCGTCAGACTATGATGCTGAATCAACAGGTCGATTATCGTTTGCTGACGTGCCTCTTTCATTTTTTCTCACCCATCATTCGATACACGCCCGCGCTGGCGGGCGCACCGGCATGAGATTACGGCGTTACCCCCTTTTTTAAAAGAATATTCCCGTATTTAGCACACTCCCCTGTGACAACGATCGCAAAGGATTTTTTGGCACGTGCGTAAAACGCATAGCGGTCAATGCGGGTAATTGCCGGACAGGGTGCCTGACGTGAAAGCGCATCGCGATAGCGAGCCTCAACACGGGGATCGAGGGAGTCACCCTCAACTGCAGCCATCATCACCAGTGGCGGCGCGTAGCTGTCGAGCTCAAACAGCGGGATAATTGCATGCAGCAATTCGCTGACCTTTAGCCCATCGGCGCGTATAACCTGCGGTCCCATAGTGTGGGCGGGGAAATGGGCATCAGAAAAAATAATCTCATCGCCGTGGCCCATTTCGGCCAGGACTTTCAGTAGTTCAGGTGATATTAACGGTGAAATCGTTTTTAACATCTCAAACTCCCTCGATCGGTGCAGATTCGGTTTCCGGAAAGAAGTAGCGGTACTGATAATGCATCTGCGCTCTGGCATGTTCCGGGCTCGTAAATTCTCCGACCCCGTACCAGCCAAACAGGGCTGCCCCCGCGACAGTGGTTTCTGCATCATCAAGTACCTTGATGGGGATGCCGAGCATATTGGCTTTGATCTGGTTCCACAGCATGTTACGGCTGCCACCGCCGACCAGCAGCAGTTCAGTCGCGTTGAAGTGACCAATCTTTTCCAGCGTGCGCAGATTCTGCGCCAGCTGCCCGGTGAGGCCCTCCAGCGCAGCGCGATAAAAATGACCGCGTGTGGTGTTGAGTGTGACGCCCTCCCAGCCTGCATGCTGACAGCCGAGGAGATCACAGTGCATTTTCACCCCTTCGGACCCCATGGGTATGCGGCGGGCTGTCTCAATCAGCGTTTGCCAGGGCGTCTCTTCGGTCCAAAGCAGTTTACGTACCCATTCAAGTACGCCCGATGCCAGCCACTGCATGCCAGGGTTATACAGCCCTGGCTGGCTGTCCAGTTCGCAGGTAGAACCGACGTAGCGACTGAGCAGCGGCGTGTTGACCTGCGCACTGCGCACCATCAGGATCTCCCATGTTCCCGAGGAGAGGACGGGTTCATCCGCCGCGGCACCTGCACCAAACAGCGCAAACTGGGTATCGTGTCCGGCGGAAATCACCGGGATACCGGCGGGTAGGTCAAGCCATTGGGCAGCATCAGACTGTAAATTACCGACGAGCTCACCGGCTTCCACCAGACGTGGGAAGAGCCGACGCGGCAAACCCGCAGCCTGCAAAATTTCATGGCTGAAATCGCGCTGTTGAATATCCAGCATCTGGCTGGTCCCTGCCATAGTAACGTCGGTGGTGAATTCGCCGGTCAGGTGGTGGTTAATCAGCGACGAGATAAACAGCCAGGCGTGTGCCTGTTCCAACAGCTGCGGGTGATTTTCTTTTAGCCACACCAGCTTATACAGCGTATTGAAGCCAAATGCCCCCACGCCGGAAATGTCCTGAAGCCGCTGAGGTGACAGCAAGCGGCCAATATTTTTCATCACTTCGGCGGTGCGTGGGCATTTCCAGCTGATGATTGGGTAGAGCAGCCTGCCGTGCTCATCGACCAGCGCGCCATCAACGCCGAAGGTGGTCACCGTGACGCCGCGAACACGACAGTTTGCCAGACTCGTCTTCAGCGAGCGGCAACAGTCCGCGAAGCGTTGCATAATGGCCTCGAGAGACCACTGGTGCCAGGCGTTATTTTCTATGGCGATGTCGCTGGCATTTGCCGTAGCGGCACGGGCGATAATTTTGCCCTGCCGGTCAACGGCAATGGCCCGGATATTGGTCGCTCCGCAGTCGAGAACCAGAATAACCTCTTGTTTCATAGCAACTCCTGAAACGTCGCCGGCTAACGTGTCGCTTATCCGGCCTGCAATTCGGTGTTTTACAGGCCCGGTAAACATACGCTACCGGGCAAAGACGTTACTCAACGTTTGTACAGCGGGCCATAGTTTTGACAGGCGCGGTAATCCTGGCCTTCGCTATCCATGCCGTGCGCAGCCCAGGCGGAAGGACGATAGACCTTCGACTCTTCCACGTTATGCATGCAGACTGGAATTCGCAGCATTGATGCCAGGGTGATGAAGTCAGCGCCAACGTGGCCGATGGTCAGCACGCCATGGTTTGCCCCCCAGTTCGCCATCACGGAATAAACGTCGGTAAAGGGACCTTTACCCGTCAGACGTGGTGCAAACCAGGTGGTCGGCCAGGTTGAGTTGGTACGGGCGTCAAGCTGATCGTGCATCTCTTTCGGCAGTTCCACGCTCCAGCCTTCTGCAATCTGCAGAACCGGGCCAAGACCTTTGATGATATTCACGCGGGTCATGGTGAACGGCACGCCACCTTCGGTCAGGAAGCGAGAAGAGAAACCGCCGCCGCGGAAATATTCATGTATCGCCGGACACCATTCGGTGGCCGCCAGGCAGGCATCAACCTCCTGCTGGCTAATGTCCCAGAATGGCTTCATTGTTGGATTGCCATCGCTGCCGCGCTGTTTGCATGAGCCATCGAGAGCCGCAGAGCCGGAGTTGATCAGGTGGATAATACCCTTCTCAGCCAGACCGCTGAGCGGTTGACCGGTCACGCGCGCTACCGCTTCTGGAGACCAGTAGGTGCGCACGTCGGCGAACACCTGTGCTGTGCCGGTCAACTGATGGCCCATTAGCATCGCCACGCCGTTGAGGCTGTCATTTTCGGTCGCGACGACAAAGGGTTCACGCACGCCATTCCAGTCAAAGGAGCTGTTAAGCAACGCTTCGGCGGTATCGCCGTTCGGGTATTGATCGGTCCAGTGACGCTGGCCCTGGAAGCCTGCCGCAATGGCGTTGTAGCCCAGCGATTCTTCCACCCGCCCTTTTTCCGCCAGTGCTGGGTTGCCCTGCATCATGTCGCGGATACACATCGCCATCAGCAGGCTCTCTTTCAGCACCTCGCGGTTCTGCGCTTCGTTACGCTTATACTGCTGCGCGTTCTGGTCTTCGCCGTAGCGGAAGTTTTTGTCCGCCCAGGCCAGCGCCATTTCCAGTTCGGTTTCATCGAAGATTTTCTGATCAATGCGGCGGCGCAGTTCAGTCATATCAACTGCCTGTACCTTCATCCCCAGCCAGGATTCGAAGAAGTTAGGGTCGACGATGGAACCGGCAATCCCCATCGACACCCCCCCAATGGAGAGATAGCTTTTCCCTTTCATACTGGCGACGGCTAAACCGGCACGCGCAAAGCGCAGCAGTTTTTCCGCAACATCTTCGGGAATCGAGGTGTCGTCGGCGTCCTGGACATCATGACCATAAATAGAGAATGCCGGAATCCCTTTCTGGCTGTGTGCAGCCAGCGCGGCGGCCAGATAAACGGCACCCGGACGTTCAGTCCCGTTAAAACCCCAGATGGCTTTCGGACGCATGGGGTCCATATCGATCGTTTCGCTCCCGTAGCACCAGCACGGCGTCACGGTGATGGTCACGCCGACGTTCTGGCTGCTGAATTTTTCTTCACAGGCGGCGGATTCGGCCATCCCCGCAATGCAACTGTCAGCAATGACGCATTCAATTTGCTCGCCGTTGGGGTGACGAAGCTTTTCAGTGAGCAGCGCGGCGGTGGCGGTGGCCATATTCAGGGTTTGCTCCTCCAGAGACTCACGAACCCCCATACGACGACCATCAATCACCGGACGAATACCTATTTTCGGTAAGCTGATTTTTTTCATGACAGATCCCTCACGTTTTCGGATACAGATTTAATTCGTTGCCGCTTGCGAACGGAAACGGGCAAAGATGAAGATGACGGCAAAACACACTGCCGGAACCAGTTCTGCTGTTGGGATATTGCCTGCAGCATCGCTGACAAAGCCCATGACCGGCGTCACAATCCCGCCGCCGATAATGGTCATGACGATGAATGACGAGCCGTATTTGGTGTCCTGACCCAGGTTCTTAATCCCAAGGGAGAAAATGGTTGGGTACTGAATAGACATAAATGCACTGCACAGCGTTAGCGCCAGTAGGCCGAAATGGCCGCCGAATACGGCGGAGAACAGGCATAGCACCATGGCAAGCAGGGCATAAGCGGCCAGTACTTTATGCGGTGCGAAGCGGCTGATTAGCCATGTACCGGTAAAACGACCGATGAAGAAGCACACCATGGTGCCGGTCAGGTAGTTGGCGGCGAAACCTGGCGTCATACCGGGGATCTCTTCAATAGCGTACCGGATCAGATAGCTCCAGCAGGCAGTTTGCGCGCCGACATAGCAGAACTGCGCCAGCACCGCCCAGCGCCAGTGGCGAATACGGACCAGACGGGAAAGAGAGGCAGAAAATGTGCTTTGTGTGCCGTCGACGTGATTATCGCTCTGAAGGACCGGAAATTTGGTCAACATAATCAGCAGGGCGACCAACAATACAATTGCCACGATAATCATATAAGGCGTTTGTACGGATAACACCAGGCTGTGCTTATAAATGCTTAGCTGTTCTGGCGTCATTTTATCGAGTACCGCCTGAGAGTGATGCGGCACGTGAGACAAAATTAGGCTTTGTCCAAACACAACGGCAATAATAGCGCCAAAAGAATTAAAAGTTTGCGCCAGATTAAGACGGAAATGACCGCCACTCTCTGGCCCCAGCACTGTCACAAAGGGGTTAGCAGCAGTTTCAAGGCAACCTAACCCCGCCGCTATAATAAAAAGACCGACAAGAAACAATGTATAATTCATTAACTCAGCCGCAGGCCAGAATAATGCAGCACCAATGGCATATAAAAACAACCCGGTAATAATACCTGCCTTATAGCTGAGTTTTTTCATCAGTATCCCGGCAGGAACTGGAATGACAAAGTAGCCGAAATAGAACGCAGATTGTATCAGGCCAGCCTGGAAGTTTGTCAGGGTAAAGGCTTGCTGAAACTGGGGGAGTAAAATGTCATTCAGGTTATTAGCGACTGCCCAAAGAAAAAACAGTGAGCAGAGTAACGCGAAAGGAATAATGTAACGCTGGGCTTGCCCGGCATTGACCGCACGAAAACTCTGCGTTGGTATTGTTGTATTTCCCATAACACCCTCGTTAGTCAGAAGCGTCAGAATGTGACTTTCCTTTCTTGCCAGACGGTAAAAATAAAAAGGTGCTTTACTCTTACTGGCGCGAATCTGGCGATCGGAATGATCTCGTGAATGCATTTTCATGTAAAAAAGGGGGGCGAATATGATGACAATCACATTTAACGGCAACGCGATATTTTTATGTGATCGTTATCACTTTAAATTTAATAAAAACAACCCCCATCGGGGAAAATAAACATGAAAAACCACAACCCCAGTGACCGATTTAATGCATTACTCCGGAAACGGGCATTTTCACGGTAAAAATCATCAAAACGACTGTTTGAATAAAAATCTTCTGAATCGGTCATTTTTACCGAAATGAATTAATCGAATAAGGATCAATTCCCGACTATTAATTGACGGCGATCACAAAGTGAAACCACCGGAATTCTTTTAGCGTTATTCCCTATAAAGATGGTGCGCAAATATACGGTTAATTCATCAGGACAACAGGCTTGTCCTGCTGGTGCTTTAGATCATCAAGAGAGGTAAAAAAATGGAACGAAATAGACTGGCGCGGCAGATTATTGATACCTGCCTGGAAATGACCCGCCTGGGGTTAAATCAGGGCACGGCTGGCAACGTCAGCGTGCGCTATCAGGACGGGATATTGATAACGCCAACGGGGATCCCCTATGAAAAACTGACGGAGTCACACATCGTTTATATTGATGCCGACGGTCAGCATGAACAGGGCAAACTGCCTTCCAGCGAGTGGCGTTTCCATATGGCCGCCTACCAGACGCGCCCGGATGCGCAGGCGGTGGTGCATAACCATGCGGTGCACTGTACCGCCGTGTCTATTCTTAACCGCCCTATCCCGGCCATTCATTACATGATTGCCGCCGCAGGCGGTAATTCCATACCCTGCGCGCCATATGCCACATTTGGGACACGCGAGTTGTCCGACTATGTCGCCTTTGCCCTCAGGAACCGCAAAGCAACGCTGTTACAGCACCACGGCTTAATTGCCTGTGAAGCAAATCTGGAAAAAGCCCTGTGGCTGGCGCATGAAGTTGAAGTACTGGCACAACTGTACCTTTGCACGCTGGCAATAACGGATCCGGTCCCGGTACTGGATGACGATGCTATCGCCATTGTGCTGGAAAAATTCAAAACCTACGGACTGCGCATTGAAGAATGACATCGCATAGCAAACAGGAGAAATGCCATGGCGAAAAGAATGATTTTGAACGAAACGGCCTGGTTTGGCCGGGGCGCAACAGGGATGCTTTGCGATGAGGTAAAGCGTCGCGGCTATCAAAAAGCGCTGATTGTCACCGACAGGACGCTGATACAGTGTGGCGTGGTGGCGAAGGTCACGGATAAGCTGGACGAAGCGGGGTTGGCCTGGGAAATATACTCCGGCGTGCTTCCTAACCCGACAATCGGAATAGTACAGGAAGGGCTGGGTGTTTTTCAGAACAGCGGCGCAGATTACCTTATCGCTATCGGGGGCGGCTCGCCTCAGGATACCTGTAAGGCAATCGGCATTATCAACAATAACCCGGCGTTTAAGGATGTTCGTAGCCTTGAAGGCCTGTCCCCAACCCGTAACCCCAGTGTACCCGTTCTGGCCATTCCCACTACAGCCGGAACAGCGGCTGAAGTGACCATTAACTACGTGATCACTGATGAAGAGAAGCGGCGTAAATTTGTTTGCGTCGATCCGCACGACATTCCGCAGGTCGCTTTTATCGATGCAGATATGATGGACGGTATGCCGCCAGTGCTGAAAGCAGCAACCGGCGTTGATGCGCTGACTCATGCGATTGAAGGGTATATCACCCGGGGCGCATGGGCCTTGACCGATGCGCTACACATCAAGGCGATTGAGATTATTGCCGGCGCGCTGCGCGATTCAGTCAAGGGCGATCGAGATGCCGTCGAGGCGATGGCGCTGGGCCAGTATGTTGCCGGCATGGGCTTTTCCAACGTTGGCCTGGGGCTGGTTCACGGTATGGCGCACCCGCTGGGTGCTTTTTATGACACACCGCACGGCGTGGCGAATGCCATTTTGCTGCCTCATATCATGCGTTACAACGCTGACTTTACCGGCGATAAATTCCGCGATATTGCACGGGCGATGGGCGTGAAGGTTGAAGGGCTGAGCCTTGCAGACGCGCGCAATGCTGCCGTGGATGCCGTCTTCAGGCTTAATCACGATGTGGGCATCCCGCTCCATCTGCGTGAGGCTGGAGTACAAAAAGAAGATATCCCGATGCTGGCCCAGGCGGCATATGATGATGTCTGTACTGCCGGCAACCCACGGGAAGCGAGCCTGGCAGATATTAGCGAGCTGTACCATACCGCCTGGTAGTGCGACTGCGTTACCCGGTTTAGAGGACCCTTCTGGGCCGGGTGACGCAGAGAGACAGTGCCATCAGTATTTAAAACCGTGATTTCGCAGCTGACGACCGACGCCAACAGATCCTATCGGTAATGGCCATTGTTGGGCATGATTGCCCTCTTATTGTGGCGAAGTTGAAAGGTGAAACTATGGTATACGGCGAAAAACAGGCACAAAAAAACCACCTTTCGGTGGTTTCACGACACTGCTTATTGCTTTGATTATTCTGCTTTTTCCCATGGTAGCCGGAGTGGGACTTGAACCCACACAGCGCGAACGCCGAGGGATTTTAAATCCCTTGTGTCTACCGATTCCACCATCCGGCCAGGGAAGAAAGTGGAGGCGCGTTCCGGAGTCGAACCGGACTAGACGGATTTGCAATCCGCTACATAACCGCTTTGCTAACGCGCCGTAAAACTTTTTTACGCGACACCCGCTATTGCGCATGTCTTTAATCTGGAGCGGGAAACGAGACTCGAACTCGCGACCCCGACCTTGGCAAGGTCGTGCTC